>PAZL01000034.1 GCA_002715485.1 Aequorivita sp. | reverse complement strand
GGAAAACCGTTGAGAAACTAGAATTGAGTAGTTAGAATTGAGAATTGAGAAAATGCATAAGCTAGAAGATTTAAAAATTTGGAATAAGGCGATGGAAATTGCTGAAGAAGTCTATATTCTAACTGCAAATTTTCCAAATGAAGAAAAGTTTGGATTGATCAGTCAACTTCGTAGAAGTGCTGTTTCAATTCCTTCAAATATTGCTGAAGGAGCAGGAAGAAATACCAATGGAGAATTCAAGAATTTTCTTGGTATTGCAAATGGATCTTCATATGAACTTTTTACTCAATTGTTATTATCAATTAAACTATCATTCTGTTCAGAAACCATTGTAAATCCAATTTTATCCAAGGTGGTCGAACAACAAAAAATGAGTTATGCACTAATAAAATCGTTAGAAAAATGAGCCTTCTAAATACTCAATACTAACATCTAAATACTAAACAAAAATGAAAACAGCATATATAGTAAAAGCATACAGAACCGCAGTAGGAAAAGCACCTCGCGGAGTATTTCGCTTCAAAAGACCGGATGAGCTTGCTGCGGAAACTATTAAATATATCATGAATGAATTGCCGCAACTGGACAAAAAACGCATCGACGATGTAATTGTGGGTAATGCCATGCCCGAAGCCGAACAGGGGCTAAATATGGGGCGTCTGATTTCGTTGATGGGTCTTGATATTGTTGATATTCCCGGAATGACGGTAAATCGTTATTGCGCATCAGGATTGGAAACCATCTCCATTGCTGCTGCAAAAATCCAAACAGGAATGGCAGATTGCATTATTGCAGGGGGTGCTGAAAGTATGAGTTACATTCCGATGGGGGGTTACAAACCAGTTCCCGATTATAAATTGGCTAAAGAAGGTCACGAAGACTATTATTGGAATATGGGGTTGACTGCAGAAGCTGTTGCAAAGAAATACAATGTTTCCCGCGAGGACCAAGACGAGTTTGCTTACACCAGCCAAATGCGCGCGTTAAAAGCTCAGGATGAAAATCGTTTTCAAGATCAAATTGTTCCTATTGAAGTGGAGCATACTTTCGTAAATGATTCGGGTAAAAAAGTAACCGAAAAATATACCGTAACTAAAGACGAAGGTCCGCGTAAAGGCACTAATATTGAAGCCCTTTCAAAACTTCGCCCAGTTTTTGCCGAAGGTGGAAGTGTTACCGCTGGAAACTCTTCACAAATGAGTGATGGTGCGGCCTTCGCAGTGATTATGAGCGAAGAAATGGTGAAGGAATTAAATCTTGAGCCCATCGCCAGATTGGTGAGTTTTGCCGCTGTTGGCGTGGAGCCTAGCATTATGGGAATTGGACCAGTCTATGCAATTCCAAAAGCACTAAAACAAGCTGGATTGAAGCAAGAACAAATGGAGCTTATAGAACTTAACGAAGCCTTTGCATCGCAATCACTGGCGGTTATCCGTGAACTTGGATTGGATAAAGAAAAAGTTAATGTAAACGGAGGTGCAATTGCATTGGGGCATCCACTTGGCTGTACCGGTGCGAAACTTTCCGTTCAACTTTTTGATGAAATGCGCAAGCGAAACCTACAAGGTAAATACGGAATGGTAACAATGTGCGTGGGGACTGGACAAGGAGCGGCTGGTATTTATGAAATATTATAAATGGTAAATTCTAAATTTTGAATGAATGGAGCCGAAGAAGGAAAATATCATTATTGACAAAACCTTTAAGTTTTCCCTTGATATAATTTCTTTATACAAAAAACTTCAAAATGAAAAGGAATACATTCTTTCAAAACAACTTGTACGTTCGGCAACCAGTATAGGTGCTAACGTTGAAGAAGCATCGGCAGCCCAGTCGAAAAAGGATTTTATAAATAAAATGTCCATTGCTTCTAAGGAAGCACGCGAAACAAAATATTGGCTTAAACTTTTGGACAAGTCTGATTTGACCCAACTTAATATTTCCCCTTTTTTGACGGAAATAGAACATATAATAAACATTTTGACCAAAATAATAATCACGGCTCAGACCAATTTAAAAAACAATAACATCTAAATTTTCATTCAAAATTTAGAATTTAAAATACAAAATAGAAAAAATGGAAACACAAACTAAAAATAACTCTGAATTACTAAGAGGCGGTCAATTTCTAGTAAAAGAAACAAAAGCCGAAGACGTCTTCACGCCAGAAGATTTTTCCGAAGAGCAAAAGATGATGCGCGATTCCGTGAAGGAATTTGTGGATCGCGAAATATGGCCTAAGAAGGAAGAGTTTGAGCATAAAAATTATGCGCTAACGGAAGAAGTTATGCGTAAAGCTGGCGAAATGGGCTTGCTGGGTGTAGCAGTTCCCGAAGCATATGGTGGGCTCGGTATGGGCTTTGTAACCACTATGCTTGTTTGTGACTATATCTCTGGTGCTACGGGTTCTGTGGCTACTGCTTTTGGAGCGCACACAGGTATCGGTACGCTACCTATTACGCTTTATGGAACCGAAGAGCAAAAGAAAAAATACGTACCAAAACTTGCTACGGGAGAATGGTTTGGCGCATATGCCTTAACCGAACCAGGTGCGGGAAGTGATGCCAATAGCGGTAAGACAAAAGCAGTACTTTCTGAAGACGGAAAATACTACAAAATCAGTGGACAGAAAATGTGGATTTCAAATTCAGGGTTTTGTCATACACTGATTGTTTTTGCACGGATTGAAGATGATAAATACATCACTGGCTTTATTGTTGAAAACGATCCAGAAAACGGAATCTCAATGGGCGAGGAAGAAAAGAAGTTGGGAATCCACTCCTCCTCTACCCGTCAGGTTTTCTTCAGTGACACAAAGGTTCCTGTTGAAAATATGTTGGGCGAACGCGGTGAAGGTTTCAAAATTGCCATGAATGCTTTGAACGTAGGCAGAATAAAACTTGCTGCTGCCAGTCTTGACGCACAACGCCGTGTTATTTCGAGTGCCGTTAAATACGCAAATGAGCGCATTCAGTTTAATGTGCCTATTTCTTCCTTTGGCGCAATAAAGCTAAAGTTAGCCGAAATGGCAACCAGTGCGTATGTGGGCGAAAGTGCTTGCTACCGTGCTGGAAAGAATATTGAAGACCGAATAGCGCTTCGCGTAAAAGCTGGTAATAGCCACCAAGAAGCAGAATTAAAAGGTGTTGAGGAATATGCTATTGAATGTTCTATACTAAAGGTTGCCGTTTCTGAAGACATTCAAAATTGTAGTGATGAAGGCATCCAAATTTACGGCGGAATGGGTTACAGCGCAGATACCCCCATGGAGTCTGCTTGGCGCGATGCTCGAATTGCCCGTATCTATGAAGGCACCAACGAAATCAATCGTATGTTGGCAGTGGGCATGTTGGTAAAAAAAGCAATGAAAGGTCACGTAGATCTTTTAAACCCAGCCCAGGCAGTTGCCTCAGAATTGATGGGAATTCCTTCTTTTGAAACCCCCGACTATTCAGAATTACTTTCAGAGGAAAAAGCAATGATTGCCAAACTTAAAAAAGTGTTCTTAATGGTTGCCGGAAGCGCCGTGCAAAAATATGGTACCGAACTGGAAGAACATCAGCAAACATTGATGGCCGCTGCAGATATTTTGATTGAAATCTATATGGCCGAGAGCGCTATCCTTCGTACCGAAAAGAATGCAAAACGCTTTGGAGCGGATACGCAAAAGGAACAAATTGCAATGTCGCAATTATACCTTTACCATGCTGTTGATATTATTACTGTGAAAGCGAAAGAAGCAATTCTTTCTTTTTCTGAAGGAGATGAACAACGCGCAATGTTAATGGGACTTAAACGATTCACCAAATATCAAAACATGCCAAATATTGGTGAGTTGCGAAAAACAATTGCAAATAAAGTAATTTCGGAAAACACATATCCCTTTTAATCGTTTTGCGCTAATTATCAATTAAATAGCTAAAGTTTATAAATATTAGGTCCAATAGATTTTAAAAAATCTGTTGGACTTTTTTTTTAGAATACTTACCTTTAGGAGAATATCAGCAAATAAGTAATGAAAAATAAACTTGTTTTAATAATACTTACCCTTTCTTGCCTTGCCTTTACATTTGTTGATACATCTGGATTAAAAATTTTAATTCTTAACCGACTTAACGAATACACAACAGAAAAATATCCCGAAAAAATATATATTCAAACAGACAAGCCCTATTACACTGCGGGAGAAAACATATGGTTCAACACTTATTTAGTAAATGGCGTGACACATACAAAAACCGCAAAAAGCAAAATAATTTATGTCGAGCTCATAAACGAACAAAACGAGGTAATTGCAGATAGAAAACTTTTTACAGAGTCCTTAAGTGTTAACGGGGATTTCAAGTTGCCAATTGATCTTAATGAAGGGACTTATCTTTTACGGGCTTTTACCAATTATATGCGCAATCAACCAAGGGATTATTTTTTTAAAAAGGAGATTCCTTTATTTGCTATTAACTCAGATGCAAATAGCAAAGACGGTAAGGAAAACAAAACAACCCAAACTTCAGAGCTACCAGAAATTGGCTTTTATCCCGAGGGAGGCTATTTAGTTAATGGAATTAATAATAAAGTAGCTGTAAAAATTAAAGATGCCGAATTATCAGCAAATCCAGTAGTCGGCATTATTGAAGATACGGAAGGAAATAAAGTAACCGATTTTAAGACTTTTGAGTTTGGACTCGGCACTTTCTTCTTAAAACCAGAACCAGCCAAAGAATATCGCGCGGTAATCACTACAAATGATGAAATCATCCAATACCCGCTACCTCTTCCGCTTTCTGAAGGGTATGTAATGAATACATCAATAACCGATAAAGATGTTTTAATAAACGTTACTACCAATAAAAAAGAAGGGTTGAAAAACGTACTGATCATTGGTCAACAAAGGGGGCTTCCCGCTTTTGATTATACGCAGGAAAAAAACGTAAGCACAATGTTGGTTAAAATTCCAACAGTAGATTTAATTGAAGGCGTGTTGGACATCGTTCTTTTCAACGAATCGGAAAAACCTGTGGCAGAACGGTTGGTTTATATAAATAAAGAAAATAAAATTTCTGTTACCGTTAAAAAGACAAACGGCTTTTCAACAGGTATTCGTGACCGTGTTAACATGGATATTGAAATAAGAGATAATTTAGGAAAAGCTGTTCCCAGTACGTTCTCTGTTTCCATTACTGATGCTGACTTGATAGAGCCAAACATAAATGCCGAGAATATAAAGACCTATTTATTGTTAAATTCAGATATTAGAGGCAAAATAAAATCGCCAAATTACTTTTTTACCGCTGGCGACTCTATAAAAAAGAGTGGGCAATTAGATTTGATAATGCTCACCCATGGTTGGAGCCGCTTTACCTGGCAGGAACTTCTTCAGAATAGTGTACGGCAAGAGTTTAAACCAGAAGATGGAATCTACATCAGCGGCCATACAATAAATGCAAAATCGCCTTTTCAAAACAAATACAGCGAGACTAAACTCACTTTCAGAAAGAAAGGATTTTATCAAGAAACAGATAACACCAATAACATTGGTCGTTTTTCCTATGGTCCCTTTGTGTTCCACGATACCATAGACGTGTTTTTGCAAGCTGGGTCTGGCCTTTCCTCAGAAAACCCCAATTATACCGATACCAATATAAAATTAGACCCACCTGCCCAAAGACCTACTATTATACCAGATAGAATTGCAAACCCTTTTAACCAAAACCTAGAAATTGAAAACGTAGAAAATTATATTAAAAAATCACGCAACAAAGTTTTTAGAGACTTTGAATTTGATAGTGAAAGGGAATTATTAGACGAGGTAAAGCTAACTGGAAAAGCAAAAACACAGGAAGATATTGAAGAAAGCATAAGAGACAAAAGAACGCGATCCTTTTCACCCTCACATCGTATTGTGGTAGATGATATGGGACAACACGGAGCTGGTAACTTTATGGAATTAATAGAAAACATTCCGGGAGTAAGAACAGGTAGAAAATATGACCCAAGTAATCCTGGAACTTCGCAAGATATTCTAGTAACCTTAAGAGGATTGGAGCCAGCTTATTACGTTGACGATGTAGAAGTTGATTTGCCGTATGCAAAATCCATTCATCAAGCAGATATAGATTTTATTGATATACTAAATACGGGTCATGCTTCTGCAGCATACAGTTTAAAGGCCCAAGGTATTATTGCTATTTATACAAAACAAGGCTCAGGCAACAAAAGAAATATTACGGACAAAAAGCTTGGCTCAATCAACTTTAAACTGGAAGGTTTTTATACCGCTCGTGAATTTTATGCTCCGGATTATTCACTAGTAGATAGAAACAGAAGCCGTGAAGACAAACGGACAACCTTATTTTGGAAGCCAAATATTTCTAGCAACGGCTATAAAAATGCCGAAATCACTTTTTACACAAGCGATGAAAAGGGTCGCTTTCAAATTGAAATTGAAGGAATTACCAATAGTGGGACTCCATTCCATTCTACTGAAATGTTAATAGTGGAATAACAACTTCTATACACTCTCCTTTTATTAAACCTGTATGAATACTGAATACAGAAATTTATGGCGCAGAGTTTGCTATTTTTGAAGAAAATTAATTGTCATGAAAAAATTCCTTTTTGTAATTGTGCTACTAGTAGCACAACATTTGTTTGCCCAAAATAATACTGACGTCTTTGTAGTTGATATTGCCCCCGCATACGAAGGTTTGCAACTGCTGAATTTACAAAAAGTTTCAAATAACGATGGTTACAACAACCAGCCATTCTTCCCTTCTAACGAAACCCTCCTTTTTGCAGGAAATAATGAGGGACAAACCGATATCGCGGAATATAATTTGAATACCAAATCCAAAAAGTGGTTCAATACCAAAACCGAGGGCGGCGAATATTCTCCTCAAAAACTTCCTACTAGTGCTGATATTGCAGCTGTTAGACTTGACAAAGATGGTTTGCAAAGATTGTATAAGTATGATTCACAAACAGGAAAATCAACTGAATTAATCAAAGATTTACAAATAGCTTATTTCGCTTTTTACAACGATCAAAAAATTCTTTCCACAGTTTTGGACGGCGATAAAATGGACTTAGTAATGATTGATTTGCCATTAAAAAAGGCAGATACCTTGTTTTATAATGTGGGGAGGTCGCTTCAAAAAGTCCCGAAAATCAATTCAATGAGTTATTCGTTACTAAACGAAGAAGGGAATTTAGATCTTTATCTATTGGATATGGACTCTTATGAAAGCTTTTTTGTAACCGAAATGCCCATTGGCATTCAGGATTATGTTTGGCTCAACGATACCCAAATCCTCATTGGCAGTGGAAACAAGCTTTATATGTATGATACGCTTGGAGATTCAGAGTGGACAAGGGTTGCTTCTTTGGAAGAATACGGTTTAAAGAATATTACCCGTATGGCCATAAGCCCAAATGGGAAGAAGCTCGCTATAGTGGCTGAATCTAAATAGTTACATTTTTTACATTCTCTAAAAGTTATTAGTAGGTTCTTGGTTCTTTTTGGTATTTTTAAACAAAATTCCTTTCCCAATGAAAAGTGTTGTTTGCTTCATTATACTTTGTTTTACCCTTTCTTCCTTTTCCCAAACCAATCAAAAAATATACGACATTATCAATTCTGTTTCCTCGGAACGAATTAAAGCTGATATTACTACGCTTGCAAATTTCGGCACCCGAAATACTTTTAGCGATACCGTAAGCAACACCCGTGGGATCGGTGCAGCACGAAGATGGATTAAATCTGAATTTGAAAAGATTTCAACAGAGTGCAACAACTGTTTAAATGTTTTCTATCAAAAAGATTTCGTAAAAGCCGAAGGCAACGACCGCATTCCCCAAGACACTTGGATTGTAAACGTGGCTGCGGTTCAAAAAGGAACAAAATACCCAAACCGATACATCATCATGAGTGGTGATATAGACTCGCGAAACAGCGACGGCAGCGATTACACAAAAGATGCACCCGGCGCTAACGACAACGCCAGTGGCATGGCAGGGGCTATTGAAGCGGCTAGGGTTCTTTCAAAATATAAATTTGAAAGCAGCATTATTTATTTGGGATTAAGTGGTGAAGAACAAGGGCTGTTTGGCGGAAAAGGTTTTGCGGCGTACGCAAAAAATAATGGTTGGGAAATTATTGGAGTATTAAATAATGATATGATCGGGAACATTGAAGGGGTAAATGGCGTAATCAGTAATCGCGATTTCAGAATTTTCAGTGAACCAGTTCCGCCCACCGAAACTGAACGCGAACGACAAATGCGACGATTCTATGGTGGAGAGGTAGATGGCATTTCGCGCCAACTTGCGCGTTACGTTTTAAAGACAACTCAGACATATATGCCAGAAATGAACCCAATGATGATTTATAGATTGGATCGTTTTGGTCGTGGAGGACATCACCGTCCCTTCAATGATTTGGGCTGGGCTGGAATTAGAATTATGGAAGCACATGAAAATTACAATCAGCAACACCAAGACATTCGAACCGAAAAAGGAATAGAATATGGCGACAAACTCAAGTTTGTGAATTTTGACTACGCAGCAAAACTCACCGCTGTTAACGCGATAAATCTGGCCAGTCTTGCCTGGGCACCTCCTGCTCCATCAAACGTTGCTATTGGTGGTATTGTAGCGCCTTCCGCCAAACTGAAATGGAACAAAGTAGATGGCGCAACGGGTTATAAAATTTATTGGCGGGATACAACCAGCCCAACTTGGGATTATAGTCGGTTTGTAGGCGATGTTTCAGAATTTACTTTGGAAGGCATTGTGATTGACAATTACTTTTTCGGTGTAGCTTCAGTAGGAAAGGATGGGTTTGAAAGTATTGTCATGTTTCCAAATTCGGTATTTAGATAATAAATTAATAAAATGATTACACTAAAAAATCAAAACATTATTTCCACTCTGAAGGGAGTTAGGGGGATGTTTTTCGTCGCAATTTTATTTTTATTTCAATCCGCCTTGGCGCAAAAATTTACGCGCGCAGATACGCTTATAGGAAGAATAACGCCGGAACGAGCGTGGTGGGATGTAACGCACTATGATTTAAAAGTAACAGTGAATCCTTCGCAAAAAACCATCAAAGGAAGCAACACCATTTCCTATAAAGTCTTGGAGCCTAACAATATTATGCAAATAGACCTGCAGACTCCTATGAAAATTGATAAAATACTTCAAGATGGAAAGGAGATAACGTACACTTCTGAAGGAAATGCTCATTTTTTAAAACTTCAGAAAAAACAAATAAAAGGAAGCGAAAATAATATAACCATCTATTTTTCCGGAAAACCAACTGAAGCCGTTCGCCCCCCTTGGGATGGAGGTTTTACTTGGACAAAAGACAGTAATGGCAAGCCTTTTATAGCAACTTCCAACCAAGGTATTGGTTCCAGTGTTTGGTGGCCTTTAAAGGACCATCCATCCGAAGAGCCCGATAACGGGGTTACTATTGCCGTAACTACTCCTAAGGATTTAATGGATGTAAGCAACGGAAGACTAATTAAAGTTAGTGAAACCGACTCTACCAAAACTTGGACCTGGCAAGTGGTAAACCCAATAAATGCGTATGGTGTGGACATAAACATTGGCGATTATGTGCATTGGGGTGAAAAGTACAAAGGCGAAAAAGGAATGCTCGATATGGATTATTATGTGCTTCGCGAGAATGAGGCGAAAGCAAAAGAGCAATTTAAACAAGCGCCAAAAATGATGGAAGCTTTTGAGCACTGGTTTGGCCCCTACCCTTTTTATGAAGATGGCTATAAACTTGTCGAGGCGCCCTATTTGGGAATGGAGCACCAAAGCAGCGTAACCTATGGCAATAAATTTAAAAATGGCTATTTAGGCCGTGACCTTTCCGGCACGGGTTGGGGATTGAAATTCGATTTTATCATTATACACGAAAGTGGCCACGAGTGGTTCGCAAACAATATTACGAACAAAGACGTGGCAGATATGTGGATCCATGAAGGATTTACCAATTATTCCGAAAATTTGTATTTGGATTATTTCTTCGGAAAAAAGGCTTCCTCGGAATACGTTGTTGGAATACGCAAAAATATTTTAAATGACCGCCCCATTATTGGTGAGTATAATGTTGACAATCCCGGGAGTAGCGATATGTATTACAAAGGCGCAAACATACTTCACACCTTAAGGCAGCTTGTAGATAATGATGAAAAATGGCGAAATATCCTTCGTGGATTGAATAAAGAGTTTTACCACCAAACAGTTACCACAAAGCAAGTTGAGGAATACATTTCGAAAGAGAGCGGAATAGATCTTACAGCATTTTTTGATCAGTATTTGAGAACTACCATGGTTCCAAAAGTGGAATATTCCCTAGCAGATGGAAATAGCTTGAAATTTCGATATGTTGATATCATTGAAAATTTTGATATGCCTATAATTGCCGTGGTGAACGGTAAAGAAGAATGGATTTACCCTACTTCGGAATGGAAGACCAAAAAATTTCCAGCTGCAATTGAAACAGTAGAAATAAAAAAAGATTTCTATGTGAATTCCGAAGAAATAAAACGATGAAAACCAAGCCTACACTTTATTTTAAAAAGGATAAAGAATGGCGTGAATGGCTGCACCAAAATCATGAAATACATCCCCAGGGTGTTTACCTGATTTTTTACAAGCTTGAAATGGAAATTCCAACGATGCGCTGGGAAGAAGCGGTTAAAATAGCCCTTTGTTACGGTTGGATTGACAGCACGGTGAAAAGCCTTGGCGATGGGAAGCGTCAGCAATATTTTTGTCCGCGGAACCCAAAAAGTGTTTGGAGCGCTCTCAATAAGTCGTATTTAAAGGAATTGAAAAGAGAAAACCTACTTCACAAAAACGGAAAAAAGGCAATAGCAGAAGCCAAGAAAAATGGAAGCTGGACAGCTTTGGACGATGTGGAAAACCTAGTAATTCCTGAAGATCTTCAAAAAGAATTTGATAATAACGCAAAGGCATTTTCAAACTTTAAAAACTTCAGCCGTAGTTATAGAAAAAGCTATCTTTATTGGCTAAATCACGCAAAAAGGGAAGAAACTCGACAAAAGCGTATTTCAGAAATTATATCGCTGTGCGAAAACAATATTAAATCCAGAAATTAATCTCCAATTTTTTAAATATGAAAACATTTTCATTAATCCTATCTCTTGCTATATGCACTACTTTTTACGCTCAAAAGAAGGATAAAAAAGATAAGGAAAAGGAAGAGTCCAAATGGGAAGTTGCCAACCCCGGAAAAGATTTCAACTATAAAACCCACTCCTTTACTACTAACGAAGGCACTTGGATGAACCTGGACATAAGTCCCGATGGTAAAACCATAGTTTTTGATATGCTAGGCGATATTTATACCCTTCCTATTTCGGGAGGAACCGCTAAGGCAATAAGAACGGGCATTCCTTTTGAAATACAACCTAGGTTCAATCCCGATGGCACTAAAATTTCGTTCACCAGTGATGCTGGTGGTGGCGATAACATTTGGGTGATGAATACAGATGGTAGTGAAGCAAAGCAAGTTACAGAAGAGGATTTCCGATTGTTGAACAATGCCGTATGGAGTGCAGACGGTAATTATTTGATTGCACGTAAACATTTTACTTCTGAAAGAAGTTTGGGTGCCGGGGAAATGTGGCAATACCACAAATCTGGCGGAACCGGTTTACAGCTCACAAAACGTAAAAACGATCAACAAGACGTAAATGAACCATTTATGTCGCCAGACGGAAAATACCTTTATTATAGTGAAGATGTATATCCTGGTGGCTATTTTCAATACAACAAAGATCCCAACGACCAGATTTATGTAATTAAAAGATATGATTTTGAAACAGGGAAAACAGAAACAATAACGGGAGGTCCCGGCGGAGCTGCAAGACCTACAATTTCGCGAGATGGAAAAAAATTGGCCTTTGTAAAAAGAGTACGTACCAAAAGTGTGCTTTTCATTCAAAACTTGGAAACTGGAGAAGAATGGCCTATTTATGATAAATTGAACAAAGACCAACAGGAAGCTTGGGCTATCTTCGGCGTTTATCCAAACTTTAGCTGGATGCCAAACAATGATGAAATTGTTTTTTGGAGCGGTGGAAAAATAAATAAGATAAATGTAAATTCTTTAGAGGTTACAAACATTCCCTTTACAGTAAATGTGAAAATTGATTTGGCCGAAACTGTACATTTCAATAATAAAATTGAAACAGAAACTTTTACTCCGAAAATGATTCGCCATGCGGTTACTTCACCAAATGGGGAATTTATTGTATTTAGTGCATTGGGCCATTTATACAAAAAAAACTTGCCAAATGGAGAACCAACACGACTAACAAACAGTACTGACTTTGAATTCGAGCCAACCTTCTCTCCCAATGGTTCCGAAATATTATATGTTACTTGGAATGATTTGGAAAAAGGCGCTATTCATAAAATTTCTGCAAATGGCGGAAATTCCAAAAAACTAACTTCAAAAAAAGGTATTTACCGCACCCCTTCCTATTCGCCAAATGGAACGCAAATTACCTTCAGAAAAGAAAATGGAAATACCGATCAGGGATTTACTTTCACCAAAAATGATGGGATTTATGTAATGAATGCCGACGGCAGCAATGAAAAATTTGTAATAGATAAAGGCGAGTATCCCACCTTCAGCAAAGATGGAAAACGAATTTTTTTACAAATTGGCGGAACCTATTTTGGAGATATTGAAAAAAAACTTATTAGCATTAACCTTGAAGGAAACGATGAAAAAACCCATGTTACCTCAAAGTATGCAAACAGATTAATACCCAGTCCCAATAACGAATGGATTGCTTTTACAAATCTTCATAAATTGTTTGTGGCACCCTTGGTACTGAACGGACAGACTGTTGATTTGGATGACAAATCCAAGGCCGTGCCCGTTTCTCAACTAACCAAAGACGCAGGAATAAATATTCATTGGTCACCAAATAGCGAAAAAGTTATGTGGACTTTGGGTGATGAATATTTCGTCAATGAACTGAAAAACAGATTTACCTTTTTAAATGGTTCTCCAGAAGAAGTGCCAGAAATAACATTGACTGGAACAAAAATCGGCTTGCAAGCACCCGTGAATAAACCCGGTGGAAGGATTGCTTTTACCAATGCCCGCCTCATCACCATGGAAAATGATGAAGTAATTGAAAATGGAACTATTGTTATTAATGAAAATAAAATAGAAGCGATAGGCGCAGCCGATAAAGTTTCTGTTCCCGCTGGCACAAAAGTATATTCCGCAGAAGGAAAAACCATTATGCCAGGAATGGTGGACGCACATGCACACGTGGGTGCTTTCCGCTATGGTTTGCCTACACAACAGTATTGGCCTTTTATGGCGAATTTGGCCTTCGGTGTAACTACATCGCACGATCCTTCGGCTAATACTGAAACGGTCTTCACGCTTTCCGAACTTCAAAAAAGCGGACAATTAGTGGGGCCGCGATTATTTTCCACAGGTTTTATCCTGTATGGCGCCGATGGTGATTTTAAAGCCGTTATCAATAGTTTGGAAGATGCGCGCAGCAGTATTCGCCGCACAAAAGCCTTTGGTGCAAAAAGTGTAAAAAGTTATAACCAACCCCGTCGAGACCAGCGTCAACAGGTTTTACAGGCTGCCCGTGAAATGGGTATAAATGTGGTACCAGAAGGCGGTTCAACTTTTTATCACAATATAACCCAGGTAATTGATGGCCATACCGGTGTGGAGCACAACATTCCCGTAGCGCCTGTGTATAAAGATATACTTGAACTTTGGGGCAAAAGCGGTTCAGGATACACGCCTACACTGATTGTAAATTATGGTGGAATGAACGGTGAATTCTATTATTATGAGCGTGATAATGTTTGGGAAAATAAAAAATTGTTAACCTTCACGCCTCGAAGTATTGTGGACAGTAGATCTCGCCACAGGATTAAAACACCACAAGAAGAATATAAGACCGGACACATTTTGGTTTCCGAAACTGCAAAAAGCTTGAGTGATGCTGGCGTAAAAGTAAATATGGGAGCGCACGGCCAGTTACAGGGGTTGGGCGCCCATTGGGAAACATGGATGTTGCAACAGGGCGGGATGAGCAACTTGGAGGCATTAAAAGCCGCAACCATAAATTCTGCCGAATACATCGGTGCCGGAGAAGATATTGGTTCGCTTAAAGTTGGAAAACTTGCCGATTTAATCGTGATGGACAAAAATCCTTTGGAAAATATTGAAAATACCGAATCTATAAAAATGGTAATGGTTAACGGCAGGTTATACGATACTGATACTATGAACGAGATTGGCAACAACCCTAAGGAGCGACTTCCATTTTTTTGGGAAATGGATAAATACAACCAAGCATTCCCTTGGCATCAGGAAACCCACGGTTTTATGGATGGTGGGTGCAGTTGTCATTAATAAAAAAAGCCCCAAATAGGGGCTTTTAAATTTACTTAAAATATTGAATTACATTTTTGGCATCAATACCTTATCAATAGTATGAACAACACCGTTTGATGCATCCATATCAGCACTTGTTACGGTAGCTGTATTTCCTTTAGCATCTTTAATCATTACTTTACCACCTTTTTCAGACAAAGTTAAAACTTCACCATTAAGAGTAGTAACATCAAGTTTGTTATTGGCTTCTTTAATTTTAGCCAAAACATCTGTTGCATTCATCTTACCTTGAAGAACGTGATACTTTAGTAGTCCTTGAAGTTGTTCTTTGTTTTCTGGCTTCATCAAGTTATCCATTGTTGCCTTTGGAACTTTGTTGAAAGCTTCATTGGTTGGTGCAAATACAGTGTATTCACCTTCCGATTTTAAGGTTTGTGCCAAATCGGCTGCTTGAAGAGCGCTTACTAAAGTTGACAGGTCTGAATTGCCCATTGCTTTAGCAGCAATTGAATTGGCTTCCATCTCAGCCATTTTAGCCGCGTTCATTTCTTCAACTTTCATTAAAGAATCTTTTTCGCGTTCCATACGCATTTGTTCAGCCTTGGCTTGTTCCTCAGCTTCTTTCTTTTTCGAATCTTCACAGCTTGCAAAAAGCATTGCTACTACTGCTAGAGACATTACAATTGTTTTTAGTTTCATAATAGTTTTGTTGATTTAAAGTTTGTACCAAAGATATTTCAAGAGCAGTGAAGTTTTTCACAATTGAAATTAATCTTTAGTTAAACTTTTTATAAATTTTCTAGAAGAAGAACAATTAAATGGCCATACTATTAAAGTTTTACTAATGGGAAAAATCAAAACAATAAAATTGTATCTTTAAGTACTAACTAAAATTTTTAAAATATGATTAAATCGAAGTATCAAAGCGTTTTGGATTTAGGTGAAAAATTAAACATCCAAAATGGTGATGTAAAAGAGGAAAATGGCCAATTAAAAGTTTGGGGGACAGCAAAAAACCAATATGAAAAGAACCTTCTTTGGGATGAAATAAAACGTGTAGGAGGTGAAAACCCTACTGATATTATGGCAGATATAAAAGTTGCCGATACTTCTGCCTATGCCCACCATACTGTAAAAAGCGGAGAATCATTGAGTAAAATTGCAAAGCATTATTATGGTGACGCCAACAAATACAATGCTATTTATGAAGCAAATAAAGGAAAATTAAAATCTGCAGACCTTATTCATCCGGGTGATGAACTGGTTATTCCGAATATTTAATATTCCTTTTTATAGAGAAAACCGCCAATTTATACTAATTGGCGGTTTTTTTATGGATTAATATTTAAAGGCCGCTAATATAGCTTCCGTATAAGTCTTTAAAGTGCAAGCCATTCCCCAAACTGAATTTGCTCAACTTCTTGTTCTCTGCCAATGCCCAAAGAATTACTTCTTTTAAAAAATAACCGTCCTTTTTAGAAGTTTCAGGTTGATATTTTTCAATTAATTGCTGCAACGGAATAATCCGGTCCAATTCATTTTTATATTCTTCATCAGTATAGGAATCCAGCAGTTCAAAATCATTTTCTTCAAAAAACCATGCAACTACTTCTGCATACGGGTCTGGATCACCATCTTTTGTGAGTTTTTCTATCTTTGGAAATTTCTCCTTAAAAATAGTATTCACGGCATCTGTAATCAATTGTTGCGCAACCTGTGAAACACCCTCTTGTTCCCCTTCGTAAACCAATTCAATCTTTCCGGTTATGGAAGGAATTATGCCAACAAAATCTCCCAGACGCACGCTGGTTTCTTCTTCGCCATTCTGTAAAGCTCTCCTTTCAGCAGTGCTTAAAAGGTTTTCAAAAGCAGTAATACTCAATCGGGCGCTTACGCCACTTTTAGCGTCAATAAAATCATTTTCACGCGCCTCAAAACTTATTTGCTCCAAAATATCTTTTGCCAAATCGGGTACATAAACGTTTGACTTTGCGTTGATAGCCTCTTTTGTTTCCTGTTCCGTTATGGTCCGTGCAGTAGTAATATCCTCTGGATAATGCGTTAAAATCTGTGACCCAATTCTATCTTTTAGCGGGGTAACAATACTTCCGCGGTTTGTGTAGTCCTCAGGGTTTGCAGTGAAAACGAACTGAATATCCAACGGCAACCGTACTGCAAAGCCTCGAATTTGCACATCGCCTTCCTGCAAAATATTAAATAGCGCAACCTGGATACGCGGCTGTAAATCTGGCAATTCATTAATAACAAAAATGCAGCGATTGCTACGAGGAATCATCCCAAAATGAATAACGCGGTCATCTGCATAGGTCAATTTTAGGTTGGCGGCTTTTATGGGGTCTACATCGCCAATAATATCTGCAACCGTAACATCGGGCGTTGCCAATTTTTCTGAAAAGCGATCGTTCCGATGCAACCAACTAATTGGAGTATCATCTCCCTTTTCGTGCATTAGGTTCTTGGCGTAACGCGAAATGGGGTTGAAAGGATCATCGTTAATCTCGCTCCCTTCCACAATAGGAATATATTCATCCAAGAGCCCCACCATTTGTCGCGCCAATCGGGTTTTTGCCTGTCCGCGAAGTCCCAAAAGATTAATGTTATGTTTTGAAAGAATGGCGCGTTCCAGTTCTGGAATCACGGTAAGTTCATAGCCGTGAATTCCCACAAAAGGCGTTTCCTTCTTCATTATTTTTTGAAGTAGATTGCGGCGCAATTCTTCTTTGATTGATTTCGGTTCGTAACCCGCTTTTTTAAGTTCACCGAAGGTTTTTATTTTTTTTATTTCCATAACTTTTATTTCTATATTTTTTTAACCAGAGAGGTCACAAAGTTTTTCACTAATGTCGCAAAGGATATTTCCAATAAAACTCGATTGCTCGCGATAAATCGCAAACCTATTATTTAATTCGCTTTCTGCGGTTGGTTTCATAATCACTAAAAATCATTTCCCCCAAACCTTTAAGGCCTGTGTAAAATGCCTTCCCTTGATTGGCAGCTGTAAAATGCTCCACAAACTGCATCAAATAGGGGTCTTCGGCAATCATAAAAGTGGTGATTGGGATGTGAAGCTTTCGTGCCTGTGATGCCATTGCGTAACATTTGTTTACAATATAACTATCCAATCCGTTACTATTTTTATAATACCTTCCATCCGGGAGCCTTACGCAGCTAGGTTTTCCATCGGTTATCATAAAAATCTGTTTGTTGGTATTGCGTTTTCTTCGCAATAAATCCATTGCCAATTGAAGTCCCGCAACTGTATTTGTGTGATAAGGCCCTACATTCAAATACGGCAAATCCTTAATTTTAATTGGCCAAGCATCATTTCCGAAGACTAAAATATCCAGCGTATCTTTTGGGTAACGGGTGGTTATAAATTCCGAAAGTGCCATTGCCACTTTTTTAGCTGGAGTTATGCGGTCTTCGCCATAGAGAATCATGCTGTGGCTGATGTCTATCATCAAAACCGTGCTCATTTGGGTTTTGTACATAGTCTCTTCAACCACCAAATCGTTTTCAGACAGTGTGAAATCCCCCAAACCGTGATTGATTTGCGCATTTTTAAAACTTTCCGTCATTGAGATTTGTTCCAGCGAATCGCCAAAGCGATAATCGCGAAATTCTCCTGCCTGCTCATCTCCCCTTCCCGTTTGCTTGGTTCGGTGGTTACCGGCACCACTTTTTCTGAGTTTTCCAAAGATTTGCTCCAAGGCTCTTTTGCGAAGTGCTCTTTCGGTTTTTTCGGTAATAGCCAACCCATTTTTGCCGTCCATTTTTATTTCTTCGCGCAGATAGCCTTTCTTTTTAAGGTCTTCCACAAAATCATCCAGCGTATAATCATCGGTAGTTAGATTATATTCTTCATCCAATTGCTTTAACCAGTCCATCGCTTCATCAACATCACCCGAAGTATGGGTAATAAGTTCTTGAAAGACTTCGAATAGTTTTTCAAAGGGTGATTGGTCTTTTGGAGTATGTTTTGTGAAGATAAATCCGCTCTTGGCTTCTTTCTTATTCATATTCTAAAAGTATAACAATCCTAGTTTATAAAAAAAGTGGAAACGTTAAACTAGTTCTAAATTATACTGTAAAAATGCTACACTATACCAATGGCTTCTGAATGATTGATTGCTTTCTCGCTACTCTTGAAATAGCAAGTAGCAACACCCATAGATTCAATATTTAATAGAGAATTTTGGGTTGTAGTTTTTTTCCGTTTTGAAGTCTGCCGAATATAGATTGCCTTTATGTTTTTGGGGAAAATTTTTACAACCCGTTCATATAAATAGGGATCTTTTTGGGAGTCATCGCCCATTAGCACATATTCAAGTTTTGGATAAAACATAATTATATCCTTTATCTTTTCAAACTTATGGTCGTGGCTACCTCGTCCTGTGAAAAGAAAATCGGAGATACCTGTTTTTATTTTTTTGAGTTTTATTACCGCTTTTGGAAGTTTGTGTAATCGTGCAAAAGAATCTATAAATTCATAAAGATTCCACTCACTGCTCGATACGTAGAAAAATGAATTAGAGGCTGTTTTGTTTTCCTGCCCTGCCCTGCTCAACGCTTGATAGTGTGGCACCACATCTTCAAAAACTTTTCTTTTATTAATATTCTTAAGAAGCAGTACATAGAGTTTTTTAAAAAAATTTCCGCTGTGTGAAACCAAAAAAGTATCGTCAATATCTGAGATAACCCCTACTTTACTCTCAAATGGTTTCAGTAATTCAGAATTCTCTACAATACCGTAATCATAAAGTTCACAGCTCACTTGGTACGGGTGCCAGCCACTCTCAAGTTTTTCGGAATAGGGAATGGTAAATCTGAAATAACCATCGGCCAAGGTTTTAGTAGTTACTTCAATATTCTTGAACTTGAACTTCACCTCAACATTTTCCATAGGCTTTATTCGAAACATATGTATTACGGATACCGCATGCCGAATTCCCTTTCGGTCCAATCTGTATTTATCGGGTGCCCACGATTTAAATACGTGGCCAAAGACCACCAATTCCTCATCATTAACATAGCCGCGGTACAATTTTAAATCAAGTTTCACTAATTGAGATTTCGTTAACGGTTTAGCATTTCCAAAATAGGTATTTTTAATTTCAAATTTTATTAATGAAATCAGAAAATTATATTTTATTGGTAGTAAACCCAATAGCGGGCGATAGTGATAAATCTTCCATAATCACAGCGGTGGAATATGAAGTGTCCCAACGCGATTATAAGCTGAAAATTTATGAAACTACCGGAGATAATGATAAAGAAGCCATAGATTCCTTAATAGGAGAATACAATCCAT
This sequence comes from Aequorivita sp., assembly GCA_002715485.1. GTDB lineage: Bacteria > Bacteroidota > Bacteroidia > Flavobacteriales > Flavobacteriaceae > Aequorivita. The sequence continues at coordinate 49,204 of PAZL01000034.1, read as the reverse complement.
CCCGAATTTTGGTAGCTGGAGGAGACGGGACCATTTCATTGGTAGCGGAATGTATTTTGGCAACTGAGATTTGTTTAGGAATACTCCCAGCAGGTTCGGCAAATGGAATCGCGGTAAATTTTGATCTGCCTGAAATTCTTTCAAAACAAATAGATATCGCACTTTCAGACTGCACAATGAAGCTGGACGTACTTTTTATTAATGGAAAACTATGTCTTCATATAGCAGATTTAGGGCTAAATGCAGAACTTATTAAAAACTATGAAAACTCTGGCGTTCGCGGAAAATGGGGCTATTTTCTGCAATCAATCCCAACACTTTTCAATTCTGAATCGCCATTTCATTTTACTGTTGAAACTGACGGCGGAACTCTTGAAGAAACAGGAATTCTGCTTGCGATTGCGAATGCGAGCAAATTTGGAACCGGGGCAACTATTAACCCAAGCGGAAAAATGAACGATGGCAAATTCGAAATTCTAATCTTCAAAAATCTGGATTTTATTGAAATCTTTAAGACGATAAGCGACCAACCCAATATGTCTTCAGATTTTGTACATGTGATTTCAACCAACAAGGCACAAATTAGTTCAAGAAAGAAAATACCTTTTCAGATAGACGGAGAATTTTTGGGCGAAGTTGACACCGTAAGCGCAACTATTCAAAAAGAAACACTTTTAATGGCGGTGCCAGAAATGTTCTGTAAATTACATACTCCAAACCATTAACAATGAATATTAAAAAAGTTTCCTTTACCAATAAAGATGAAGAACAACTGGCAGGGCGTTTGGAACTTCCGTTAAACCAAAAGCCCCACAATTTTGTCATTTTTGCACACTGTTTTACGTGTACCAAAAATTTGAGCGCCGTTAAAAATATTGGTAGGGCGCTTACAGATTCGGGTTTTGGGGTTTTAAGATTTGACTTTACAGGATTGGGCGAAAGTGAGGGCGATTTTGAAAATACAAATTTCTCCGGTAATGTAGAAGATTTAGTTGAAGCAGCCAATTTCCTAAAAGAAAACTATGAAGCTCCCACCCTAATTATTGGTCATTCCCTAGGGGGCGCGGCGGCAATATTTGCCGCTAATAAGATTGCTTCCGTAAATGCCGTTGCAGTCATCAATGCTCCCAGCCACCCTTCGCACGTTATGCATTTGCTTAAAGATAGCGCACAGGAAATCGCCAAAAACGGAAAGGCAAAAGTGAATTTGGGCGGAATAGATTTTACTATCAAAAAGCACTTTTTGGATGATCTGGAAGATAAATCGCTTATAAAAATTGTAAGCAGTTTTAAAAAAGCATTGCTGATTTTACATTCTCCACAGGACACGACTGTAGGTATTAAAAATGCCGAAGAGATATATTTAGCGGCGCATCATCCCAAGAGTTTTGTTTCGTTAGATGGGGTAGACCATCTGTTAAGTAAAAAAGAAGATTCCAATTACGTGGGACAAGTAATTGCAGGCTGGGCTTCCCGGTATGTGGAAATTCCACCTGCTGAAGAGGTGAAAAGTAAAAGTAAGGTTGCGGCAAGTTTGGATGGAGATGAAATGTTTACTACACATTTAAAGCTTGGAGACCATTATTTAATTGCAGATGAGCCTACAAGTTTTGGAGGAAACAATTTTGGACCTTCCCCTTACGAATTTCTTTCCGCTGGGCTCGCTGCCTGTACGGTAATGACCATACAAATGTATGCCAGAAGGAAAAAATGGAATGTTGAGAACGTTAGCTGCCATATTAACTATTCAAAAGATCATGCAGTGGATTGCGAGCATTGTGAAGAAGATACAGCCAAAATAGACACCTTTACCCGCGAAATTAAACTAGAAGGAAATCTTACTGAAGAACAAAAAACAAGGCTCCTTCAAATTGCTGATAAATGTCCTGTCCATAAAACTCTGCATACAAAAACACAAGTAATTACCAAGCTTATTTGAATTGCTTTTTAGATTCCAAATGCTAAGGTTATTTTAAATTTTTGTTTAGCCAATATTGAAATCTTACCTTTAAGAAAATAAAACCAACATTAACTATAAACTATTACCAATGAAAAATTTAAAAATATTAATTGCTGCCACTGCAATCTTCGCTTTTGTGGGCTGTAAAAATGAAAAAAAAGATATGGATGAAACGAATGATACCATCCAAGTAGAATCAGAAAACCAAACAAATGAAGTTAAGGAGGAACCCAAAACAGTTTCCGTTTCAATGGAATCCAAAAGTGGAAGTACCGTTAAGGGGGAAGCCTATTTTACGGAATCCAATGGAATGGTAACTCTTGAAGCTAAGTTTTCAGGGCTTAAGCCAGGCACACATGCCATCCATATACACGAAAAAGCAGATTGTAGTGCTGAAGATGCCACCTCCTCTGGCGGTCATTGGAATCCAACTCATTCCAAGCACGGAAAGTGGGGCGATCCAGAAGGATATCATAAAGGCGATATAGGAAATTTTGAAGTAGACGATAACGGAATAGGCCGTATATCTATGCAGACTGACGAATGGTGTATAGGCTGTGGTGACGAGAATAAGGATATTCTTGGCAAAGCTGTAATAGTACACGAAGGCAAAGACGACTTCACTACCCAACCTACTGGCGATGCTGGAGGAAGAGTAAGTTGTGGAGGCATTATAAAATAATAAACCACAAATCTTAAAAAAAACCACCCACACAAGTCGGGTGGTTTTTTTTTATAATCTTTTCAAGAAATATAATTTTAAAAATGGCTATAAATCGTTATCATTGAAATTTATTTTAATCATCAATTTGCATAGCCCCTTATGATTACAACTCTACGTACCCTTTTTATTTGTTTTCTTCTATTCTTTACCATACATCCTATCTTCTCCCAAGACCGTACAAACTATGAGCTTCTTTGGGAAATTAAGCACAAGACGGGAAACAAAAAATCTTATTTATTTGGAACACTTCACCTAAAGGATGCTCGAGCTTTTAAGTTTAGTGATTCTGTTATTCCTGCGATAAAAAAATCGGAAATGTTCGCTCTGGAAGTACATCCTGATTCAGCGACAAACAGTTTTGGCGATAGTTATTACAATTCGAATATAGAGAATGTATATAAAAAAATCCTTTCAAAAGAAGAATATAAAAAGTTGAAGGCTCGCTTCTATGAAGTCAATAAAATTGATTTGGACAGTTTCCCATTAAAACACCCAAGTTTAATAGAGTCTATGCTAACTTTTGAAGAGGATAGACCAGATGACCGCCGTACATTTCTTGATGCTTATTTATACGGAATTGCCTACAATTCCAAAAAAATTATAACCGGGCTTGAAGAAGTAAAGGATCAAATTCCCGCAGTTGAAAATATGAGCGATATGGAACTGAGGGAAAGTATTTTGTCAATTCTGGACAATGCGGGAGATGAAAATAATAATGAGTATGATAAAATAACAGAGCTCTATTACGAAGGAGATCTTGAAAAAATTTGGAACTACATTAATGATAGCCAGGCTAACGATACTATAATGATTAAAAGGAACAATGTTATGTTCAATAGTCTGGATAAAATAATGAAAACCCATAGCGTATTTGCCGCGGTGGGCGCAGCACATTTGCCGGGAGACAGCGGTTTGATTAACCTACTTCGTGAAAATGGATACCAGGTAAGTAAAGTAGAGGCAACTTTTAATGATTACGAAAAACAATACGACATTGCTCCAGACCTGGATAGGTGGGTTACGGATAGAAATGAATTTTTAGGATACAGTGTTTTAACGCCCAGTAAAGCGGTGCCAGTTGAAATTAATGAATCCATAAACGCCATGACCAGTACCGACCTCATTTATGGCGGCACCTTTGTTTATATGGTCGCAGACTTAAGAAACCAAATTTTAAAAGAGGGTTTTGATTTCGTTGAAAATATCATAAATACCCAAACCCAAAAAGATACAGACTCTATTATTAGCAGGAAAACCTTTGTAAAAGATGGAGTTGAGTTTACAGAGGTTTTAATTAAAAAAGCAGAAACCCACACACGTTTGCAGGTTGTTTTTAAAGATAAAATAATCTATACGTTTATGACTGAAAACACTTTAGAGGAAATCACATCAGTCTACGCAAACGCCTTTTTTGATTCCGTTAAACTTTTTACCCCAAAAATAGATGCGGCGGTATGGCAAAACCATACAGACCCCATGGGTGCTTATAGTGTAGAGATTCCCGGTAAAATACAGGATCGAAGCCAGACGAGTGAAAACCCTAACGGTGATAAAGATTCACCCTACATTATTAATATTTTTTCTGCGGAAGATAAAGCCAATAAGACTGTTTATTTGCTTCGTTATAATGATCAGCCAGTAGGGTATTATTTGGACGAGAAAGAAAGTTATTATGATTATTTTGATAACTATTTCAAAGAAAATGGAACTTTTCTGAAAGAGCCCCAAGATATAATGGTAGATGGTAATGAGGGGAAAAAATACGAGCTTTTATTTTCTGATAAATTCCATACCGTAGCAAAACTTATTTTAAGGGGCAACAGGACCTATTTGTTAATGGCCCAAAGATATAATGAAGATGATAAAATTCCGGAAGACGATAAGTTTTTCAATTCCTTTAAATTTTTGCCATACGCTGAGGCTTCTTTCGACACCATAATAAACATTCAGGATAAGTATTCATTTAAAGCTCCCAGTAAAACAGTAATCGTCCACGAAGAAGTTCAGGGTGCACATTCAGAATATAGTTATGTAAATAACTATAGTTCCCTAGACCCTACTACTTCGGGAACCTACTTGGTTCAGCATATAAAGTTAAAGCCGTATTATCGCAAAAAATCACTTCAGGAGTTTTATGATGATTATGCCCAACTACTTACTGAATATGACGATACCATTGTAAGCAATATAGACATTACCATGGGCGGAAAACCGGCGCGTGAAATTAGAATGAACAACGAAAATACCCACGTAAAACAAAGGATGGAATTATTGCTGGATGATGATACAATCCTTCTTTTTTTAACTTATTTGGGGGATGAAGAAATTGATGAACCGCGAGTAGATACATTTTTCAACTCATTGAAAATAAAGAAAAGTACCAGTAATTTTGATCTTACAGCCTCAAAAGCCGATTTGATTTTTAAAAACCTAAAATCCAAAGATTCCATAAAATTTGCAGAAGCGAAAGGTGCGCTAAATTATTATGAATTTGATGCTTCTGAATATAAACTTCTGGAAAAGAATTTAAAACGTGAATTCAAAGATGACTCTATTTATTATGGTGCAAAGTACCATATTATAGATGCGTTGACAAATCTGGAAAAACCAGAAACCCTCAAAACTTTCACAGACTTTTATAAAAATAAAAAAAGCAGCTATCAGGCGCGAATGGAAATTCTTGAAAGACTGTTGACGCTAAAAAACAAGAATGCAGAAGCAGTATATTTTGACCTTTTGGAAGAGCACAAACTAGAGCGTAAAGATATTAATGGCTATGATATAATGACTAAACTCTCTGATACTTTACCTCTTTTCGTCAATCATGATGCCCAATTAGCCAAACTTATAGACATTAATGATTACAGAGATGGAATAGCTTCTATATATGCCTATAATATTTCAAACGATAGCGTTTATAGGAACAAAATGCCTTTGTTAAAGAACAAGTTGCTCTCATATATGTATCAAGACGTGACAACCTTTTTAGATACAATCGCTCGAAAGAAGAACCATCATATAAATGAAGGATTAATGTATAGCTACATTGAATTTTCAAAGGAATTTGAAAACAAACCTGAAGAAGTAGTAAAAACATTAGAGCTTATGGCTGAACAATTCAAGGATAGTAAATGGCTCCAAGCACAAGCACTTATGGCTGCGACAAAATTGAATATAGAAATTGAACCAATAGTATTGAACGAAGCCATGAAAGATATGTATGTTCGGTTTGAAATTATGGAAAGCATGGTAAATGCTGATCACATTAATTCAATCCCAAAAGTATATCTAGAGCCACAGGAATTTGCAAAACTTTCACTTTATAATAATGTTGGAGATGATTACGACGGCTATCCAAATATTTTTGACTATTTAGGTGAAGTAACTGTTGGCGAAAAAAATTATTTTGTATTTACATTTTCCTATGGGGAAATAAGCGAAGAAGATACAGAGGAAGCTGACGAAACAGAAAAATATGTAGGTATAGTTGAGAAAACTCCTGTCAATTTTTCAAAATTCAAAATGGCTAAATCCTTTACTGACTGGGAAACTGTTAAAGAAGACTGGAAAACGCAGGCCACAGAAATTATAAAAAACAAGGTGGAGTCTGAAGATGCTGAATCTGAATAATAATTTTCAAACAAATAAAAAGTCCCGCCAAAGCGGGACTTTTTTTATTGCTAAGCTATAGAAGCTTAAACATGTAATGCTCTATCATCAGTTGCAGCAAGTGCAGCTTCTTTTACTGCTTCCGCATAAGTAGGATGTGCGTGGCTCATTCTGGCAATATCTTCTGCGCTTGCACGGAATTCCATCGCCGTAACAGCTTCTGCAATTAAATCGGCAACACGGGCACCAACCATATGTACCCCAAGCACCTCATCGGTCTTTTTATCGGAAAGAATTTTCACGAAACCATCGGTATCGCCACTGGCACGGCTTCTTCCCAAAGCACGCATCGGGAACTGACCGCTTTTGTATTCAACTTTCGCTTCTTTAAGTTGTTCCTCTGTCTTTCCAACGGAAGCAACTTCCGGCCAAGTGTAAACCACTCCGGGAATTAAATTATAATCAATATGCGGCTTTTGTCCGGCAATAATTTCAGCAACCATAGTACCTTCTTCCGAAGCTTTGTGCGCAAGCATTGCTCCGCGAACCACATCACCAATGGCATAGATGTTATCAATATTGGTTTGAAGATGATCGTTTACGTCAATCATGCCTCGCTCGGTAATTTTAACGCCAGCATTTTCGGCTTTAAGGCCATCAGTGTAAGGCTTTCTTCCAACTGAAACCAAGCAATAATCACCCTTAAAAGTTACTTCTTTATCATTTTTATCGGTTGCAGTTACGGTTACTTCTTTTCCTTTTTTGGAAACTGCGGAAACTTTATGCGAAACGTAGAATTTTACTCCTTGTTTCTTCATTACCTTCATCAATTCCTTGCTCTGGGAAGAATCCATGGTTGGGATGATTCTGTCCATATATTCCACTACGGAAACTTCGGCACCCAAACGGCGATATACCTGCCCAAGTTCAAGACCAATCACACCACCGCCAATTACAATGAGATGTTTTGGAACTTCTTTTAAACTTAATGCCTCGGTAGAAGTGATAATTCGGTCTTTATCCAACTTAATAAAAGGAAGGGTCGCTGGCTTACTACCGGTAGCAATAATGGTGTTTTTTGCTTCGATGGTTTCCTTTTTCTTGCCGTTTGTAATTTCAATATGGGTAGCATCCTTAAAGGCACCCATTCCGGTGAAAACGTCAATTTTATTTTTATCCATCAAAAACGCAATTCCTTTGGTGGTTTGGTCCACTACGGAAGCTTTGCGTTCTATCATTTTTTTCAAATTCAATTTTATATCTCCAGAGATTTCAATGCCGTGCTCTTCAAAATGTTTTAATGCATCTTCATAATGATGTGAAGAATCCAGTAACGCTTTGCTCGGAATACAGCCCACATTTAGGCAAGTTCCCCCCAAAACATCGTATTTTTCAATGATTGCGGTTTTCATTCCCAATTGGGCGCAACGGATTGCTGCCACATAGCCACCGGGACCCGAACCAATTACTGCTACATCATAAGTGCTCATAAAGTATTTCTTTTAAATTGAAGTGCAAATTTAACAGTTAAAGCTTAGATAGTAAAAGTTATAATCAATAAAGTTTTGGCAATTCTGAAAACTAAATTTTAAAAAGGAAGTGCTTTATAATTTGACCACTCCTTTAAATTTTCGCAAATTTGCCGAGCAACCTAAAAATACTATCATGGCTTTTAAACCAGCAGACAAAATTCAGGATTTACAATACTTTGGCGAATTTGGAGGCGTTAATCCTTCCATTTCAGATTCTTCGACATATACCTTTCTTTCGGCGAAAACGATGTTTGATACTTTTGAAGGGAATGCTGACGGGTGTTATTTATATTCGCGCCACTCTACCCCTTCCAATTTATATTTAGGCCAAGCCTTGGCGGCCATGGAAGGTACCGAAACCGCAAATGTTGCCGCAAGCGGAATGGGTGCTATTACGCCAGCAATACTTCAGCTTTGCAAAGCGGGCGACCACATAGTTTCAAGTAGAACAATTTATGGTGGAACCTATGCATTTTTGAAAAACTTTGCGCCGAGGTTGAATATTGAAACTTCGTTTGTGGATATTACGAAGCTAGACGAAGTGGAAGCTGCAATTACTGAAGACACAAAAATTATCTACTGTGAAAGCGTAAGCAATCCGCTTTTGGAAATTGCCGATATTGAAGCCCTTTCAAAAATTTCGAAAAAACACGGTCTGCAATTGTTGGTTGACAATACCTTTTCACCTTTGAGCATTTCACCGGCAAAATTGGGAGCCGATGTGGTTTTACATAGTTTGACCAAATTCATCAATGGAAGTAGCGACACTATGGGTGGCGTAACTTGTGGTACACAGGAATTTATAGACAACCTTCGCAATGTGAATGATGGTGCAAATATGCTTCTCGGGCCAGCGATGGATAGTTTGCGTGCAGCTTCTATTTTGAAAAATTTAAGAACGCTTCACATTCGTATCAAACAGCACAGTGAAAATGCGCTGTATTTAGCTGAAAAATTTGAGGCAGATGGGCTAAAAACGGTCTATCCAGGATTGAAATCACACAGTGGCCACGAACTTTTCAAAAAAATGATGAACAAAGAATATGGGTTCGGCGGAATGTTGACGATTGACGTTGGCGGAATTGATAAAGCAAATGAATTAATGGAATTGATGCAGGAACGGAATTTGGGTTATTTGGCTGTGAGTTTAGGTTTTTACAAAACACTTTTCAGTGCGCCGGGCTCTTCCACGTCTTCTGAAATTCCTGAGGAAGAGCAAAAGGAAATGGGACTTAGTGATGGCTTGATACGTTTTAGTATTGGTTTGGATAATGATATTGAACGCACTTACCAAATGATGCAGGAATGTATGGTGGAGGTTGGTGTTCTATAAAAACAGATTCCTTATAAACAAAAAAACTCCTGGTAGTATCAGGAGTTTTTCTATTAAAGCCAATAATGAATTAATCAATACGCTCAATTATCATATTTGTCGTTCCGCCAAAAATCTTTATTTCAGGAATAGGTGTAATATTTGTTCCGGAAGGCCCTGTTTTAGAAACATTGATAAAATAGGTTTGATAAGCATCTAAATGAAGTAATTTTACTGTAGTAAATGAATGTATTTCAGTATCTAAAATTTCAGTTACCGTTGCGGTATTATTTATTCTATTATTATTTTTAGATAAATAAAACTCAATATTTTTAATCGCACTGTTCACGCCCGTTACACGTTGATATGTAACAGTATAGGTAACTTTATAAGTCCCCGACACCTTTGGTTGTATTCCATTGCTAAGTAGTTTTACATTTGAACTCGACAAACCTGTGGTTTGCATATTTGGCAAACTTAAATTATCAGTATATTGGCTTAATTGTAGTGTTGCATTATTTGCTAAAAAAATCTCTCCATACTCTTTTGTACTACCAGTTGAACCACCGCCAGAGTTATTACCGGTATTAACCAAATTCCAAGTGCTGCCATCCCAAACATAAAACCCCGAAGTCAACGTACTGTTGTGTGTAGTATTATAAATAAGTAAGCCTTCAGCAGGATTAGCAACAGTTCTATTATCATTTATCCCCGTAAGGGCTACTCGTGGAAAAAGAACACCCTTGTTTGTTGCAGAAATATCAAGGATACTTGAAGGATCGGGCGAGGTGGTATTGATACCCACTTGTGAAAAACTATAAAAAGAAAATAAGAAAAACAGGATGAAGTTGTAGAAGAATTTCATAATAAGGCTTTGATTTGGTGGTGCAAACCTAATGTGCTTTTGCAGAATTGCAATGTAAGATATATCGGTTTTCGATATAACCGATTATATACTCGTTTAAATGCAGATTGTTAAGAGAATGAGGGAGTTATTAGAAGAATTTACCTACAAAAGGAAATGTGTTTTCTTGATAAAACTAACTCATATCCTCTTTGTGTTTTTAATTTGCATAGGTTTTTACAAAATCGTAACATTACATTCCATTTTAAAATTTCCCTATGCAAAGTCAAGACATTAAGCCCACCGATCCTAAGGACGATCAAATTGTTGAAAACGTTGAATTGAATATCTGGGAAGCGTTAATTCCTGTTTTTGCCCTTATCGGGATGCTTTTTTACAATGTGTTTTTTGCCTATGGCGATAGCGCTTTAGACGGAAGCAATCAATTTATTCTTTTAATGGGTGGTGCCGTTGCCGCTATTGTAGGTTTCTTCAACAAAGTGAAATTTGACCAAATGCTTGAAGAGGTAGCCGTCAACATAAAATCTACCGCTGGCGCTATTTTAATACTTTTAATGGTTGGAGCTTTGGCGGGCACTTGGCTTATAAGTGGTATTATACCCACCATGATCTATTACGGTCTTCAAATTTTAAATCCCACAATATTTTTGGCCTCCTGTGTTATTATATGTGCCATTATCTCTGTGGCTACGGGGAGTAGCTGGACCACCTCGGCAACGGTAGGTATTGCGCTAGTAGGTATTGCGAATGCATTGGACATTTCAATAGGAATGACCGCAGGCGCCATTCTTTCGGGAGCCTATTTTGGCGATAAGATATCACCTTTAAGCGATACTACAAACCTTGCACCTGCTATGGCCGGTACAGATTTATTCACGCATATTAGGTATATGCTTTACACCACGGTACCCACCCTAGCGGTTACATTAATCGTGTTTGTTATTATTGGCTTGAATATTGACACTTCCGGTACTGCAGACACCCATTTAATCCTAGAGGCGGTAAAGAACTCCATAAACGTGAGTCCTTGGTTATTTATAGTGCCATTGGTCGTTATATTTTTAATTGTAAAGAAGACTGCTCCGTTAATCGCTTTGCTTATAGGAACACTTTTAGGTGCGGTTGCAGCCTTGATATTTCAACCGGATATTGTAGCTTCCATTGGTGGAGGTACTTCGCTAACTTTTGAAAATGGTTATAAAGGTATTATGAACGCAATTACCGTGGATAGTTCCATTCCTACAGATAATGAAGCATTAAAAGATCTTTTTTCCGCAGGCGGAATGGCTGGTATGCTAAATACTATTTGGTTGATTCTTTGCGCTATGGTATTTGGTGGCATTATGGATGCCATTGGTGCACTTGCTGCAATAAGTAAGGCCTTATTAAAATTGTTTCACACCACTTTTGGGCTTTTTGCAAGTACGGTTGCCAGTTGTTTGGCATTAAATCTTACTGCCAGTGACCAATACCTTGCAATAGTGGTTCCCGGCAAAATGTATGCAAAAGCCTTTAAGGATAAAGGTTTAGCTCCAGAAAACCTCTCAAGAACTCTGGAAGATTCCGGAACGGTAACTTCTGTTTTGGTACCTTGGAATACTTGTGGCGCATACCACAGTGGGGTGCTGGGCGTAGATACACTTCACTATGCGGGTTATGCTATTTTTAACTGGTTAAGTCCATTTATGACCCTTCTTTTTGCAGCTTTTAGAATCAAAATCAGAGAGTTGACAACTTCCGCAAAAGTAGCATAGAAATATTATAGCTTTTACTTATCGTTAAAATTTTAACCTATTGTAAAAATCTATCGGTTTATAGATTATTACATTCTGCACTATTCCTTTATCCGTAAGGAGTTTCTATCTTTGCAGTAGAAAAATTTAACCTAAAAAAATAAATAAAACTATGTCATTAGTAGGAAAAAAATTCCCAAACATTTCAGTAGATGCAATGAATGAAATGGGGGATACTTTTAAACTCAATGTGCTTGAAGAAGCGAAAAAAAACAACAAAAAAGTACTGCTTTTTTGGTATCCGAAAGATTTTACTTTCGTTTGCCCAACCGAAATCCATTCCTTTCAGGAAGCACTTTCAAAATTTGAAGACCGCAATACTATGGTTATCGGTGCTTCTTGCGATACGCCCGAAGTTCACTTTGCTTGGCTGAACACCCCAAAGAATAACGGTGGTATTGAAGGTGTTACCTATCCATTATTGGCAGATACGAATCGCAACCTATCAAACGCCCTTGGAATTCTTGACATCACCAACGAACGTTATGATGAGGAAACCGGCTTGTTAATGGTTGATGGCGATAACGTAACCTACCGTGCAACCTACCTAATTGATGAGGAAGGAAAAATATTCCACGAAAGTGTAAACGATATGCCTTTGGGAAGAAACGTAAACGAATTCATTAGATTGATTGATGCCTATACCCACGTACAGCAAAAAGGCGAAGTTTGCCCAGCAAACTGGGAAGAAGGCAAGGATGCAATGAAAGCCACACGTGAGGCTGTAGCTACTTATTTAAGAAACTAGAGTATGGTACTTGAATTAGCAGACGATAGTCTACAGCAATTGGTTGCTGAAAAAAAGGACGTAATAGTTCAATTTTCGGCGGGTTGGTGCGGCAATTGCAGATTGATGAAGCCAAAGTTTAAGAAGTTGGCGTCAGAAACTGAAGGTTATAAATTTGTTTTAGTGGATGCGGAAAAATTCCCTGAAAGCAGAAAAATGGCTAATGTAGATAATTTGCCAACCTTCGCTACTTTCAGAAATGGCGAATTGGTAAATCAGCTGCAGACCAACAAATTTGAACTTTTAAAAGATCTTGTAAATGAAGTTGCCAGTAATTAGACATATTCAGCGAAACAATTCCACAATACAGATTGAAAACTGTATAGAAGTTTTGGAATCGTACAGCGAATACAACCGGATAACTGAAGAAGAGATGGATATCATTGGCGAACTTATCACCAACCTTTGCGGGGCGGTGGAAGTGCATAAAATGATTGATGACGGTATGCCCGAACGCGATGCAGCAAATGCATTTGCACAAAAAGTTTTGGGTTCTATAGACCGATAGGAGATTATTATAATTATAAAGCCCCTTTGCATATTTGTAGAGGGGTTTTCTTTTTAGATAAATTCTTTAAGAAGTTGTTTGCATTTTAAGCAAAACTGAATACGTATCTTTAAGGCTTCACTTTAAAAACTATAAAATGGCAACCATAAAATTAGGAGACAATAACATAGAAACTCTTGGAACGCTACCTCAGGTAGGCGATACAGCCCCAGATTTCAATTTAACAGCACAGGATTTAAGTTCAAAAAAGCTTTCGGATTTTAAAGGCTCGCGGGTCATAATGAATATATTTCCCAGTATAGACACAAATGTTTGTGCTACATCTGTGCGAAAATTTAACGAGAAGGCTACTGGTCTAAAAAATACCAAAGTGCTTTGCATTTCCAAAGACCTTCCCTTTGCACAAAAGCGTTTTGTAAGCGATGAGGAAATAAACAATGTTACCAATCTTTCTGATTTCCGCGATGGAAACTTCGGAAAAAATTACGGAGTGGAAATGGAAAACGGCGCCTTAAGAGGGCTTCATTCCCGTGCAGTTGTGGTTTTGGACGAAAACGGAAAAGTAATCCACAGCCAGCAAGTGCCTGACATTGGAGAGGAACCCGATTATCTTTCAGCATTAAAACCACTTTTATAATGTGGAATTCATTTTTGGGAAAGCGCCTAAAAGGATGCGGCTACGCATTCAAGGGCGCTTTGCTTTTATTACGCCATGAGGCGAGCATCCAAGTGCAGGCGGTAATCGGTATCATTATGACCTTTGCAGGCTTTTATTTTGAAATTTCGGCTACGGAATGGATACTTCAAGTTTTTGCAATCGGTTTGGTTATGAGCATTGAGGGCCTTAACACCGCTGCTGAGGAAATTGCAGATTTTGTACATCCAGATTTCCACAACAAAATTGGTTTTATAAAAGATGTAGCAGCAGGGGCTGTATTTTTTGCCGCAGTTACTGCCGTTATCATTGGTTGCATCATTTATATTCCGAAATTTTAAAATTCATAATGAAATTCGCAATTTATTGATATACAAATAATTATATATTTTTTTATATCTTTAAGGGCAACCAACCAATTTCATTATGAAGCAATTAGCCACAATTTTGTGTTTACTGCTGTTTTCAATTCAGCTTACAGCACAATCGGAAGCCCCTTCCCCGATTATTTTTATTTACGATGCAAGTGGCTCCATGTGGGGCCAAATGCAAGGAAAAACCAAGATGGAAATAGCCAGTGAGGTTCTTTCAACTACGGTGAATAAGCTTCCCGCAAACCAAAACGTGGGCCTTGTTGCCTACGGCCATCGGAAAAAGGGAGATTGCAAAGATGTGGAAACGCTTGTTTCCATAGAGAATAATTCAAAAAGTGAAATAAATTCTTCCTTAAAAAAAATAAAGCCCTTGGGAATGACTCCCTTAGCTTATGCTGCATCACAAGTAATTGATGGACTTCGAAAATCAAAGAAAAAGGCAACCATTATTTTAATAACGGATGGTATTGAATCTTGCGATGGCAACATTTGTAATGTTGTGACAGCTGCCAAAAAGGAGGGAATTGATTTTAGATTGCACATTGTAGGTTTCGGCTTAAAAGCAAATGAAACAGAACAACTTAGGTGTGCCGCAGATGCGGGAGATGGTAAATACTATGATGCTTCAGATACTGCTGGACTTACTGAGGTAATGACTGAAGCTACCTCGGAAACCGTTGATAAGCCCAAAGGAAACGTTTCGGTGTATGCCGTTAAAAACGGCGTGGCAATAGATGCTTGGGTGAAAGCGTATGATATTGTTGCAAAACGTGCCCCCATAAGCGTTCGGACGTATAAAGATACTGCCTATTTCTACTTACCCCCCAGCAAATACAATTTTGAAGTCACTCCACTTGAAGGCAGCGATGTAAAGATGGTTCCCGTGGAAGGAATTCAAAGTTTTGAAGACAAGATTGTACATCAAACTATCAGTTTTGATGGTGGAAAAATTGGGGTAAGTACTACCAATAATGGCAAAAACTGGGACTGTTTGGTAAACGTTATAGACTCAAAAGGAAAAACCGCAGCATCGCTGCGCACTTACAGAGAACCCAAGGAAGTGGAAGTAAATCCCGGAATCTATAAAATAACCATTCAGGCCTTGGGCGATATGAAAGGAATGGAAACCTATACTGAAATTGAAAATGTAAAGGTTGAAGCAAGTGGAGTTAAACCAATATCGTACAACTTTACCACAGGCACCGCATTTATTGATGCAAAGGCGGAGGGTAATTCCATAGACAGCATGGTGACCATTGGTGAGATGGGTACTGGAAAAAATGTTGCGGGAGGGCGAACTTATGACCGTGGAAAAGAATTTTTATTGAATCCCGGAACTTATAAAGTAAAAGTAACACCCCTTGGAAATTATAAAGACCGCAAAGCACAAACTATAACCATTGAAGTAAAAAAAGGGGAAGCTATTACCAAAACCTTAAATTTTTAAGGATGAAAAAACTTTTAAAACCAGCAAGCATAGGCTTCTATATCCTTATGCTTTTAGTATGTTTTGTCCTCGGGCTTTATTTTGCCGGAGCAATAGATGCAGGTAAAAACCAAGGACTCGCAGGCGGTGCAATAGTAGTGGGCTATGGAGTGATTTTTGCAGGAGTGGGGTTTATTGCCTCCTTCTTTATAGCATATTATGTAGCTACAAAAGTAATTGTTAAGTTTAACCTTTTTCTATTACTAATTTTGCTTGCATCTGTAGGCTATAAATACTTTGAATTCCAGCAACGGGATAAACTTCAAAAAGAAGAAAGCGAAAAATTTGACCCTCCCTCCACTACTCCTACTTCTCAAACAGAACCGTTGGGAATGGCAATGTTATATGCTGATGACGTTGAGGCCGAGATTCCACACAAAATCTTAAACCAAGAAAATAGCGAAATGGGAATGGGCTTTTTTTCACCTAACTATTATGACAATCCTACCTTATATTTCTACGGAAATCCCAATCTTGAAAAATCATTAATGGACCACATTCCTTACGACAGCATTAGCTTTAGACGAAATAAATTTAATCAATTTGAAATAGCCACCGCGCCTCCATTTTTGGTGCCGGAATATTTAAAATTGGATTATGACAGACTGTATTTTAAAGTGGTGAGTGTAAGTGAAGATTTTATTGAAGTAGTTGTAAATAAAACCAACGGACAAACTTCCTATGTGGATAGGCGTGCAGGACAATTAATTTACTGGCCAGAATTCCTGTTGAGTATGCATTCGATTGAATTTCTACCCAATTCAAAAGAAAAAGTACACGTGCGTTCCTTTGAAAATTCCGGAGAAGAAAACACGTCCCACCAATTTATGAGAGCCATTCAAATTAAAGGCGATTGGATGAAAGTTTTACTATTAAACAGTGATTTTAAAACCGTGGGGAGTGGTTGGATTCAATGGAAACGCAACGGCAAACTTTTAATAATTTATAATTTGTTGAGCTAATTTTTTATAGCGTTTACCTACTTTCTGTAACAAATTTTCTAATTGAAGTTTTTAATCTCTTTTATATTATTTATAGCGTTCAGTACGTTAAGAGTTTTAAACCTTTTCACTCGAAATTTAAATTTTGAATTTGTTTTTTGTAATTTCAAATTTTCCTCATTGATATTTGTATTTTTGCTGAAAAGACAACCGTTCCATTAATGGCCAAAAAGAAAAAATCAACAACTAAAACACCTCGCAAAAAAATAAGCTTTTCGCTATCCAAACAACAGAAAATTCTTTTGGGTAGCTTTTTGTTTTTGTTGGGATTGGCACTATTGTTTTCTTTTGTCTCCTACTTTTTTACGTGGCAGGCTGACCAAAGCGAAATTGGTATTTTATCAGAACGCGAACTGCAAACCAAGAATTGGCTCAACAAATTCGGGGCTAATGTAGCGCACTTTTTTATCTATGACGGTTTCGGAATCTCAGCTTTTATTTTTGGATTTCTGGTAACCTTAACGGGTGTGTATTATTTCTTCGACTATGCAAAAAAACAATTGGCCAAGTTTTGGTTTTGGGGATTAGTTTTAATGCTTTGGATTTCTGTTTTCTTCGGATTTTTTGGAGAAAAGACAACACTTTTCAGCGGTATTATTGGTTTTGAAACCAATGACCTGATGCAGGATTATTTGGGTTTGGTTGGCGCTATGCTAGTAATGGTCTTTATATTGATTGTTTATCTTGTAGTTCGATTAAAGCTCACTCCCGAAATGGCGATCGATGCTTTTAAAAACTCCAAAAAGCAAATTGCCTCAGAATTTGATTCCAATGAAATTAGAACAGAACAAGAGATTTCAACACCCCAAAGTGAAATTGAAGATGAAGATGAAGACGAAGAGGATGTTCTGGAACCCTACATAGAAGAAAAAGTAACGCCACCTACCCCAGTAACCGAGAAAATAATTTTGAAGTCAGATGTAGAGGGTGATGTGGAAATGGAGGTAGAACAAGTTGCTGATGAAGAGGAAATAGAAAACCTGAGCGATAAACTGGTAAAAGACTTTGGGGAATTTGACCCTAAATTGGAATTGAGTAACTACAAGTTTCCCAGTATTGAATTGCTGCGCGACCATACTGTGGGCGCTGCTATAACAATCGATCAAGAGGAGCTTGAGGAAAATAAAAACCGAATTGTTGAAACCCTCAGCAATTATAAAATAGGTATTGCAAATATTAAGGCTACCGTTGGGCCTACCGTAACCCTTTACGAAATTGTACCCGACGCAGGTATCCGTATTTCAAAAATTAAAAACCTGGAAGACGATATCGCGCTTTCACTTTCAGCATTGGGCATTCGTATTATTGCCCCAATTCCCGGCCGTGGAACCATTGGAATCGAGGTACCGAACAAAAATGCCAAAATCGTTTCCATGCGTTCGGTGATTGCTTCGGCTAAATTTCAAAATGCTGAAATGGAACTTCCCATAGCGTTTGGAAAAACAATTAGCAATGAAACATTTGTGGTAGATTTAGCTAAAATGCCGCATATGCTTATGGCAGGAGCCACGGGCCAGGGAAAATCGGTCGGGCTCAATGCGGTATTGACTTCGCTTTTATACAAAAAGCACCCTGCGGAAGTGAAATTCGTTTTGGTAGATCCAAAGAAAGTAGAACTGACGCTTTTCAACAAAATTGAAAGACATTATCTGGCTAAACTGCCCGACACCGAAGAGGCAATTATTACCGATACCGCAAAGGTGATTAACACGTTGAATTCCCTTTGTATTGAAATGGACACGCGTTACGATTTGCTCAAGGATGCCATGGTGCGTAACATTAAGGAATACAATACTAAATTCAAAAACCGAAAACTAAACCCAAACGAGGGGCATCGCTTTTTACCCTACATCGTGCTGGTAATAGACGAGTTCGCAGATCTGATTATGACCGCAGGTAAAGAAGTGGAAACGCCCATAGCACGTTTGGCTCAGCTTGCAAGGGCCATTGGGATCCATTTAATTATTGCTACGCAGCGACCTTCGGTAAACGTAATTACGGGAATTATAAAAGCCAACTTCCCGGCCCGTATTGCCTTTAGGGTAACCAGTAAAATTGATTCCCGGACCATTTTGGACAATTCGGGTGCAGATCAGCTAATAGGTCGTGGAGATATGCTTTACACCCAAGGAAATGAACTGACCCGTATTCAATGTGCGTTCGTAGATACGCCTGAAGTTGCAGATATTACGGAATTTATCGGCTCGCAGAAAGCATATCCCGATGCGCATTTACTGCCAGAATACGTAGGTGAAGAAGGTGGCACAACTCTTGATATTGACATAGAGGAACGCGACAAACTGTTCCGTGAAGCCGCAGAAGTATTGGTGATTGCCCAGCAAGGTTCCGCTTCCTTATTACAGCGAAAGCTGAAATTAGGTTATAACCGAGCTGGAAGAATCATTGACCAAATGGAAGCGGCAGGTATTGTTGGTCCTTTTGAGGGCAGCAAGGCACGGCAAGTTTTGGTTCCTACAATTGATGCTTTGAACCAACTTTTAGATAACGAACAAAATGACAATTAAAATGCACAAGCTAAGTATTCTATTAATCGCACTTTTTATAACAACCTTTTCACAGGGACAGGACGCAAAAACATTGCTGAAAGAGGTTTCTGCAAAAGCCAAGAGCTACGATAACATTTCAATAGATTTTAAGTACAATTTGAACAATTCCAAAGAAAACGTAAATCAGGAAACCCGTGGCGATGTTACGCTTCAGGGTGATAAATATGTTTTGAACATGCTTGGAACCACCCGAATTTTTGATGGTAAGAATATTTATACCATCGTTCCCGAAGATGAGGAAGTAACCATTTCAGCATACAACCCAAAGGATGACAAGGAAATTACACCTTCAAAAATGCTCACTTTTTATGAAAAAGGCTACACTTATAAGATGGACATAGAACAAAATGTAAAGGGTAGAAAAATTCAATATATAAAACTTACGCCTATTGATTCAAAAGCTGAAATAAAGGATATTCTCTTGGGGATAGATGTACAGACCAAGCATATTTATAAATTGATACAGACCGATGACAAGGGTACAAAATACACCCTTACCGTAAATTCATTTAAAACAAATCAACCCGTTTCCAAAACCTTGTTTACTTTTGATGAGGCTAAGTACAAAAAAGACGGTTACTACATAAACAAGCTATAGCCCCGTAAGTGAAAATACTGGACAGGTACATATTGGTTACATATTTGAAGACGTTCATGAGCGTCTTCATTATTTTAATGTTCATATTTGTCCTGCAGACCATTTGGCTCTACATTTCAGAGCTAGCCGGAAAAGATTTGGACGTTTGGATCGTGCTTAAATTTCTTTGGTACGTTTCCCCGCGGTTAATTCCTTTGGTGCTCCCGCTCACCATTTTGGTAACTTCCCTAATGGTTTTTGGAAGTTTTGCAGAGAAGTATGAGTTTGCCGCAATGAAATCTACAGGAATTTCACTGCAACGCGCTATGGGAAGTGTGATTGGTTTTATTGTCGTACTGTCAATTACAGCTTTCTTTTTCGCAAATAACGTGATTCCTTATTCGGAATATAAATGGCAGAACCTTCGGCGAAATATCTCGCAGTTCCAGCCTTCCATGGTAATTTCCGAAGGACAGTTCAGCCAAATTGGCGATATGTTCAACATAAAAGTTGAAAAGAAAACTGGTGATCGGGACCAGTTTTTGGAAGATGTGGTAATTCATAAAAAAAATGAAGTCAAACCAAACGGGAACTTTACTGTAATAATTGCCAATAATGGTGAATTGGCAAGTGAGGAAGGCAGCAATACCCTATCACTAATTTTAAAGGAAGGTAATTATTACGAAGAAATTCAGGCTAAATCTGCGGCTAAACAGAAGGGCGAGCCCTTTGCAAAAAGCTATTTTGACGAATATTCCATAAACATCGATCTTACCGAATTGAACAATAAAGATGTTGATAAAGAGAATAACCTCAATAACCAAAATATGTACAATATCAGTGAGTTACGCGTTGAGATTGACTCGCTTTCTGATAGCTATTCTACCGATATTCAATCTTACACAAAAAACATGTACTACCGCAGTGGGGTTGAAAAATTAAAGGAAAATAAAATTAGTGATTCCGCAAGACCTCCCGCAATAAGCTCCATTCTTGAAATTTATAATCCTGCCCATCAATTGCAGATTGTAAAACTTGCATTGAACAATGCCAAAGGGACCCTGCAAACAGTGGATGCAAAAAAGGTTGAGTTTAAAAATAAAACCAAAAGGTTGAATAAAACCGAGATAGCCTTGCACGAAAAATACGCTTTGGGTATTGCTTGCATTATTTTGTTTTTTGTGGGGGCACCGCTTGGGGCGATTATTCGAAAAGGTGGCATGGGTTTGCCGATGGTAGTGGCNATTCTGCTATTTTTAACCTATCACTTTATCGGCATTTTTGCCAAAAACAGTGCAGAGGATGGAACTATGCATCCCTTTATTGCAACTTGGTTAAGCACAGCCATTATGCTGCCACTGAGCGTCTGGCTAACGTATCGCGCCACTACAGACCAAGGGATTTTTGATTTTGACTCCTTTATGCAGCGCATTGGACGCTTATTTGGAATAAAAAGAAAAAAGAAGTCGGAGTAATACTATAATCCAAAACTCCATTTAACTATTTACAGCCGCACATTTTATATCTTTGCATCACATATTTAAAGCTATGATTTCCACAGAAAAAGAAAATTCCGTTAAACTCAACACGATTGAAGAAGCCATTGAAGATATTCGCAATGGAAAGATAATTATTGTAGTTGACGATGAAAACCGGGAAAATGAAGGAGACTTTATTGCCGCTGCAGAAATGGTTACGCCAGAAATGATCAATTTTATGGCAACCCACGGAAGAGGCCTTATCTGTGCACCTTTAACAGAAGACAGATGCAATACCCTCGATCTAAATATGATGGTTGAAAACAATACCGTATTGCACCACACGCAGTTTACCGTTTCGGTAGATTTGATTGGTCACGGATGTACTACGGGCATTTCAGTACACGACCGCTCAAAAACCATAAAAGCACTGGTTGATGAAAATACAAAAGCCAGTGACTTGGGAAGGCCCGGACATATTTTTCCGCTACGCGCAAAGCAGGGCGGGGTTTTAAGAAGAACAGGGCACACTGAAGCTGCTATTGATTTAGCGCGTTTAGCAGGATTGAAACCTGCGGGTATTTTAGTTGAAATCTTAAATGAGGATGGTACCATGGCGCGGNTACCACAGTTGATGAAAGTTGCCAAAAAATTTGATTTGAAATTGATCTCAATAGAAGATTTGGTGAAATACCGAATGGAGCACGATTCATTGATTGAAAAAAAGGAAGATTTCAAAATCAATACAAAGTTTGGAGATTTTAGACTTCGTGCCTACAAACAAACCACAAATGACCAAATCCATATTGCCCTTACCAAAGGCTCCTGGAAGGAAAACGAACCTGTTTTAGTACGTGTAAATGCAACTTTGGTAAATGGCGATATTTTGGGAACCCTTACCAACAATGCCGAACAGAAGTTGGATGATATGTTCAACGTTATAAACAGCGAAGGAAAAGGCGCCATTGTTTTTATNAACCAACAAAGNCAATCGCTTAATCTTTTAAACCGTTTAAAAGAACTTAAAGAAGCACAGAAACCCAACGAAATCGCAAAAGCACCCCGTATTGAAATGGACAGCAAAGATTTTGGAATTGGAGCCCAAATTCTTCACGATTTGGGAATTCATAAAATTCGTTTGGTTTCAAATAGCGAGCAAACCAAACGTGTAGGGATGATTGGATATGGTTTGGAAATTACGGAATATGTNAATTATTAAAGAGTCGACAGTATTGCGCTTTTCATAGCCTCTGCCCGCTCCTTCACTTGCTTTTGCGTCCAGCCAATTTTTATGAGTGATGAAATTGTACGGCCCATAATAGCATCACTTTTTGAGAAATCGGTATTGTTTAGATCCTGCATTTGGCTTCTAACTTCAGCAGAAAGTTTACCAAGCGATTTCAAGTTTCGTAAATGTTCCCAGCCGTTTATATAGTGCCAATTATTGGTGAACCAATAAAAACAGGCATCTACTCCAGCTTTAGCAAGTGCCTTATGTGCTTTTTGGGTTAATTCTGCTGTGGGAAGAAAAAAGTNCAAAAACGAATAATTTTCCTCGCCACCTTCGGGAACCCGTCTGAAAGTAACACCTTCAATAGTTTCTATAGTTTCACGAAGAATAGTATAGTTTTNCTTTTGANTCTTTAAAATATCATCCAGTTTATTCAATTGCGCAATTCCCACGGCNGCATTCAATTCAGAAATTCTGAAATTATAGCCTAAAAAAGGATGCGTTTCCGCCCCACGATCTTTCCCTATATGGTCGTGGCCATGGNCCTGATAGTGGTCTGCGTGCAATGCATACTTTTCATTATTTGTAATAACCGCCCCACCTTCGCCACAGGTAATGGTTTTTACATAATCAAATGAAAAGCAACCCAGATCACCGTAACTTCCCAAGGGTTTTCCTTCGTATGTTCCCCCAAGTGCCTGACAGGCGTCTTCCAAAAGAATTAACCTGTGCTTTTCACAAATCGATTTCAATGCCTTCAAATCTGCCATGGAGCCACACATATGTACCGGCATTACGCATTTTGTTTTTGAGGTAATTGCAGCTTCAACAGCTTTAGGGTTTAAGGTTAAAGTATCATCAATATCCACCAAAATAGGAACCGCTCCCAAGGCCAAAATAGATTCAAAACTTGCCACAAAAGTAAACGTTGGTATAATTACCTCATCGCCCGCGCCAATGCCAGCAGAAGCTAAAGCAACCGTAAGAGCAGCCGTACCACTGGAAACCAATTGGCAGTAGTCTGAACCCATTCTTTCGGCAAATGCTTTTTCAAACTCTTTTGCTTTCCAATGGTTATTGCGCATTCCGTCAAAACCGTAGCGCATTAATACGCCAGTTTCCAATACATCGTGTACTTGTTTGCGCTCTTCGGCGCCAAAAAATTCAAATCCGGGCATTTTTTAATGATTAAGGTTTAATGTAGAATGAATAATAGATGTGCTTCAAAGGTAATGGTTGTGTTGTGAAATGGGATTTTTAAACATCAATTTACTTCAATTATAAGTTCGTCAATACCGCGNCGCACTTTTTTGAGGTTAATAAAAAAGTCGGATTCGTCACGATAACCTACCGGAAGTACAATTACGGACTCCAAGCCTTTCTTATTCAATCCAAGCAGTTCATCATATTTTTTTGGTTCAAAACCCTCTATGGGGCAGGCATCAATGTTCTCAACAGCGCATACGGTCAAAAGGGCGCCAAGGGTTAGATAGAGCTGGTTAACCATCCAATCCTTTATTTCTTCACTATTTTTTTCAGTAAAGGAAGCTAGCAGGTTTTGCTCAAAAGGCTCTAGAATAGCACGCGGTGTTTTTCGCTGTGCTTCTACTCTTTTGAAATGTTCATAAATAAAATTCTCATTGATTTTCTTTTCAACACATAATACTAAAACGTGTGAAGCATCGCGAACCTGCGGCTGATTGTAGGTAAGTGGCATCAACTGGGATTTCAATTCAGCATTGCTAACCACAACCAATTTTAAAGGTTGTAAACCATAGGAAGTTGCCGTAAGGTTAAAGGTTTCTTTTAAAATATTCAGCTTCTCTTCGGAGAGGGTTTTTGTGGAGTCAAACCTTTTGGTGGCATAACGCCAGTGAAGTTTTTCAATTGTTTTTGAGGACATTCAAAAAATATTAGTATTAGCTGCAAAAATAGCGATAAAAATATTGAAGTTTTACCGCTATCCTTTTGCTACTAATTAAACAATTAAAAATTAACCTCCACTCCCATATACTTCTTCGCAGCGATTCCATGTACTTTCCATATCCTCTTCTAATTCTTGGATTCGTTTATTCATGCGTGCATTTAATGTACTTTTCTCATCACCAGTNCAGTCACCATTTGAGTTCATCCAGCTCTTCCTATTTTTTAAGGATTGTATATACTCTTCTGTCAACCCTTTTCTTATAAGGCAAGCCTCTAAAGATTGTCCATTTCCATCATCATCTTTGGCATTGGTCATTTGATAGTTATAGGCTGTCTGCCAAGAATCCAAGGTATCTTCTACATCTATAAAACAATCGCTTTTACCCGCATCCTCCAATCCACAGGATATAATGAACGTTAGTACTCCTGCTAATAACAATAATTTAGATTTCATATTTCTGAGGTCTTTTAGTTTTCAGTTTTTATTTTTTGAAAATTTTTATGGTCTTCACCACTTTATTATTTAATAGAATCTTCAATTCATAATTGCCCTCTTTCAAATGGTCGATGCTCATATAGATGACATCGTCCTTTTTTTTTGAATCTAGGGAGTTTTTCATTTATGAAGCCATTTTGCCTACACCAAAATTAAATAGATATATAAATTGGGCTTAACAGAAATGTTCCAAAACATAGAAGATATGTTTCAGCACTTATAATCAGAATNTTTATCAAGGGTTACGCGTTGTTTGAAAGATATTCGTTGGGCGTACAATTATAAACTTCCTTAAAACATTTACTAAAATATGAAGGAGTATTGAAGCCTACTTGATAAGCAATTTCTGAAATGGAAGCGTCAGTTTCCTTTAGCAAACGAATAGCTAACTTTAATCGTTGTGAGCGTATAAATTCACTTGCAGACATTCCTGAGATCGCTTTAAGTTTACGGTGAAGTTGTGTGCGACTCATATGCATAAGCTTTCCAAAACGTTCACTTGTAAAATCTGGTTCAGTAATGNGTTCGTCCAAAACATTTTGCAAACGTTTTAAAAAATCACTTTCTGTTGAAGTTAATGACAATTCAGGATTGATGCTTAAGGTTTTGCTGAAATGCCTTTGCAGCTGCCTTCTGGTTTCGATGAGTTTTTCAACTCTAATTTTCAACTTTTCACTTTTAAAAGGTTTGGTTACATAAGCATCGGCGCCGGTTTTTATCCCTTCAATTTCGTTCTCCTCCCCCACTTTTGCGGTTAGGAGAATTATTGGAATGTGGCTAGTAAGCTCATTTGTTTTAAGAGTGTTACACAATTGGATACCATNTATCTCGGGCATCATAATATCGCTTATTATCAGGTCTGGCATTTTTTCCAATGCTTTCGCAATGCCTATTTCCCCATTCTCTGCTTCAAGTATTTGATAATTATTCTTAAATATTGAAATGATAAAAGCCCGGATATCGGCTTCATCCTCGACTATCAATAGAAGTGGATTTTCTTTTTCAACGCTTTCAGTCTGTGGATTGGTTGGTGGTNCTGTNCTTTCTATTTTGTCNTCAAAAACCAAAGCATCCTTTTCAAAGGCTGTATACTCAACTGGAACGGAAACAGTAAATTGAATTTTATTATCATCAATATTGTTTGCGATTATTGTTCCCTTTGAAAGTGAAACCAATTCCCTTACCAGGGCAAGGCCCACTCCCACACCTTCGGAAAGTCTATTATCCTGATAAAATCGTTGAAATAATTTACTTAAATCCTTTTTGCCCACATAATCAGTTTGATTGATTATTGAAAGCACCGCTACCCCATCCTGATTACTCGCTTCAAAAACAATGGTGCTGTTTTCCGGAGAGTATTTTATTGCATTAGATAATAGATTTGAAATAACCTTTTCAATTATATCTGTATCATACCACACATTTTTTAGGCCTTTAATCCTGCTTGAGATCGCAATGTTTTTTTTATCAGCTTTATATTGAAAGGCACTGATAAGCTGCTTGAGCAAAATTGTCAGGTTTCCTTGTTTAATGGCCAATTTACGCTGGCCNGAATCTATCATTGACAAATCGAGCATTTGATCGACCAAGCCCACTAATCTGTCTGCATTCTGCTTAACCAGTGATAATTCCTTTTTATCATCTTTTGAAAGTTTAGCTTTTGCCAATTGATTTTCAATCGGTCCAGATATTAGCGTAAGTGGCGTCCGGAACTCGTGTGAAATATTTGTGTATAGTTTGGTTTTAAACTCATCCAGTTTTTTCAGGCGTTCGGTTTCTTCGTGTTCCAATCGTAACTGGGTTTTTATTTCCCAGCGCCATTTTAAATATCTGTAGAGATAAAATCCAAACAATAAAAACAATAATGCATACATNCCCTTTGCCAAATTGGTAGCATACCAAGGTTTTAAAATTGTAAATGAATAGGTTGTCGGTTCTGTATTCCAAACGCCATCATAATTGCTGGAGATAACCTGAAATACATAATCATCTGGCGGTAGGTTTGTGTAATGTGCAGTGTTGTTATTTCCCGCATCAATCCAATCGGAATCATTGTTTAACAGTTTATACCTGTATTGATTGCGTTCCGGTTGCGAAAAATGAAGGGAGGAAAAAGTGAACGTAACTGTATTTTCATTATGCTGAAGCTGTTGACCTGGNACGAGTTTTCGATCTTGGTTAAAGATTTCAAAGCCCGAAATAACCGTTTTTGGTTTTATGGGATTAAACGATAACTGGTTTGGATTAAACCANTTTAAGCCTTCCAAACCACCAAAATACAGCACGCCATTTTNATCTCTAAAATATGCGCCTGTATTGAATTCAAAAGCTTGCAGTCCGTCATAATTACTATAATTTTCAATTACTGAAATAGTATTATCTTGAAATTTTAATTTTGAAATGCCCTTGTTGCTGCTCACCCATAAGTATCCTTCCTGATCAGGAAGAATTCCGTAGATTACATTATTTGGCAAACCTTCCGCTGTGGTAAACTTTTGTACTGTCTTTTCTTTTGGATTAAAAACTTGCAATCCATCCCCATTTGTTCCTATTAATAAAACCGAACCATCAAAGTATAATGACTTTACATTACTATTTACCGACTCTATTTTATCAATAGTATTGTTTAGAGAGTTTAGTTTATAGAGACCGTTAGTCTCCGTCCCAATCCAAAGTTCATTGGCGTTTCCCTGTTCAATAGTTCTGATATTATTGGTGCCTAGATTTGAATTTTCGGTGGTATATTCCTGAATAATTCCTCGGTCACTATCAAACTGAATGAGCCCATGGTCCCTGGTACAGAGCCATATAATATTGTCATGATGCTTATAAATTTTCCAAATGGTAAAAGAGGCGGTTTTATTAAAGGNAGTAATTGTACCGCTTGCATCCCTCATTTGTAACCCGTGAGTTTGATGGCCAATCCAAAGTCTGTCCCCATCAGCCAATAAACTCATAATTCGATCGCCCAATAATTCTGAGTTTTGATGGGTATAAGTGTAAAACTCTTGTTTGTCAATATTTAAACGGGTAAGCCCTTTTCCGGAGGTTCCCACCCAAATATTGTTTTCAGAATCTTTCGCAATTGCCCTAATTACATCCACATTCACATTTAGCGGAACTTGATCGTTTGTAAGAACATTGAATTTAACCAAATACTCATCATAATAACTAAGGCCAGTACCGTCAGTACCCAACCAAATGGTGCCCGTATTGTCTTCAAACAAACACAGAACGTCATTATAATGCAGGGCATAGGGGTTATTTTTATCTTCCGTAAAATTCTGTATTGTTTTTTTTTCAAAATTTACCAAATACGCTCCATTGCCATAGGTTGCAATCCATAAGTTGTTTCGTTTATCAACCAAAAGGCTTTGAATTATTAAATCTTCAGGAAGCATCTCATTTTCAAATCCTTTGAACTGTTTAAAATGCGGCTGTTTTTCTTTTTTAATGAAGAGCCCCTTTCCAGAACTACCTATATATAGAGTATTGTCAATAGCCTGCGAGGCTGCACTAAAATTTGTTCCCGATATAATTTCACTAAAAATATACTCATCATTCTTTATTTCAAAAATACCATTGTTAGTAAGTGCCAAGATCGTTTTATCTTTCGTTTCGAAAAAATTATAAACGGTGCGTTTGGAATCTTTTGGTTTTAAAAATTGTATAGTGTCCTTTGTTTGATGGTTTATCCTGTAAATCCCGTTTCCATACGTTGCCAAAAAATAATCTAAACTCTCACTTTGAATAATTGTACTTACGTTATTGACAGTACTTATAACATTAAAANNATCGTTCTCTGGATCGTATTTTTGAAGTATCCCCGAATTGGAAACAATCCACAATTCTCCGTTTTTTGATACATAAATTTTACCGAGTTTACTAAATGTAGGACGGGTTACGTCTTCAAATTGGATATCAAAATGTGTAAAATTGCGACCATCATATTTGTTGAGTCCGTCTTGGGTAGCAAACCACATAAAACCAATACTATCTTGGGCTATGCTCACCACGCTATTTTGTGAAAGCCCCTGCTCCACGGTAAGTTCACGAAAGGCAACCTGTTTATTGTTTTGTGAAAANGCGACACAGAAAATCAATAAAAAAAAGATTAGCTTTAGGTGTTTCATTGTTAGTTGGTTTGTGAATTAAAGTTACTAAAAATATTATGGGAAACGGGAAAGCAGAAAAGCTAACTTGAAGTATTCAATAAAAAGTTTTAAAAAAAGCTTTAAAAAATCAAAAAAAGCTTTCTATATTTGCACCCGCTAATGGAGAAATGGCAGAGTGGTCGATTGCGGCAGTCTTGAAAACTGTTGAGGGTAACACCTCCGGGGGTTCGAATCCCTCTTTCTCCGCTTAGAGATAATTAAATCTCACCAAAACCCGATAAACACTATGTTTATCGGGTTTTTTAATTCTCTTCAATATCAAATAATTTCATCCAAGATCAAATAAAAGGTACGGCATTCGGTGCGTATTTTTACTACTTTATTTTACGCACCGAATGAAGCTTGAAATACTGGTAAGCAACACTTTGCAGATGTTAAACATTTTATTTTTGTGGGAATTTTCAGTATATTTATTGTAAATAAAAAGTACGCACCTATGCAATCAAGCTTTTCCATAATATTTTATCCTCGGGGTAATGATGCTGATAAGCACGGTAACGCCCCTATATATGCACGAATTACCGTAAATGGAAAACGAAGTGAGTTTAGCATTAAACGAAAAGTATTATTAGAAAAATGGAGTTCAGTTGCAGGAAAAATTAAAGGTACGTCGTCTGAAGCTCGAGAATTGAATAAGTATATTAATGTTATACAGAACAAAATCTACAGAATTCAAGAGGAATTAACTGAGAATGGAGATTTGATTACACCAAAAAGAATTAAAAATAGATATCTCGGTAAGGATAAGACTCATAAAATGCTGTTAGAAATTTTTCAGGAGCACAATAATAAAGTTGAGAAACTAATTGGTAAGGATTTTGCCGCTGGTACGGCAGAACGCTACAGAACTGCCAGAAAACACGTGAAAGAATATATTAAGAAAGAATATCAGGTAAATGACATTCCTGTTACAGATGTTGACCACAAGTTTATAACAGGCTTCGAATATTATCTTAAAACCACGAGAAATTGCGCTCATAATACGGCCATTAAATACATTACTAATTTTAAAAAAATAATCCGCATCGCATACGCCAACGATTGGATCTCTAAAGATCCATTTACAAATTGGAAAGCGAGGCTCAAAATAGTTGATAGAGAGTTTTTAACTGTTGAGGAAATTCAGACAATGGTTGAAAAAGAACTACACACTGAAAGACTGGATCAAGTTAAAGACATTTTTATATTCTGTTGTTTTACTGGTTTAGCCTATTCGGATGTAAAAAAGCTTTCTGCAAATAATGTTGTAATCGGTATTGATGGTGGAAAATGGATAAAAATTAATAGATCAAAAACCGACACACGAAGCAATATTCCAATTTTGCCAACAGCTGAAGCTATTTTAGAAAAGTACGCCGAAGATTCAGAAATTCAAAGAAACCAACTTCTATTGCCAGTGCTAAGCAATCAAAAAATGAATGCCTATTTGAAAGAGATAGCAGATTTGTGCAAAATCAACAAAAATTTAACCTTCCATTTAGCGCGTCATACTTTCGCAACAACTGTAACCCTCTCTAATGGTGTTCCCATTGAATCAGTAAGTAAAATGTTGGGGCATAAATCTCTTAAGACAACGCAACATTATGCTAAAATTTTAGACAGAAAAGTTAGCGATGATATGCTGGCGCTTAAAAATAAATTGACGAATTATTCTAATGTAATTAGCGTGTCAAAAAGCGTATGATTTTCTTTGAAAATAAATTGTTTGAGCTTTTATAAAAGCAGTTAAAGAAATTATTTTCTTATTTCAAAAATTATAAAAACTCTTTGAGCGTATGGATTTTTATTCTTCTGCGAATTGAATTTCGTACTCATATGCTTTTACAACCGAGTCAGAATATGAAATATCCGTTTCTAAAATAGTCAAGGGTTTTAAAATATCTAAATGGTAAATAAATTCCATCCTTTTCTTAAGTATTTGGCTTGAAAACATGGTAAAAGTTTTAATTCTATCCTGAGCGTCATAGGAAAAGGAATAGCGATATCGGTCATTTTCGAAATAACTCTCAACGGGCTGGTTCTTTTCATTTGTCAATACATCAATTGGCTCTCCTTTCAAATGCTTTATTCCCAAAACTCGCCCATTCATATTGGCAAGCGAGCAATAATTATATTCGCAAAATTCATTGTTTGCAACACTTCTGGTGTTCGACCTTCCTTCTTGGTTAATATCGCCAATCAAGGAAAATTGTAAACTGAAGCGCATATTATCGTGATATGCAAAATGCTGCTGCCAAATATGAAGTTCCACTATTTCTTGAGAAAAGTCTTCTCTTCGCTCTTCTACCTCTATAAATTCTTTAATATCCAACCTATCCTTTTCATAATGGTAAATTTGGATGTTCTTTCTATATTCGGACGATATAATTTCCAACGGACGATTCTTTTGGTCATAACGGTATTTTTCCTCACCTACAATTTCCTTCTTATCATTTCTGTGCTCAATTCTGTAAACATTGCCCTCCTTATTCAAAAACATTCTTTTGGAACCTAAAAATTTTCTCTGATCATTAAATAATTGGTAATTATTGATGTTCAGGCTGGAAATATTTCCGGTAGCTACAGGCGGATTAAGAATTCCAATCATTTCCATTTCTTTAGGTGCTCTACGGAATCTCTCCAAATCAAACTTTTTATCATTGTTGAGAACCGACATAATCTTAGCAGATGGAGGTCTCAAAAAAGTTTGGAAGGATGATTTAAATTCTGGATAAAGAGCTAATACCGCTTTCATCTCGTCCCCTTTCAACAGTAAGCGAAATGTCTCGTTATTAAAAATTTCGGACGACTTACTAAACTTGGGAAATTCTACCATTATACCAGTAAAATAAGGGTAAACTTGGGCTTCTGAATAATCCAATTTTTTTGCAAATTCGGCTTGATTTTTCAAATCCTTTTTTAAAACTTCCAAGCTTTCCATATTTCCTATAGCTATCTTTTGGGTTTGCAAAAGGTAATATTGAAGAAATTTCGACAAGGTTAATTTTGCTAAGATTTTCTGTTGTCCAAGAGTAGGAGTTTTTCCTATTTCGGAAATTTTATTCTTGCTATAGTCACATAAATAATATTTGTCAACCGATATAGTTTCCATGTCATTCCCGCCATCAAATTTGAATTGAATGCGGTATAAGCCAATATTATTGAGAACACTTATTAATCTAATTTCAATATCCTTAAAAAATGGAGGGTAATTTTCTGAAGTATCATAACCTTCTTGTACTCTTTTCCAATCTTCAAATTGTTTTTGGTATTTCAGCGCTTTGGAGTGAAGCTCAAAAAAAGCTACTTCATCCTCAATTTTAGCAATTGCAATTGTTTCCAATTGTGCTTCTATTTTTTTCCAACTTTCATTTTCTTGAATATTTTTTTCCAGTAAAATTTCAAAGGTTCCGGGAACATAATCTTTATTTGCCTTCTTAGTTATTACAAAAGAAGACACCTTATATTCCTTATTTTGGAACACATCGATAATCTGTGCCTGTATCGAAAAATGGAAGATGCATACAACCAATACGATAAACGTTTTTTTGAACTTTTTACTTTTCCACATAAAATTCCACCATTAATTTATTCTCCTCACCTACCACTTTCACACGGTAAAACCCTTTTTGCTCCAATATATTTTTAAGTTGCTGTATTTCCAAATAAGCATTATTGTTTTCCATAATAAATCCCTCAGCACCTTTTTGCCTTCCTTCAATAAACAAGCGGGCTGCTACATAATTTGCACCAGCAAGCATGTGGCCGCATACAGCTTTAACTTTAGTAGCACCAATTTCAAAGTGAACCGTTGCATTATTAATTTCGAGTCCATAGAACTTTTGTTTCTCATTTTTCAGCAACGGAAGGTTAGAAGAATTAATATTGTTTTGTGGATTTATGCTCAGGTGTGCTTTTTCTATTTGAACCGTCATAAAATCTTTAATAATACCCAAAGGATAGCATTCATTTCTATTTTCTGCAAATTGAATTGACTTTATACCGTTTGCATCAAAGTTCAATTCTTCAGTATCGAAATAAGAAGTAAAATCACTTCCATCAGCTGCATTTACCAACGGATTTCTTTGCAAGCTTACCGCAATCCTTCTGGGACGGAATTCGGAATGCAATATTTGTTTTTTGTCAAAGCGATATGCTACGTTCGCTTCTATATTACTAATATAACCTTCAGTTTTGCAGGGATTTAAATTGAACTTTAAAAAACCCGCACTTGGATACTGAAATGAAAATTCTTGAAAAAGCAATAGTTTGAAATGAGTAAAACCAGCAGATTGATCGTTATTACTCCCAAAGTTTATATAAAAAATCTTTTCATAATTCAATTCATTGATGGGAATAATGCTTTGGGGAATAAATGGTTTTATATTTTGATATTCAGCCAACTGTTTTAGAGAATTTGCAAACCCTATTTTACTTCCGGAGAGAGAGGTATCATAGCATTTACAGAGATCCTCATCATCCTTGTTCTTTTCAATTAAAATTTCTCCATTCTCAAAAAATGAAATCTCTTCCTTCTCATTTGGCTCATAATTTATCCATTTCCCATCCCGTTTACCGTCCTTGAAATGCCCCAATGTTAACAAAGTGCCATTTTCATCAAACTTTTGATAAATACCATGGGCTTTGTCGTTTTTTAATTCGTGAAAGGTTTGAAGTTGTCCATTTTCGAAATACGTTTTTGCGCTTCCTATTCCTGTATCTAAGTTATTGTATCTATCGTTCCTCAACTTATTATTCCCATAAAAAAGTCGATTTACTCTAATGGAATCCAATCTTGTGTAAAGTAAACGATATGATAAGGTGTCACCTTGTGGAGATAAATTGATATAACTGTTTTGAGTAGGCATACGTTTTTCCTTGAGTTTTCCATCAGGGTAATATTCCGCATAAAATGTACTGGTGCCAGTACTATCATTTTTGTAAATATTTCTAATTATACCGTTATCGCCATAATAATAACTTTCCTTTACCTTTTGATTCGGGAAATACTCCACTCTTAATTCTGGACTGCCATCCATTTTGTTCCTTATATATTTTCCTACTGGTAATCCTCTATTGTACTCAGCATAAAATAATGTGTCCTTAGATATTGGATTGTAGGCTATCCAATCACCGTACGGTAAACTATCCTTAAATTCTATTTTAAAGAAAGGGGCACCATCTGCATAATTCCATTGGTATTTACCATTGGGATAAGACTGGGTTGCAAGAATTTCGTTTTGCCAATTTGGATTATACTGTGCTGCTATTTTTTTTGCCATTTCGTTTATAGCATCTTCATCAATTATTTTGGATGTGTTGCTATTTACTTGAATTAAATCTCCTTCACTAGTGAAATTTGCCGATAACGGAGCTTGTCCATCTACAGTAAAATGTATCTGTCGCAATTTCTTATTACTGAAAAATTCATATGCAAAAAACGGTCTTCCATTCTCTTGCCAATTCACCGAGCTTAGTTGTTGTCCATCAAAAAAACTGATCTTGAAAATATCACTCGCTATTAAATTTGTCCTCTTGCCCTTTTCAAAATATTGCGCCGTTAGAATCTTGTCTGTTCCTGTTGCAAAAAAATATTTTGTTATCTGTCCGGCTTGGTCAAATGCAGTATTCCACCCTATATCCTCCGATTTGTCTGTCTCTTCCGTATATTGCTTGGTGTAATCTTCCTTCAGCTTGCCATTTTCATAGTATGTTTTATATGGGCCATGTAATTTGCCCTCCCTAAAATGGATTATACTCTCCACCTGTCCGTTTTTATAATAAGTCTTGGCCACACCATCCTTCACTCCATTTTTCCATTCAGCAATCGCTCGCTCCTTTCCATTTTCCCAATAGGTTTCCGTTCCTGTCTGCTGGGAAATTCTCTGGTCCTTTTTTTCTACTATTTCAAAATGTGCCAAATAATTTCTGACGCCATCCTTAAACCGCTCCACAGTTCCCGTCTTCAGATTATCTATTTCATAATATCGTTCCGACAGATTCCCGGTGCTATGGGAATAATTTTCCTGGACCCCATTTCTTTGAAAATTTTTCCAATTTTCAATTCTTGATATTTTTCCTTTGTCGTGATAAATTTCAATGGTTCCGTCGTATACATTTTTTAGTAGGGTATCCCCCGCTTGTATCTCACGGTAAAATCTTCCTTTTCTTTCTAGATATCCCCTTGAGTTAAAATAAGTGAAATCACCATGTTCCAAGCCCTCCTTAAAAACTACAGCCGACTCTAGGGAATTGCTTTTATCCTGATAATATTCTTTGGCCAACCCTTCCTTTTTTCCATTTTTAAAAAAGAGGTCAGAAGCAAGATATCCATTATAATGGTAATATCTTACTTTTCCATTCAGAACAGAGACTTTAAGGGGCAGGTTGCTGGAATTTTTATTATCAACTTTATCATTTAAAGTATCCTTGTTTTTAGCTACATATTTGGGATTCTCAATAATTATGAAGTTTTCATCTTTTATTAGTATTCCATTGGCATTATAGGATTTTCGCACCCCTACATTTAGACCATCTTCAAAAGTTCCCTCTTCCTTTAATTGGCCGTTGTTGTGGTACAATTCATACTTTCCATTTTTTTGTCCGTTTTTATAAGTGGTTTTTTCCAAGAGGGTACCCTCTGGAGCAAAAACTTTATACGGACCATGTAAAAGGGCTTTTTGCCCTTTTGCAAAGGCTTTGTAATGTTCAATTCGAATGGGATAATCCTTGTCATGGGAAAAATAGATCACTTCCCCATCCAACAAATCATTTTTGTATTTGGCAATTCTGCTTATTTTTCCATTATTGAAAAAAAGAATCTGCTCCCCATTTTTCTTCCCTCTCTTGAAGTCGGCAATTTCCAGAGTATCTTTCGTTGCATTTTGAATTATTATTTGATTTTTCAAAAAAATGGTATCCGTTGCCGTAGTATTATAAACATTCGGATAATCGCCCTGCTGTGCCCTTGCGGTTACAGTAAATAAATTGAAAAATATTAGGAATAAAATGCAATTATAAAATTGCAATCCATTAAACCTTTTAAACATCTTTATTTCCATTGATGATTACTGTTATTGTACACTTTATCCTGTTATTTTTTAAATGTCGTCACCCATTCAAAAAATGGATAATATATTGATTCCAATCCTTCGTTCTTTATTTTTCTTGGAATTTCTATCGTTTCTATAATTGCGTTATCTATTATTTTTTCATAATGAAATATAAAAGTTGTTTCGTCATTAGAAAGAATGTCTGCGGCAGTATTCCAGTATTTCTCTATATATTTTATTATACCATTATCAAAATGGATTTTTTTAAAGCTGTATAATCCTCCGCCTCCCTTGCTGGAATACGTTGCGATTTTATTTTTGGGATCCAGTAAAATACCCTCTTCCAATGACCCTCCCGAAAGTTCTTTTACAAACTCAAAGCTTTTGGTTATGGGTCGAAAAAGGTAAACTATATATTCCTGATTGCCACTGGATGATTGCATAGTTCTAAATTGAAGATCGGTAAAACCATCAAAATTAATATCAAAATCCTCTTGGAAACCATTCCAATTTCTTTATGTCGCTATTTCATATTCTTGAATATCAATGAAATTAGTTAAATCCAGCTCCATTAATATTTCATTTGAACTTGCATTTATTAGTCTCTGTCGAATCAGCTTTACCAAATCATTCTGTGCCGTTTTGTTTGAATCAACAAAAGTTACGTCTTACTCCCAAGAGCTTTCTATTCCATTAATGAAAAAAATATTGCTTTTTATTATAAAGGTTGCTTTGGAAAAATCCGTCTCAATACTTTGGGAATCACATACCCCAAAGTGTAAAACCAGAATTAAAATTATTAATTTCTTCAAACGCACACCATTTTATGTCTTACTCCAAATTCTTACATCCAGGTTTAAGCCCCTTACAATCTTTTCGAATGATTCAATCTCATCAATATAACGTAAAAAATACCTCTCGTCCTCTACTTTCGTAAAGATATCAGCTTTGAAAAGATTCTTATCCCAAGGGATCAGAAAATACATTTTTCCCTGGATAAACGATATTATGGGCAATGCTTTTTCCTTCTCGATTACAATATGAATTTTGTCAATTAAACTTTGGGAAAGGACATAATACCCGGTCTGTGGATTAGTAGTATAGATGTTGTAATTATTATCTATATAAGGATTCTCTATGCTCATTTTTATTAAAGATTTTTGCTGAAAAATCTCATTCACCCTATCCTTAAATTTATCATTTTTCTTTGGCATCATTAATACCCTTCCATCAAATTCCTTATGAAAATCTGCATACATAAAGAAACCGGAAAAATAGACATCCACATCCTGAATGAATCCGAAAAAAATCTCATTTGGCCGGGCATTTCGATTTACAAGGTTTCTAACTAGTTCTATTGGGATTAATAGTATCGAAAGGAAGCATCCTCCAGCGGTTTTTCCATAATTTGTCTTCTCCTTTAAAAATTTAATCTCACAAAATTCCACATCAATATTTTCGATTGTTCCACGAACAAAATCCTCTCCTTGAATTTCAATGGTATTGGCAAAAAATCCTTTATCCAGAATTTCACTCTCTTCGAGCGCCAGATTGTTATAGCCTTTAGCCGAATATGTGAAATTAGGCCGTATCTTATTAAAGATTGTGGGAAGTACGTCATTTTTTAGATTGGATTCATACACCTCTTGAGGATTATTAAAAACCAATAGGGCAAGAAATAACACACCGACGAAAATTGTAATTGGAAGTAAAAAAGGAAGTATAAAGGTTACGGGAAACAAAAGGATTAAAATACCTTTTAAAAGTGTTCTCAAAGGTTTTGCAATCCTGTAGAAATAATACATTTTAAGAGCCTTTGTTCGCTGTATTTCCAACTGAACAGCGCGCTCCTTTAAAAATGACCTTAAGTCCTCATCCATAACCATACTGATTATTTATTAAAACCTTCCTTGAGAATGGGAACGGCGCGTGCTGATTCATCAGCTTTAAAGAAAGGACTCATTTTAAAATTATATACGCTGGCCATTACATTGGATGGGAACGTCTCGATTGCATTGTTAAGATTCATCACAGCAGCGTTGTATGCGCGTCTTGATGCGTTAATTTTTTCTTCCATTTCATTTAATGAGCGTTGCAGATGCAACATATTTTCACTTGCTTTTAGGTCGGGATAGCTTTCTACGGTAACCATTAGATTTTTCAATAAGCCCGTTAACTCATTCTCCATTCCAAATCTTTTACTTGATTGGGGATCTACTTCCAGCAATTTGTTTCGCAACGCAGTGATGTCGTGAAGCGTACTTTTTTCGTGAAACATATACGCCTTAACACTTGCCACCAAGTTTGGAATTAATTCCCCTCTATTTTGGAGTGCTACATCTACCCCACTGAATGAAAACGCCACGTGATTTCTTTTTTTAACCAGACCATTGTATAAAATAATAAGAAGTGGAATTGTTATAAAAAATATTGGCAGCGTAACAACAATGGCAATTATCAGTATTAAATAGGCTATTGGTTTATTCATATTTGAGATTATTATAAC
Source organism: Aequorivita sp. (assembly GCA_002715485.1). Taxonomy (GTDB): domain Bacteria; phylum Bacteroidota; class Bacteroidia; order Flavobacteriales; family Flavobacteriaceae; genus Aequorivita. The sequence continues at coordinate 10,611 of PAZL01000034.1, read as the reverse complement.
TGTTTGGATATTGAAGCATTTGTGTGGTCAAGATGTGCTGTGTTTTTATTCATCCAAAAATTCATTTCCCAGTTTGTCCAACCATCCTTCCTGCCCATTTGGCAACTGAAACCTGGAAAAATATTCCCCCACATCTAAATTTTTATACTGCGGGGACGCATTTAAACCATACAAACCCTGAAGACCGTTTTTGGAAAATAAAATGTGGGGTGTTCTAAGTACCAGTTGAATAGTATCGAATTCTGCGGGCAGTAATTCAGTCAGTTCTATCTTTGGATACACTTGGGAATTATCATTTGGATTTGTTTTCTTTGAAATTAATGATAAAAGTCCAAATTTATTATCCCTTTCTACCACAATATATTCCTTAAAGCCATACCATTCATAATACCTGTGAAATGTCAATTCTTTCGGAATCTGCTTATTCCTCAGCATCGTATAATCCAAAAAATTTACTGACTGAAATTCAATTCCGGAAAATAGATTGGTGGAGTAATTTGTTTCCTTCCATNCTTCATCAAAATCTAAATATTTATNATTAATATGTAGGNTAAAATCCGTGCTATCTTTTTTAANGGANANATAACTATANCCTNATGAANTATTGAATCCGCATATGGCAACTGGCTCTNTTTTAGGCAATTCATNTATAANNGTNCCNTTTTTCAAAACATATTTAATCTGGTTATCTATTAAGCACATAGAATAATCGCTATTGTTAAATATAGGAAAGGCAGAACGCAAATTTTTTGGAGTTATATCCTTAAGCTGCAAATTATAAATATTTACCTCTTCATTATTTCTACCCACTATAAAACCATTCTGACTTATAACTGTATCAAATTTCTTCTCAATTAAAATTTGACCGAATATGGCATCTTTTACATAGGAGTTCTTAAAGGCAAAGTTAGAGGACCAAATATGCGATTTGTCTTCAAAACTTTCTATTTTTTGTAGAAAATTAAAGGATGCATCCTGAGCTAGAAAAGTATCTTGATATTTTGCCTTTAGCCCTTTCTTATCAGGAATAATATATCCCTGATACTGAATATAAGAAAAACGAATGTCGTTAAAGGTTGCCCTTTTTTTATAGGTAAAATTGTTTATAATAAATGGAAAAATTATTATATTTCTATTCTTACCTAAATCCACAATTACAAAAGGAATGAGAGTATCATCTACACAGCGCCATTCCTGCTTCCCTTTAGAGGGATGTGTTTCAAAATAGCAATCTGTTTTTTTTAAAAAAGATTGATTATAATATGTTATGCCTTTTACAATAGATCCTCCATTATGCTCCGTTCTCTCATATAGATTTTCGGCAAATAACTCTTCTATGGAAATATTTTTCTTTTGTTTTTCTAAGTCCGATACTTTTATAGTAAAAGAGTATTTATTAGGATTTTGGGAAATAGTATTGAACATATCCAAATAGTATTCGGAGACTTCCACATTTTGTGTTTTTATTTCCTTTCCTAAGAAATCGTCCGTTGCAAACAAACTTATTACAGTGATTGATGATATTTGACCACCATTCTTTTTTAAAAAATACAATTCGTCATTAGCTACCACAATATCATCGGCATCCACGTTTACGGTGGTTTGCGATATACCTATCTGACCAAATAAAAAAATTATGAAAATTGATAGCTGTTTCAATGGGATTTTATTTAGAGAACACATTTATTGAGCCAAAAGATAACTTAAATTATAAAAAAAATTATGAAAGTAGCCTTAACCTAGCCTTTGGGTAGCATGAACGTAGCTTAAACCATACATTGGAGTAGCACTCGACCCCCTTGAACCATACATTAGCAGCACCTGAACCTAGCATTAGGCGAGGTTAACTGTAGCATTAGGTTACTTTAACTGGAGCCCCAGCAACTGGTTTTGATCTGTAAATTTTATGAGTATGCCATTTTTAGTATTCATTAATGGGACGCCCATGCCATTAAGGGGTGAACTTTTTTTTAGGACGAGACATTTTGGAGGACACGGGCGAGACGCCCGCGCCAGCCCTTAGTTTTTTGAAAGTTTAAGCTGATTTTTTATAGGTTATTACACATTCTCTAATTAAATAAGCTTCACAATAACCTAAATCAATCATCTTATTTAAGATATAAATGTAATCCTCTATTAAACGTTGACTTTCTTTAATTTCCTGTATATGGTTGTTGAGAAGTACTTGAATTAATTTAACCGCATTGGTTGAGTCTAAACTCTTATATCCACTATCCTCTTCTTTTAAATATTTCACTATTAAATTAATTGCTGACAGGAGAAAAGCTTTTTCTCCAAAAGTGGAAAAAACTGAAATTATATGTGGTAATGATTTAGCTTTAAAATAATCTATAAATTCATTATATTGAATTTTATAATTGATCAAACCCTTCCAATTATCTGATTTTATTGACCAATATCTTTCATTAACATCTAAGAAAAGTTCTTTTACAAAAAAATGTTTACCCGATTCCTTAACCTTATTAAAAAGATATTTCCATAGTTCCCAAAAATGATTTCTATACCTTTCAACATCACTATCTTCGTTTATTAAATCATCAAACCTTGTAACAGCTGTATTAAAAACACCGGTTATAAGCTCATAAAAATCTTTAATATTATGCATATTCTTAATGTCATTATTTAGAATTGGATTGCATAATTTATCTATTAATGATTTACTGAAATTTATGTCATTGAATAAAAGAACTTCATTAAGGTAAAAGCGCAAGTCCACTAGGATTGTATGATTTGTCTTTCTTGATCTTCTTGAACGAGAGTATGAATAATCATTTTCTAGTTTTAAATCATCTAAGATCAGTTCACACATTTTCAAAATATAATTTTGAAAAAACTCACTATTTGTATTTGAAGTTATAAGAAGTAAGGAGTTGTTTAAAAAATGTGACTCATATGATTCAAAAGACAAAGAAGAAATTTCAGGCAAATCACTCGAAAGTATTATTCTTTCTATAAATTCGAGTTGTTTTTCTCTGTATTTCTTTATTTCTTGTTGACTACCATAATGATTGACTCTATTCTCAATTGAGAATTTTGCATATTTTATTAGTGTAATGATTAATTTATTGGCTTTTTCTGGAAATTCATCAGTAAAGGTATTTCTGAAATATTTTTGAAAATCCCTTATCTCGTGGTCTGCCAAGTGGCTAATTAGTAAATATGTAAAAAGGACATCAAGTTCTTTCTCATCAACAATCCCTTCTTTAAATTTATATAATAAATGAATGGATTCAATTGTTAACTGTTTTTCCGTTATATTATATTTGAATTGTCTACTGAAAACACCTCTATCATTTGCATCTGAAATGATCTGCTCTAGAGCATTGACAATCGTGTTTATGCAATATTCTTTCTGAACTTTACTTAGTTTTTTGTGAAATAATTCTAACCCTAAAACAGATAAGGTTACCGGTGAATCCCACATTGTATTCTCAATTTCATCTGAAGAAAAATGATCGAAAATTGTCTCCCATTCTTCAAATGAAATTGATACTTTTTTTTCTTTTTCCTGTCTTAACAAATGAGAATAATGCATAGAAAGATTATCGTTTTCATTTTCTTTTGTAAAAGTCTCAACAGCATTATAAATTGGCTCTGGATATTTCACTTCTAATTGAAAAACCCCTTTTTCTTTATCTACAATTGATGCTTTGTATTTTCGTATATCCATTTCGGTAATGGCTTTTTCCCAAAAAATATCTTCTCCACAATTTTCATAAAAGTCATCAAATATTGTTTGTAATTCTTTATTGAGCAAACCACTATTTATTTGATAATGAAGTAGAAATTCTCGAAGACCACGTTGATATTTTGTTCTATGGGGAAGTCTATTGAACTCTCCTTTCTCTTTTTGGGCATAAGAAATTCTCTGGTCGTAAATTGCTGTTGCCGAATGTTCTCTTGTTGCCCGATGTGAATCCCATTCATAAAATTCTCTGACTTTTAATATTGGCAAAATAGTGTCTCCAAATGACTTTGCATAAGCTATAAACACACTTGTCAAAACACTAATTATTGATACTGAGTTTGAGTGTCCTAACAAATAATTCGTTAATGATTTTAATAATTTGTTTTCAGGAATTTCAAACTGAGCAATTTCTAACAAATATTTTTCAAGGCTAATTAAAATAGATTCGAGTAAGTAATGAGTTACGGTTGTACCTCTATATGCGTTCCACAAATACTCGTTCCCATAAAGCGTAGTTTCGTTACCATCATTTAGTGTGATTTTAATTTCTTTTAGTTCTTCTTTAGTGCTGTAATCAGATTCTTTATAAGAGGATGTGATGTAATTTGTAAAATCACATATAAAAACGACGCCCTTGAGTGGATGATATTGCAGTAAATTATAAACAAACGTTTTATAAATTCCTGATGGGAAAAAATCGAAGCTGGTTTTTGTTATTCCCCAAGCATCTTCTCTTTCTTTACGATCGGGAAAGGAAAATCCAAGAAGACTATGTCTTTTAGGAGGATTTTTAGGTGGTATATACTTCCAACGTTTATGTGCAATTTCGATTAACGTATCTGGTATTTCTTTAATCAATGAACTATTTCTAACACCTCCTAAAGCCTTTTCAATAACCAATTCACTAAAACTATCCAGTCTTCCATATTCATTTGTATTTGAACTGCATTCTTCAATAAACGTATTCAAATCATCTTTACAATAAGGTGCAAAACCAAAGAGCATATAAACGAAACTTGTTTGTTGGTAATCATTTTTTGAATAAGCCCAATGCTCATTTTTATTATACATTTCTTTTATATAATGAAAAACTAATTTATTTGCTGCTTCTATTTCCCTATTAGAACACATTTTCCATTGAAAAAGATATTTATATTCCCAGTCTAATAAAAGATTTGAGATAGACTTTCTTATGGTTTCAACTTCTGAAATTTTTGAAGATAAAAAGCATAACATTTCTTCCCAACAAGAACCTACAGGAAACAGAATGTCTTTTGAGTTTTCTTTGTTAAAATTATATTCTCGACAGGTTGTTCGAATAAGTAGAATGCACCTATTTAAAAATGTACAATTGTTTTCCAATAATTTAGAAGAAAAATGCTGGAAAAAAGAATTGCAATCATCTGACCTAAAAACAGCTGTCAGTATCTCATCTGTCCAATATGTTGGGATTGATTCGTTCTCTATGGTCAAAGAAATTAAGTTTGCAACTGTGTCAATATCATTAGTAAGTAATTCTTCAATCCATAATCTAAAAGCTCTTCGTAATGCAGGTTGATTACCCAGATTATTAAATAACTCTGCCTTATTAGAAAGTTTATTTTCAATTGAAGAAATATATCTTATCAATGCCCAGTCTTCTAAAATATCGTGAGAAGGGGAAAATTGAAATTTATTATTATTTCTAACTATTATATTATCACTTTCTAAAAGCTCTACCGCTTCATAATCTATTATATCATCTTCAGGTTCAAAAAATAACCTCATATTAATTGCTCTACCTACTGCAATGTGAGTAAAAGTAACACCTCTTTTTCTTGGAAGACCATTCTTTGTGACAGTTGAATTTTCTATTACTTCATTCCATAGTATTTCTTTAAATTCTGAATAGCTAATGTCATCGGAGATATTTTCATCTTCTTTTTTTATTGCAGATACTGTAAAATCAAGGTATTTAGGACTTCTTAAAACTTCATTTATTTTACTGTTTGAAAGGAATTTGGTGAGTTGAGGAAACTCTTTATTTATTACCTCAATTTCATCATCATTTAAAAGCGGTATATCTACCACATTTATTTTTTCGGAATTGATGCCAAACTTCTGCTTAATTACATTAACGGCATAAGATCTACAATTTATTAAAAGCTTTATACCCTTATTTTCTGAAAGAATTGATAATAATTGTTTAAACGCAGAATCGGGTTGAGCTTCCAATAGTTTTTCTGCACTATCAATTACTATAATTTTATTTGAAAGTGTTGATATTAAACTAAATAAATCGATTAAATTATGGTTTATTCCTACCTCGCTGAATACTTGAGCTAAAGAAGTCTTATTAAGTTGATCAGCTTTAAAAATTATAGGGACTGCATCAGATAATTCACCACTTAAAATGTCTTTTACAATCGAAGATTTACCAACACCAGGGTAACCGGTAACAATAGTAATTTCTGATTGATTTACAGACTGTATTATTGACTTTTTAATGGTTGCTCTATCTATATGATAACCTTTTATAGAGTTTTTGAATGGTTTTAATAGTAGTTCTCCATCTTGGTGTATTTTCTTAAATGAAGAGTATGCTTCATTAATTAAAGATAAATCAAAATATTTATACAGTTGAAAACTACTTAAATCAACTTTAGAAATACTACCTCCATTTCGATTATATGTGGCAACTTCGTTAAGAAGCACACTCCAAATTTCTTTGGGAGTAGTTATTACATCTTTAGATTTTGATAGCTGAATAAGGTTAAGTGTATAGGTTTCATCTGTACTTGCTTCGGCAGTAAAATCATAAGCCAGCAAATGAAAGCATTTTAAGAAGTGAAATAATTCATCTTCAGTAACCGTTTCACCCTTTGCTAAAGTTAGACTTTCTTCAAATATATCAAGAGCATCTTTTTTTATTTTCGTTCTATTGACTTCAGAAAAAAAATCTTGTGAACTACTCTGTTTAGAAGCTATTTGACATAAATAAACTATGTGGTTTTTATCGTTATTAGTTAGACTAGATTTAATGAGAAATATTTTATCTCTTTGTCTATCGAAATTATTAGCATTATTAAAATCTTCCCAGAAAGCCTTCATTACTTCTAAAAAAATTTCATTCTTCGATGAAATTGGAATATTATACTTTATTTGAGAGATTATTCTTTTCGTAATATTATCTTCTTCTACCTTTAAGAATAAATCATCAGTTTGATACCCTTTATTCCTATTTTGAAATCCAATTTCTGTAATGCTTCCATTAGGAAATGATGGCACTACACCACTAATAATCATTTGTAATAAAAAAGAAGCTTGCACATAATTTTCATAATTAAAACCCCCTCCACCTGTTTGAAATACACTTGCCTCTCCAGCCATTTAATTTTCTTTATCTATTATACCTTGTTTAAACTCTTCCAAAATTTGAACTGCATATTCTAAATCCCATTCTTTCTTAATGACCCACTGTTTTGCAATTTGAGAATTTTTAGCGTCCACAATATTTTCGTTTAGCGTTTTTAAAATTCTTTCATTAATTGCCTCTGAAACATCTAAATATTGACTGGCCTTTCTTCCTAATACCCTTGCGGAGATCCTAAGTTGATCCAAATCTCCATCTTCTGGAAATATATCATTGTGATATTCAACAATTTCATCAAAATTTAAATCGAAATAATACTCGATGATTCTTAAAATATCATACAAATCAGTATCTCTCTCTTCTGGTCTATCACTCCAAGCAATGAGTTTTAAAATGACCATTCCAGGCAAGGAAGGAATTTGAACCAATTTCTCCTCTATATAGACAGATTCTGAGTTTTCCAACACCTCAGTAAATCCTAAAACGTGTAAGTCAATTTTTCTTTCGTTGAAATTAATTGTAAAGTCTTCTTCAATTTCACCAAATGGAAGTAAATCTATGGCCACATTATACTTTTCATGATAAAAGGTCCAAGGCGCATTCACCTTATTGAAACCATATTTAGACAATTCATGTACAATGGTTTCAAATTCTTGTAAGGATGAAATCATAATAGCGAAATCGATATCTTTTGTTCCTCTACTTGGTTTTATACCTTTTTTCAATAATTCTAAGGCAATTGCACTTGCACCAATTAAATAATATGGAACCCTTAACTTTACCATTACCTTATCTATACAATCAAAAACTTCTTTGAAATAAGGAATTGCTAGATCTTTATATGTTTGGCCGGATGTACTCATCTAAAATCATTTTGGCTGTTTCCCTGCTTCTTTTATCGCCATTAATCATTAAATCTGCATAAACCAATTCTTTGGGAGCTATATCGTTATTCTCCTTATAAGTCCAAAACATATCATATGCCCAAACATAACCTTCCACATCTGGCGTTAATCTATAGTTAATCATTAAATCTTTAGTTGTCTCTTTGGTATACAGTATAAATTTTTCCGGCCGCAAATGATTAGTTAAGATATCTCCGGCAGGCTCCCCTCCCCATACCGTTTTTTCTGTATTAAGTTGTAATGTTTGCCATTCTTGATTTTCATTTTGAAATCTAAAACGCTGTTTAAAAATGGTAGGCTTTAATGTTTGCTGGAATTCCGTAATCCACTTGTTCAATAAATCTTCATAATTATTAATTACATATTCATTCTTTTTCAATTTTAAAATAAGGTTGGTATCCAACAAACCATTTATGATTAAGGGAATGTTGCCCAGAGCCACATTAGCTGTTTCAGCAATTTCTCTTTGTTTTTGATTTATTAATTCAGGATTTAACAAGAAATGGAAGACTACTTTTAAACCTGTTTTTGTAAATGCTCTATTTCCTTTGTCTTGATGCTGCTTGATTGTTTTATTAGTATCTATATAAATGAAAATATCCTCTTGGTTTATATACGCATTTCCATTACCTTCCAAATAATTAATTTTATTATTGCGGAGTTCTTCTCTTACTTTGGGAAATAGTTTTTCGGCCACCAAAAGAAAATTTTGAAACCTGTTATTGTATTTAAAGAGGTTAAACATTTGATGGTTTTTGAGATCTTTTTTAATCTCCACATTTAATATGATTGTTTTTTCATTTAGTGTTAATTCCAATTTCCCCTCTACTTCCAGATCTTGGTGAAGACCCATAATGCTCCAGTTCCATTTTATTGGAACTTTTTTTTCTAGATTATGAATTGCATTATTTAAAATATCAGTCTCATTCATATCTATAATAAGTTTGTTCATTATTTTTAATTGTTCATTATTCGTGAACGCATAATATTTATGAACAAATATATTGATTTTATTGTTAATATTTGATATTGCAGTACTAAACTCTGACTATAATATCTTTTTAACTTCCGTCCGCCCGAAAATTTTCAGGGTCGACTTTTCAGTAAATTTGTTATAAATATTGTTTTTATCTTTTTGTCAATTCATTATTTTAGGTTATAATCTTTAAAAGTTTTTTTGAGATATGGGAAAGAAGCCGCCGTTTCAAAAAAATCATCATCGTGAAGTTCTCGTTGATGTTCAACAATTATTTTTTTAGAGATTAGTTCCAAATGAACTCCAAGATACATTACTGAATCAACTGTATTGTCAGCAAGTTTCTTAAGTAGCCCTTCAAAGTCAGGCGTTCCAAAAGCTCTTGAGTTTGTACCATTGCTGTCAACAGTTTGCATTATCTTCTCCACTAAAAAATGAATATTTGAATTTTCTGCACTTTCTGCGAAGTCTCCCACACTCAAAAAATTCTTTTTCCAAAAGGTGTCAAACTTTAAAGACGTTCCTTCCATATCATCATCGTTTGGCTCAAAACTTTTTATTTTCTCTGTTCTGAAATCAATGTCAATGTAATTTGTATTAATAACATCGCTTTCTTTGAAGATTGAATAGAATTCTTGTTCTCCATTCTCCTTGATAAAATCTTGTGATATTTTCTTATGTAGGTATCCTTTATATGGATTATAAATACACAGTGTAAAGCCATATGGATACATCATATTAACTGGTTTGTGAAAAATAATGAATCCATTTATTTTTTGTCTGATACAAATAGTTGTTACATAATTAATAAATGCTTCTTTGTTTGGAATGTCCTGCATTGTGCAATAGTCAAATGCCTCAAAGCACTCATAAGAAAACAGGTTCAAGCATTCAATTTCGGTTAAATCACTTGTTGGGTTGAAACATTGTAAGTCTACATTGGTTACTTGATTTAATGCTTTGTTGTAATTAATATCCATCTTAAGCGGCATTGCTAATGTATTTTGCCAAAGCATGACAAATTCAATTGCTGATTTTGTTGTAACTCTCCATTCTGTTGAAATGGGAATCCATAATACTTCCAAACTTGAAAGTCCCCTAAATTTATTTTGTAATCCTTGATTGTATGCGCTTAACTCTGTTACGGCCTCTCTTTCCGCACTGTCACTAATTTTAAGCTCAATCAAAGCCAAACAAAAGCTTTCTGGGTTATAAGCCATTATGTCAATCGATGGTTGTTTACCCCTACCCGATTCAGTTTTTAGTAACTTAAATTCCTTATCTAACAATTTAAGATTTGCTAAAACAGGCAAAGCTTGTTTTAAATTGTCAATTACGGTTAATTTTACTAAGTCTGAAATTAAAATTTTTGTTGGTACCGAACCACCTTTAATCATGTTTTCTTGCTCCACAATAAGATCATTACTAAACTGAAAATAATTAGTTATGCACGAAGTGAACGATGAAAAATTATCGGTAATAAAATCTCTTACTATTGATTCTTTCATTTCAATGATTAAAGTATGTTTCCATTATCCCACTTGAGTCGTCGTTACGATTTGACTAATTTAAGGCTTAGTATAGTATATTGGGTAGAGATCATCTTTATTAAAAATAAAATAAACTCAAACCCACCCATTATGCAAAACCATAAGAGTGGGTTTTTAAA
>PAZL01000033.1 GCA_002715485.1 Aequorivita sp. | reverse complement strand
GACGATTTACTGCTTTATTTAGATTTAGTTGCTACTGCAATTGCTGCGGATATTGTACCAATCACAGGCGAAAATAGAATACTGGCGCATTATGGCTTGAAAGTGATAAACAGCAATCCGCGAACTGGAATACAGGCTATTTTAAAGCAAGTGAAAAAAGAAACCCTTACCATTACCGATGTGGTTTTCGTTATCGCCCCGCGTATTAACGCTGCCGGGCGCATGAAACACGGAAACCATGCAGTAACGCTACTTACAGAAATAGATTCTGAAAAAGCCGAAACCTACGCTGCCGAAATTGAAAGTTTCAATACCGAACGCAGGGACGCCGATAAAGTAATTACCGAGGAAGCCCTTCAGCAAATAATTCAAAATAACGAACAGGAACGAAAGACCACGGTAGTTTATCAAGAAAATTGGCACAAAGGCGTAATCGGCATCGTGGCTTCCCGCTTGACGGAAACCTATTATCGCCCCACTTTGGTGTTTACCAAAAGTGGTGAAAAGCTTGCCGCCTCTGCCCGTTCCGTTAGCGGATTTGACGTTTACAATGCTTTGGAAAGTTGTTCGGAACACATAGAGCAGTTCGGAGGGCATATGTATGCAGCAGGATTGACGCTATTTGAAAAAGATTTTGAAAACTTTAAAAATGCATTTGAAAGGGTAGTTTCCGAAACCATCGACCCACATCTACTAACACCCGAAATAAAAATAGATGTCGAAATAAACCTTGAAGACATTACCCCAAAATTCTTTAGGATTTTAAAACAATTTGCNCCNTTNGGCCCCGGAAATATGACNCCNACTTTTATGACNCAAAATNTAATGGANACNGGTTGGGGAAAATGTGTGGGNGAAGANAAAACNCATCTTCGGGTAGTGGTAAAACAGGGAAATTCAAATCAATTTACCGGAATTGGTTTTGGTTTGGCCGATAAACAGGATATCGCCTGCGACGGAAAACCATTTAAAGCGGCCTATTGCATTGACGAAAACGAATGGCAGGGAAATGTGAGTTTACAACTTCGTTTGAAGGATATTAAATAAGTGTTAAAAGTTATTTTAGGATTNGTCAAAGCTTAGNTTCACCCGTATTAAAGCCTAGNTAAAGCCTAGGTAAATCCATAAATAGAGTATGAATAAAGTATAAATGCCTTGAAAAAACTTAAGGGCGATATGTCTTTAACTCCAATTTGTCTCCATCAAAAACGCCATAGGTATAATGGCTTATCCAATCTCCCAAATTAAAATAGGTTGTATTTTCACCCACCTTAATTTCCATCGGTAAATGGCGGTGACCGAAAACGAAATAATCAAAATGTTTGCTTTCCAGTTTTCGTTTTGAATATTGCGCAAGCCATTCCTGTTCCTCACCCAAAAATTCTTTGTCCTCATCACCAGAAATCAGCTTGTTTTTTACTGAAAGATGCTGCGCCACCCGCACACCAATATCGGGGTGCAACCATCGGAAAAGCCATTTTGAAAATGGATTTGTAAAGACTTTCTTCATCCGCTTGTACCCTTTATCGCCCGGACCTTTACCGTCGCCGTGACCGATGAAGAAATGCTTGTTATTAAAAACAAATTCCTTTGGGTCGTGATACACGGGAATGTTCAATTCCTTCTCAAAATAATCNTGCATCCANAAATCATGGTTGCCCACAAAAAAGTGGATTTGGATGCCACTGTCACGAAGTTCGGCAAGCTTGCCTAAAGTGCGTACAAAGCCTTTCGGTACAACGGTTCTATATTCAAACCAAAAGTCGAAAAGATCGCCGAGAAGAAAAATCACTTCGGCATCGTGCTTAATGCTGTCCAGCCAGTTTACAAAAGTCTTTTCACGTGGTAAACTCTCGGCCTGAGTGGGCGCACCAAGATGGTTATCGCTGGAAAAGTATATTTTTTTGCCCTGTGGGATTTGCATATTCAAAGATAGGAAAGTGATTCGGTTTAATTATCTCCTGAAAACCACTCCGCATAGCTACTATCAGTTTCCTGCAATCGAAGTGAGTGAAGCGTTATATTTTTAGGAAGACGTTTTTTAATTTTTTCAGAAAAATCAATCACCATCATCTCGCTGGTGGGTTGGTAATCTACCAAAAGCACGCTGTGGCCCCGATCGCTCAGTTCCTTTGCCAATTCTACGTGGGGGGTGTTTTTATTAAAGACCGTGGCATGGTCAAAAACATCTACAATTTCTTCTTTCACAATTTTTTTAAGGTCACCAAAATCTATCACCATTCCATATTTTACGTTGTCGGTATCTTCAATGGGCGTGCCGATAACGGTTACAGAAAGCTTATAACTGTGGCCATGCACGTTTCTGCATTTGCCGTCGTAGCCGTAAAGTGCGTGGCCTGTTTCAAAAGAAAAAATCTTGGTNATGCGTATCTGCTCCATTGTATAAAGTTGGGCAACAAAGATACAATTTTATACGCCTACGTTTTAAAATGTGGCTTTTGAAAAAAGCAAGCATTGTTTTCTCTAAAACCACAAGTGGTTTCTTCCTAAAGAAGCTTATCTTTTTAACTGATGAAAAAACCAATCGATTTCTGCACTATATTTGCCCACTTTTTAAAAACTCCAGAATGACTGAAGAACTTTTTGAACAGCTTGAATTTGTTGAAAACCCACTGTTTGAAACTGTTATTGACGACCTGTTACAGCAGCAATACAGTATTGTGAATGACTTTTTTTCTTCGGAAGAAGTTGAAATTCTACGTACTTCGCTCCTTGCAAAATACGATGCAGACCGCTTTAAGAAATCTGCTATTGGCAATCGCACCAATNAAGAGGTAGATAAAACCGTTCGTGGCGATTTTATTCTTTGGATGGATGAGAAGAATGCAAATGAAGCCGAGCAGATTTTCTTCAAAAAGATAAATGATTTGGTAAATTATCTGAATAAGACCTGTTTTTTGGGGATTCTTCACAAAGAGTTCCATTACGCTGTGTACCCAACCGGAACCTTCTATAAGAGGCATTTGGATACTTTTCAGAATGATGACCGCAGGAAACTTTCCATCGTTTGCTATTTGAACGAAGATAACTGGCTGCGCGAAAATGGCGGTGAGCTTACCCTTTACACCGAAAAAGAAGATCTGGATATTTTACCGCTTCCGGGTCGCATGGTGATTTTTGAAAGCCAAATTTTGGAACACGAAGTAAAAGTGGTGAAAGCTTCGGAACGACTGAGTATTACAGGCTGGCTAAAAACGCGATAAATACCCTATCGTTTTTTTACTTTTTGATAAATTACTACTGCGATTACCAAAACCGCCAACAGTAAAAAGAGCCCAGGCCCTCCGAAGAATTTTAACCAATCCATAGTTTAGTATTGAGTAAATATATTTAAATTTCTATTAGAGGAATGTATTTTCTTTTGAATTTAATCATTAGCGCCACTGCCCGATATGCTATCCATACTATGAGGGCCGTCCAAATTCCTATTAATCCCCCATCCAAGTATTTTGAAAAGTAGAGCACGGGAATGAAACCGAAGATCGTTGCCCCCAACAATACGTTTCGAAGATATCGCATCTCGCCCAAACCTTTAAAAATGGAATCCAACGTAAAAGCCAGAGCATTAAACGGCAGGCAGATAAGTACCATAAAAAACATGCCGTAAAAGATAGAAAGTACTTTTTCATCTTTGTTAAAAAGTAGACCCAATGGTTCATAAAGTACCAACCCAAACAGTACAAGAGCCACAGCAACGGCCAGATTATAGAGATTCACTTTCTTCGTAAGTTTCCAAAGTGAACTATAGTTACGCTCACCCAACAGTTTGCCGCCAAGAATATTCCCTGCGGCGCCGTAACCATCAATGAAAAAAGCTGTAAAAATCCAAATATTGAAAGCAATGGTGTGTGCAGCAATGTATTCCTTTCCCAGTGCAGCTGCTTCGCGAGTGGCAAGTATTAATGCGGTATTCAACGCTAGGGAACGTAAAAAAAGATTAAAACTCATCACCACGAGCCGTTTTATTTCTGGATGCAATGGAAACTTTAGTCTTAACGAAATTTCTGTTTTCTTTAAAAGAAGAAGTAAGGATAGGCCAGCCATTACAATTTGTGCAATAAGACTTGCCCAGGCTGCTCCTTTTATTCCCATAGGCGATATAAAGTCTNCGATTCCGTAAACAAATGCAAAATCCAACCCTATGTTCAATGAAGCACCCAAGGTGGCGATGACCATAGGCCAAAACGTGTTTTGCAACCCCCGAAACAGTCCAAAAACGGCAAAAGTAAACAGTGTAAGCGGAAAACCCCAAACGCGAATATTGTAATAATCAATGCTGAATGCTAGCACCANTCCGTCGGCATTGAGTATCTTAAAAATTTCTTCAACAAAAAAATAAGTAGAGAATAAAACAATAATACTTAATGCAATATTGAAATATATGGCCTGAGCAGGAAAATTATGGAGATCCTTCAGTTTGCCAGCTCCCAAATTTTGCGAGACAATTGCCGAAATGGCGCTTCGGGTTTGCGCTAAAATCCAAATCAATGCCGAAAGAAACGTTCCCACAATCCCAACCGCAGCTAGCGATTCAATTCCAAATTCCTTTATATTTCCCACAACAGCNGCATCTGTGGCAGAAAGTACGGGCTCTGCAATTCCTGAAATTATTGCAGGAATGGCGAGTTGTTGAATTCTTTTAAAGGAAATATCGGTTTGTCGCATTTTGGAAAAAGCAAAACTACGGAAAATGCAAAAAGCGAATGAGTTTGTTTCTGCCTAATTGTTTAAATTTGGTTGAAATGTTAAAGCGTTATGGATNGAACGATATTTAAAGTTAATTTTGTTTTCAAAATAAGAAGAAGTTACTACCTATGAAAAATATATTAGTACCCGTTGGGTCTTCAGCAAATGCAATCAGTAATTTACAGTATGCCATAGATTTGGCCCAATCAATAAATGCCAACGTATATGTTGTTTCGGTATTTCAAGAACTTTCTAAGGTAGGTGGTCTTTCAAAGGTGAATACCATTTTAAAGGAAGAATCAGAAAACCGTTTAGATGAAGTGCTTTCACAAGTAGATCGAAAAGGAGTGCAAGTTATCGCGCACCCAATAAAAGGAGAGGTTTTGGAAGGAATTGCACGCATTAGCAAACAAGTGCCAATAGATTTGATGGTCCTGGCACCACGTAGTAATTCTATTAAAGAAGAAGTATATCTTGGGAAAACCTCTGGAAAGCTTTTAAAACAGACCAACATTCCTATTTTGGTAGTTCCCGAAGGAGCGAAATTTCAACCGCCAAAAACTATGTTGATGGCTTTTAAAAATGGAAGTTTTGAGCGCGATGAACTTTTGGAAGCGGTAAGACAGTTCAAACAAAGTTTTGGAACCGAAATTAACGTACTTCACGTAGAAACTCCCGAAACTACGGAAGAAATGAAAAGCTTAACTGACAATCTGAAGGTGTTACAAACTTCATACAACCAGGTGGAAGCTGCTACAACTTTTCAGGCCGTAATAGAATACTTTCAGCAATTCAATCCAGATATGCTTTGCGTAATTAGAAGAAAGCGCGGTTTTTTCAAAAAACTTTGGGAAAAAAATGAGATCCATAAAAGGGAGTTCCACACGAGCAAACCTTTATTGGTCCTTCCCGTACAGGAATAAATTCATTTTGTCTCTTAGGTATTGCGATATCGAAAAATTTAGTATTTTCGCAACCTAATTCAGCAACGGGGGATTAGCTCAGCTGGCTAGAGCGCTTGCATGGCATGCAAGAGGTCATCGGTTCGACTCCGATATTCTCCACTAAAACCATCGTAAAAACGGTGGTTTTTTTATTTTAGAAAGTTAACTGTGACCGTAATTGCCTTTTCAAAATGTTCCGGTAAGCTATTTTCCTCCCAAGGATGGCTCGCGTCAAAAACATGGTCTGCACCATCTATCATCGTCAATTTACTACTATCGGAATTCCACAAATGGATTGCCTTTGCCTCCTTTTCGGAAACCGTTGGGTCTTCGCTTCCATGAACAATAAGCTGTGGAATTTTTAAGTTTTTGACCGCACGTTTGATAGAAAAACGCTCCTCGTTTTCTTTAAAATCTTTGTAAAACTGAAAGTTGTGAGGTAGCATTTGTTTTGTCCGACTGTTTTCAACGTGGGTTACACCTGTTTTTTTCCATCTTTCGAACTCAGTAGTATTTTCTTGGAATCTTGCTTTAAAATCGCTTACACTAGCCCAGGTAATTACTTTTTCAATACGAGCATCTTCTTCGGCCTTTATCAAAACTATTCCACCGCCTCGGCTGTGGCCAATTAAGGATAGGGTTGAAATTTTCTTTGGGAAATTAACGTTGCCATTTTCAATTTCATTTAAAACCCGCTTCAGATCATCGAGTTCTAAACTAAAATTGTTTTCCGCAAAAGCATCCAAATCTGGAAAATCGATAGGATTTTCAATCGTTCCGCCGTTGTGTGAAAAATTGAATTTTACGAAGCAAAAACCCGCTTTTGCAAAAGTTTCGGCCACCAAATGCCATGCTCCCCAATCCTTAAAACCTTTGTAACCATGGCAAAAAACAACAACGGGTTGGGGCTTTTCCGTTTCTTTATAATATACATCGTAAAGAATCGGTTTTTTATTTTCTGAGTAAAGTATTCTGTTTTTGTGTATAATCATTAATCTATTTCTTTTTCAGTAAAGGGAATACTTGGATTGCAAATTTCCAAAATTAATTTTTTTAGCTCAACCATAAATGTTTCTAAAACATCACTGTTTATTAGCTGCTCTCTTTTGCTGTAAGCAGAAGTCTTTGTTCCAAACTTTAGAAATCCGCTTCCCAGATTTTTAAATGAAATGATTCCCGCTTCAGCATTTTGAATTGGGATTTCCTTATTCATCATCAAAGCATAAGCCAATACTTGGAAGGCTTTGCTGAATTTGTAATCCTGATTTAATTGTTCCCAATCCATAATTTCCACATCGCCTTGATTTACCAAGCCAGTTTTATAATCAATTATTCTGAGCTGTCCATTGTATTCATCAACCCGATCTACCTTTCCGTGGATTTTTACAGGGAAATCAAGTTCTGGAATGGGAATTTCCAAAGTAAGATTGCTCTCAATATTGATGATCTTTATAGTATTTCCAGATTGGATATCGGCAATTTCCCGATCTATAAAATTTGAAATGTAGCGCTTTGCAACTTCAAAAATGATGAGATTTTTTCCTTTGGAAAATGTTCCGCCTTTAAAAGTTTTTTTGAATTGTGACGTTACTTCTTCGTGAATCCGCCCCTTCATATTTTGGAGGTCTTGGATCCTAAGTACGCAATCTTCAAAGGGTTGATAAAATTTTTCCAAAGTATCGTGAACTATCGTTCCCAACGTATTTGCGGCTACAGTTTCCTCCACTTCCTCCAATTCATTCAGCTTTAAAATTTTCTGAAAATAAAATTCCAACGGATTGCGGATATAACTGGTCAAGGCAGAAGGCGAAAACCCTTTTTTTGCAATTTCACGTATACGCTGCATTACTGCATCGGTTTTTTCTATCTGTTTTAAAGCCTTTTTATCAATTTGAACTTTTGGAGCGAGTACTTTTTTTTCGATTGTATGGTTTGGATGTTTTTCAATTTCCAATTGCCGAATAAAGCGGCTCTTTTCACCTGTATTTATACCTTCGGAATGGTTATTATAAAGTAATGTTACATTTTTTGCTCGGTGCAATAGCCTATAAAAGTGATACGTATAGATAGCATCCTTTTCCGCAAAAAGTGGCAGGTTGAATTGTTGTTTTAAATCATAGGTGATAAATGATGCATTCGACTTACCGGAAGGGAAAATACCTTCGTTTACTGAGGTTATAACTACATTTTCAAAATCGAGGACACGGGTTTCCAAAACACCCATTATCTGTAAGCCATTATATGCATCTCCCTCAAAATCTAGGGAAGTTGTGGCTGTTAATTCTGAAAAAAGTGTGTTAACACTTTTAATGGATTTTAAATGTGGATATTTTTGATTAAGAGCGTCGACTTCACTAAAAACACTATGTAGTTGTTGTATGACCACACTTTCAATGGTTGTGGATGTATGATTTTTTCGAAGTTCCTCAATAATCCTTAAAGACGATTTTATGGCAGTATGGCTATCGTCATTCCAATTCTTGAAAAGAAGTTTGAGCATATCATTTTCCGAAGAATCTGAAAGGGCAATCAAATCTAAAAAGGATATATGTGTAATGTTTTCCCTTGTTAAATTTTGAGCAATATCATCGACCCCAGAAATTAGGTTTTTCCCCAAAGGATGATTTAAAAGTGACAAAACATCTTTGTAATAAAGCATTTCAGTATCACGGGTGTGAAGTGTAAAAAGCTTTTCAAAAAAAACAACTGCAGGAAATTGTTTTAAAGACACCCCCATGGTTAGGTTGAGGCTTTTCACATTTTTTGGCAACGAATAGAGCAACGGAACCAATAGATTTTCGTCGCCTAGCACCACGGCAGTTTTATTGATTTCATCATCAGAAAGTTTTGAGAGCAATTCGCCTACGTACTTTGCCTGACCAATATTCTTCTGGACTTCTATAAATTGAAAACCTTTTGATTCTTCATAATTTTGAGCGATGAACTTTGGTGTTTTCTGCTGAAAATATTTCCATTCATTTATATATTTTCTTATGAAATGAGAAGCACTGTGTTTTAAATCTTCATAAAATGTGCGATCAGCATCCCAATAAACCATTGTGTTTTCGGTTTCCAGCAATTCTTGTATAATATGCTGCTCGGCCGTGTTTAAGGCATTAAAACCGATAAAGACGTGTGTCTTATTTTTATTGCTCGCAATATAATGTTCAATGTTTGCGGAGGCCTCACGGTAAACCATTCCTTGATATCCAATCTGCTCTTTTAATAAAAGGGATTGAATATTTTCATAAAAGTCTGGAAGGCTTTCCCAAAATCGCAAATAGTGGTTTATCAATTGGGTCTTTTCTTCCTTTACGCCCCATCTTTCAAGGGTTTTTATACTAGCCAGATAGCTGAAAAATGGTGCTGGCTCAACGAGGTATCGATCAATTTCATTAAAATCATTTAAAAGTGTACTTGCCCAAGTTGAATACGTTTCAAAATCTTCCTTTTCCGTTATTGAATCAGTTTTTAAATACGCATCATAACTTTTAAAAAGAAGTTCAGTATTGTTTATGATTTTTAAACTTGAAAGCTCTTCTATAAATTCTTCAATACTGCAAATTCTGGGAGCAAAAATAGTGGTAGCTGAATTCTTCTTTAATTCGTTCAAAAGAAAGCTACCAGCTCGTTTGCTTGGCAATATAAAAGTAATATCCGAAATATCAGAAAGGCTGTTTTTAACGTCGGTTAAAGCGTCTTGAAGAAATGTTACCATAGCCTAAAAATAAGAAACGCCCCCGAAAATCGGAGGCGTTTCAAAATTATTTATTAAAACTTATCTGTTGAAATTATTTCTTCAAAGAAATCTCAACACGACGGTTTTGTTGTCTACCAGCTGCAGTATTGTTAGTTGCAATTGGTCTTTCTTCACCGTAACCTTCAGAAGTTAATCTGTTACCATCCATACCGATAGTAGTTAAGTAATCCTTAACAGAAGCAGCTCTTTCTTTTGAAAGCTTCATGTTATATGCATCACTACCACGGCTGTCAGTGTGACCTTCTACATGGAAAGTAGTGTTAGGATATTCTTTCATAATATCAGCAATGCTCTGAAGTGCAGCATAAGACTCTTTTCTTATAGAAGACTTATCATAGTCAAACAAGATAGTTTTAGAGTACTCGTTCAATTGCTTGATAACCTCTACGGAAACTTCTGGACAACCTTTGTTTGCTACAGTACCAGCAACATCTGGACACTGATCATCTTTGTCAAGAACACCATCACCATCTCTGTCTTGGTAAGGGCAACCGTTATTAGCTTTTGGACCAGCTTCGTTTGGACAAGCATCATCTTTATCAGCGATACCATCACCGTCAGCATCAGGACATCCATTAAGAGCAGCTAGACCAGCTACAGTAGGACACTCATCCTGTGGATCAGCAATACCATCACCGTCAGTATCAGGACATCCGTTGAATTCAGCTAGACCAGGAGTGTTTGGACAAGCATCATTTCTATCTTCAATACCGTCACCGTCTGTATCAGGACATCCGTTGAATTCAGGAAGACCTGGAGTTTCTGGACACTCATCATCTTTATCATAGATTCCGTCACCGTCAGTATCTTTTCCACCAAACTGGAATACGATTCCAGCAGAGTGTTGGAAATGAGTAATTCCATAAGAATCCTCAAATGCATGCTTATAAGTAGATTGAAGGTTAAGGGCTAAGTAATCATTGAACCAAAACTTAACACCCGCAAGTGCGTTAGCAGTACCAAAGCCGATATCATCAACCCAAGTATAACCACCACCAATACCAATAGATGGATCAAACCATCCACCGCCTAGTGCATTTTTGAAGCTATATTTAACCTCTCCATCTGCACTGTAGTAACTAAGGTCATCAACGGAAATGTCGCCAAGTTTGTCGATTCTGTTAATAGAACCTGCTGCAGTAAATACAAAACCACTGCCAATGTATCTGCTAATAGCTAGCCTAGAAACTGATGGAAGAATGTTCCAGTGGTCATTTGCATTAAAATACTCGTCAAAGATATCCCCTCTAGCAGCAGCTGGGATACGTACTTGATCCTCATTAAGTCCAGCTGGATAAACGTCAACAGCGTTTACACCAACCTCAACAGCCCAAGGATTGTTTTCGTCTTGCGCGCTCGCCACCCCGATTCCCATAAATAGGATAGCAGCAACTAATAATCTGTTAAGATGTTTCATATTCGATTGTTTAATTTTTAAGTGTTAATTAAGAGCAAAAGTAAGTTGTTAAATTTTATAAACAAAAGCAAATCTAATAAAATTTTCCTAAAGTCGTTGCTATTGATACGTAAATAAAGGATTTACTAGTCAATAACCCCCAATTTTTTTCCAATCTTAATAAATGCATTTATGGCTTTGTCCAAATGCGCTTTACTGTGGGCTGCTGAAAGCTGAACACGAATTCGCGCTTTACCTTTTGGTACAACCGGAAAAAAGAATCCTATAACATATATTCCTTCTTCCAAAAGCATATCTGCCATTTGCTGAGATAGCTTGGCATCATACAACATTACAGGTACTATGGCAGAATCGCCATCAATAATATCAAACCCTGCTTCTTTCATTCCTTTTTTGAAATAAGCCGTATTTTCTGCCAACTTATCCCTTAGGGACGTATTACTTGAAAGCATATCAAATACCTTAATAGATGCACCCACAATTGCTGGAGCCAATGAGTTTGAAAACAAATAAGGACGGGAACGCTGACGAAGCATTTCAATAATTTCTTTTTTGCCAGTTGTATAACCGCCCATGGCGCCACCCAAGGCTTTTCCAAGAGTTCCGGTAATAATATCTATTCTGCCCATTACACCTTTTTCTTCCAAGGTTCCTCTTCCGGTATCACCTATAAATCCAGCGGCATGACATTCATCAATCATTACCATGGCATCATATTTATCAGCCAAATCACAAATTTTATCAAGCGGGGCTACCAAACCATCCATCGAGAATACACCGTCCGTAACTATAATTTTAAATCTGGCACCTTTTTCATTAGCGACGATAAGTTGCTTTTCCAAATCTTCTATATTGCTGTTCTCATAACGGTAGCGGGCTGCTTTGCACAACCGAACCCCATCTATTATAGAAGCGTGGTTCAACGAATCTGAGATAATTGCATCTTCAGCGCCCAAAAGGGGTTCAAAAACACCACCGTTGGCATCAAAAGCAGCTGCATATAATATAGTATCTTCAGTTTCGTAAAAATCGGCTATTTTCTTCTCCAGCTCTTTATGGATGTCCTGTGTTCCGCAAATAAAACGAACTGATGACATTCCAAATCCGTGAGTGTCCATCGCGTCTTTTGCTGCTTGAATCACCTCTTTATTTGAAGAAAGCCCTAAATAATTATTTGCGCAAAAATTGATAACCTTCTCACCCGTTGATATGGTGATTTCAGCATCTTGTGGCGAAGTAATGATACGCTCTTTTTTATAAAGTCCGTTGTCCTTTATTTCTTCAAGTTCTTTCTCTAGATGTTCCTTTATTTTTCCGTACATAATTAAACTTTGTTTAAAGTTTCAAAATTAAACTTTATTTATTACTATTTCATCCTTGTTGCTGTAGATAAGCATTTTTTCTGAAACCACAAACCCCATATCCTGCAACGCATTCGCATAATCAATCAATTGGTCGTTGTGGTAAAATTTTGGGCTTCCGGATTTATAATCTACAATTACCGCAGTATTTTCGGCACTGATGTTTATTCTATCTGGCCGCAAGACCAAACCATCTTTTGTGATTATGTTTCGCTCGTTATAAACCTTAGTTGCGCCGTCAAATAATCTTTTTAAATCTGGATGTTGAATGATTTGATAGACGGTTTTCCGCAAACTATCAAGCTCTTCATTCGGAATAATGGCTCGGTCTCCCAACTCCATCAAAACTGTCTCGGCATCACTTTCCTTATAAATCTTTGCCATAGTGTCGTGAAGTAAATTTCCAGCAGTAATGGCAGCAACTGTTTCTGTCTCCAAATATGTCTCTTCGGAAGGAACAATTTTAAGTCCGTGCTTTTTTGGGTTGCTTGAAAGATATTGTGGCTCCCTTTGTGAAATAACTTTTTTTTCTTTTGAAATTTTTTCTGAATTTTTCCCAAATTCATAAAACGTTTGACCGTCATTCCACATTCCCCTCTGTTTCAGAAATTCCATAAAAAGATGGTTGTAGGTGGAAGGGGTTCCATCTTTGGGCTCTGTAGGCATTTCAGAAAAAACATAAAGTTTTTCAACAGCGCGCGTTAGGGTAACGTAAAGCAGGTTAATATTATCAAGTTGCAGCTGGCTGCGGTGCTCGTTGTACATGTTTTCGCCCAGGTCGCCATAATTAGCAATTTCGGCCTTGTAGCTTATCTGTGTTTCCTTAAAATTGAAATCTTCATTTTCCAAAGAATACCAAAGTTTATCATGCTTGCCATCAAACAATTGGATATCAGCAAAGGGAAAAATAACTACAGGGAATTCTAGCCCTTTTGCTTTATGAATGGTCATCAATTGCACGGCATTTGTACCTTCACTGGCAGGAATGGAGGCACTATCCTTTTTTATTTCCCAATAATCCAAAAACGAAAATTTATCTGCCTGGGGTTGTTGCCCAAACTCATATACCAAATCCATAAACCCGAAAAGATAGGCGTCTGCAACATCGGCAATTTTGAATTTTTCTATGCAATATTCAAAGGCCTCGTATAGCGAAACGGAGCGCATTTCCGCAAAGGTGAAATCTACATTGTATTTTTTTATATTATCGATAAAGTTTTCTTCGGAAATATTTAGAAACTTAGTGAAAAACGTGTGCTTTTCTTCTGAAATATTCAAGTGGTCATGCAGCAAATCCAACAACTGTATTTTGGCTTCGTCATTATTTGGTTGCAGACAAAGCTGAAGCGAAAAAACAAGCATTTCTACCAATTGAGATGATTGCAACAATAAAGTTTCCGAAGAAATTACAGACACGCCCTGCTCCATCAAAAATGCGCCAAGAGCTATCCCATCTGCCTTTTTTCTTGTTAAAATACAAATGTCGCTTTCGGAAAAGCCTTTATTTTTAACTTCGTGAATTGTTTTTAGAACCAGGGCCGAATACGCTTGTGTCTTTTCTGCTTTATTTTGATTTTCAACAAATTCAAGTTTTATATAACCGTCCTTTTTATCATTGCAGTTTTGTTTATTTCCTTCTACATACAAATCTTCGTGGCCGGCATCTGCAAAATAAGACGAAACGAAAGTGAAAAAATCATTGTTGAAATCCACAATTTCCTTGCAACTGCGATAATTGGTATCAAGCGCCAATATTTTCTTCTCTCGCTGAAACGGATTTTCATTTCCGTACAAACCCATAAATTGTTCGGGCAACCCCCCACGCCAGCGATAGATGGACTGTTTGGCGTCTCCCACCAGCAAAAGGCTTCCAGAATTTGGCTCCAATTGCTGAGATAGGGCGTTATCGATTAGTGGTATTAAATTTTCCCACTGCAATTTTGAGGTATCTTGGAACTCATCAATAAAAAAGTGGCGATATTTTTCTCCCAAACGCTCATAAATAAAAGGAGCAGGCTGGTTTTTAATCTCTTTGTTTATAAGCGAATTGAACTCTGAAATTGGCAGCACATTTTTTTCTTCCTTAATTGTTTCGATTTCATGATTAACCAAATTTATGACCGAAAGCGGAGTAATATTTTTTAATATATTTTCTACCAAAAGCAACTGAAAAACCAGTTGCTTTGACTGCTGAAAGTTTACAATAAAATTGGGCGTCAATTCATCTATTATGGCCCCTATTTCTGCAGAAACCCGCTTTGGATAGAGTGGTTTTTCGCCCAGGGTCTCTTGCCATTTTGCGCTAAAATTTACATCGTATCTTCCGATTGAAAGATTCTGAAAATGCTTCGGAAGATAGCCGCCGCTGAAATCGTCATCCTGTAAACCACTTTCCTCGATGAGCTGAAGCGTTTGCAAAGCAATGGTCTCAATTTCTTCGGAAAATTTTATCTTTTTAAGAATCAATTGTTTTTTGAACTCCAGAAAATCATCCAACGATTTTTGCTTCAAAATTGCAACGTGGTCTGCATCGTTTTCACTGTAAAGTAATTTGGCCGCATTGGCGATATCACGGGAAATATCCCACGATTTGTCATCATCAATTTTTTCCAAAGCAAAATCCAACAATACTTTTGTAATTTCTTTGTTCTCGCCAGCTTTGCTCAGCAAAAGATCTACAGCCTCCGCCAAAAGCTCATTGGTTTCGAGCGTAACTTCAAAATTGGTTGCTAATTTTAAATCGCGTGCAAAAGTCCGGATTAATCGATGATTAAATCTATCAATGGTTTCAACGCTGAAGGCCGCGTAATTGTGAAGCAGATTTTTGATGATTTTTTTGGATTGAGCTTGAATTTCAACCAAACTTTTATCGGTTTCTTCAGCTATTTTCAGCATCATTGGCAACGGTTCTGCAATGCTTTTATCTTTGCTGAAATTCACTAAAGTTTCCACAATACGCTGCTTCATTTCAGCTACTGCCTTGTTGGTAAATGTAATTGCTAAAAGATGTTTAAAATAATCTTCACTTTTAGAAGAAAGGATCTGTTTTAGATATTCTTTTACCAGCGTAAAGGTCTTTCCGCTTCCGGCGGCGGCATCATAAATTGAAAAGGAGGATTGTTTTTCCAAGGAATTTTCATTTTGCACTAAAATACTGTTTTTATGGCTTTGGAATCAAATTAATCTATAGTTGAATAGAAATCTTATAAAAGCTATAACACTTTTAAAAATAGAGAATGTTTAAATTTGAAGGAATTTAGTAATAACCAATAAAAAAACAATATAATTATGTCTTTCGAATTACCGAAATTACCGTATGCATTTGACGCACTAGAGCCGCATATAGATGCCAAAACAATGGAAATACATCACGACAAACACCACCAAGGTTACACCGATAAATTGAACGATGCCATAAAGGGCACTGATAAAGAAGGAAAAACCATCGAAAATATTCTGACTAATTTAGATATGGACAACAAAGCCGTCCGCAATAACGGCGGTGGGTTTTATAACCATAGCCTCTTTTGGAAAATAATGTCTCCAAACGGCGGTGGAAAACCTTCAGGCGATCTGGCTAAAGCTATTGATAGCGCCTTTGGAAGTTTTGAAGATTTTAAAGAAAAGTTCTCTGAAGCTGCCAAAACGCAATTTGGTTCAGGCTGGGCTTGGCTTTGCGTTCATAAAGGTGGGAAAGTAGACGTTTGCTCAACGCCAAACCAGGATAACCCATTAATGCCCAATGTAGGATGTGGAGGCACACCAATTTTAGGCTTGGATGTTTGGGAACATGCCTACTACTTAAAATATCAAAACAAACGTCCTGACTATGTTGGTGCGTTTTGGAATGTGATTAACTGGGAAGAAGTTTCAGCTAATTATGCCAAAAACAAGTAAATTTTAAATTAGACAATTTAAATTAAGAATCCGCAGTCTAAATGATTGCGGATTTTTTTGTTTAAAAAAATGGAGGGTTGATAACTTGAAAGTAACTGCTGAAATATTTGCCACTCAAAAAAAATTTGAAACATAAAAAAGGTAAACTAACCTCTGGAAAAAGAAAAACGGCTCCCAATAAAATTCTGAACTTAAGAATCAACAAGCTTATAGCTCGCCACCCCGTTGAGATTTGGGCATAAAAAAAGGTAAACTAGCGTTTACCTTTTTTTGCCCCAAATCTACCATGAACTTAACCTACTTATGCTAATGGTATGTTCAAATATATATTAATAAAGTATTCAAAATTATGCTTTTAGATGAATTGCCGATTTTTTCGTTGAAAAACATATTATATTTTTTTTCAGCGCATACATTTCATTTTAAGCTGCATTATAATATTCATAAATGATAAATAATTAACCATTTTTATAAATGAATTAAAGAAGGAAATAGTGGTAAATGAAAATAGGCAGACCTAAATCTGCCTATTTTGCCCCAAATCTTACCATAGACCTAACCTACTTACGCCTTATGGTAAACTCAAATATAGTTCAAGTTTGAGCACTAAAACAGTGTTAATCAACAATTTCGATTAAGTGGGTGGGCTTTCCGATAAACGGTAAAGGCTGTGTTAAAATTTAAAGAAATTTAGTAGGCTCGTTCTGGATTTCCTTCATAAAAATTGATGTAGGCTCTATTCACAACCCTATTGCCTCCTGCTGTTGGATAGTTTCCGGTAAAATACCAGTCACCAAGATTCTTTGGGCAAGCCTTATGTAAATCATCAACAGATTGAAAGATGAGCTTTACTTTAGCATTTATATTTTCATCACTGATTATTTCAGCAATTTTATCTGAAATTTCTTCGTCGGTAAAAGGTGCATAAAGTTTTTTTACGTGGTTGATTACCGAAACATCTTCCATTGCAACCTGTTCTTTGCATTTATGATAAATTTCTTCAACAATGCTATATGTTCCACGTTCTCTGTGAAGCTCCAAAGCTGCTTGAAAAGCAACTAGATGCTCAAGACGCGCCATGTCAATGCCATAACAATCAGGATAGCGAATTTGCGGTGCGGAAGAAACTACTACAATCTGTTTTGGGTGAAGCCTGTCCAGCATTTTTAAAATGCTTTTTTTCAGGGTAGTTCCGCGAACAATACTGTCGTCAATAATAACTAAATTGTCATCTGGTTTTACAACGCCATAAGTCACGTCGTAAACGTGTGCAACCAAATCATCACGGCTGCTATCATCTGTTATAAACGTTCTTAGCTTTACATCTTTTATTGCAATTTTCTCCGTACGTATTTTATGGGCTTGGATTTGCTGAAGTCGCTCTGGTGTTAATTTCTCCTTTTCATTTAAAATTGCCTCGTTCTTCTGTTTGTTCAGTTCATCCTGCGCAGCTTCAAGCATTCCGTAAAATGAGGTTTCAGCAGTATTCGGTATAAAAGAGAACACTGAATTTTCAGTATCATAATCTATGGCCTCCAGAATTTTTGGCATTATCAATTTTCCGAGCATTTTCCTTTCTTGATAAATTTCGGCATCGCTCCCTCGGGAAAAGTAAATGCGCTCAAAGGAGCAAGATCTACGTTCCAAAGGAGCAAGAATTTCCGAAAGTTTCATGCTTCCGTCCTTTTTTATAATGATTGCATTTCCAGGCTCCAATTCTTTCACTTCTTCAAAAGGAACATTGAAAACCGTTTGGATTGCAGGTCTTTCCGAAGCTACCACAATAACCTCATCGTCTTGATAATAATATGCGGGACGAATTCCAGCAGGGTCGCGAAGCACAAAGGAATCGCCGTGGCCCAAAAGACCAGCCATTGCATAACCTCCATCCCAATTGGCGGCAGATTTACGAAGAATTTTAGCAACATTCAAGTTTTCCGCAATATAAGGCGAAGCTTCCTGTTTGGTCATTCCTTTAGCCTTTGCTTTTTTGTATAATTTTCGAACGGCATCATCCAAAAAATGGCCTATTTTTTCCATTACCGTAACGGTATCGGCTTTTTCCTTGGGGTGCATTCCGAGTTTAATGAGATTGTCAAAAAGCTCGTTGGTATTAGTCATATTGAAATTACCCGCAATAATTAAATTTCGGTGCATCCAATTGTTTTGACGTAGGAAAGGGTGGACATTTTCCACGCTATTAATTCCGAAAGTGCCATAGCGTACGTGACCTAAAAACAATTCACCTATATAGGGAATGTTCTTTTTTTGTGCGACAACATCGTCTTTATATTCGGGATGATTTTTAAATTCCAGGTTTATTCTTTCGTTAATCTGGGCAAAAATATCCTGAATGGGCTGTGCTGCATTGGACCGAACTCGACTAATGTAGCGTTCTCCTGGATTGACATCCAGTTTAATACTTGCAAAACCAGCACCGTCCTGTCCGCGATTGTGCTGCTTTTCCATCATTAAATACATTTTGTTTACACCATAGAATGCCGTCCCATATTTTTCCTTATAATATTCCAAGGGCTTCAACAGTCTTACAAGTGCAATTCCACATTCGTGTTTTAACGCGTCGCTCATACTTTTTCTGAAACTATATAAATGTACAAAAAACGCCCTGAAATTTCAGGGCGCATATTTAAGTTAATTTGATGTCAAATTGTGTTAAACTCTTAAATTGCTGCAAGCGCTGGTGAACTTCACCATTGGAGAGCTGCAACAATCTTTCCGGGCCAAATTTTTCTACACAGAACGAAGCCAATGCGGAACCATTAATAATGGCGTTCTTCATATTCTCATAACTATAGTCTCCGGTTTTTGCCAAATACCCTGTAAACCCTCCAGCAAAAGTATCACCCGCACCAGTTGGGTCAAAAACTTCTTCCAACGGAAGTGCCGGAGCAAAGAAAACATCATCATTACCAAAAAGTAATGCACCGTGTTCACCTTTCTTTATAACCACATATTTTGGGCCCATCTCCATAATCTTTGCAGCAGCCTTCACTAAAGAATATTCTCCGGAAAGTTGTCTTGCCTCTTCATCATTTATAGTTATTACGTCTACTTTGGAAATAACCTGCATTAAATCATTCAAAGCACTGTCCATCCAAAAATTCATAGTATCCAGAACAATCAATTTTGGAGAATCCATCTGCTCAATTACTCCCAATTGTACGAGCGGATGTAAATTTCCTAACATGACTACTTCGGCATCGCGATATTTTTCGGGAACCTTTGGATTGAAATCTGCAAGCACGTTCAAATCGGTTATTAAAGTGTCCCGCGTATTCATGTCGTTGTGATATTTTCCGCTCCAAAAGAAAGTTTTTCCATCTTCAACCACTTCAAGGCCTGAAATGTCCATTCCTTTTTCCTCAAGCATGTGTAAATCTTGCTTTGGAAAATCACCGCCAACGATTGAAACTATTGCGCCATCCACTTGAAATTGCGAGGCAGCCAAACCTATGTAGGTAGCGGCACCACCAAGAATTTTATCTGTTTTCCCAAAAGGGGTTTCAATAGCGTCAAAAGCTACGGTACCAACGATTACGAGTTTACTCATACAGGGGTTTTTAAAGAGGGTGCAAATTTAATCAAATTAATTATAATGGAATTGTCTTTTAACAGCTTTAAAAAGAATTATAGTTGTGCGTTTTACTTCCGTCCAAAATCCGCAGGAATTTCGCCCCAGGCTTTGGTTTCCCATTTAACTATTTTCGTATTGTATGTATTTGTTTTTAACCAATTTTCGGCTCGTGCAACCAATTCAAATAACGCTTGATTTTTTGCGGTACGCTTTAGTTTTGTGTTACACTTTTTCTTTTTTACCCAGCCCATCGCAATTCGCGAATCGGTATAGATGATTCTATCGCTTCCTTTTTTTTGAAGAAAAGCCAGTCCGTGCACAAGTGCCAAAAACTCCCCAATATTGTTGGTTCCCTGCTGAAACGGCCCTTGATGAAAAAGTTGTTTATGTGTTTGCGTATCCACCCCGCGATATTCCATTTTGCCAGGATTACCGCTGGAAGCTGCATCAACAGCAATGGAATATAGGTTGGGTTCTCCTATTTTTTGAAGCTGTTCTTTGGAAAGTGCTTTTTTTACAGTCTTCCCTTTATAATCTGAGTATTCTTTGTTGTAGGCTTTTTTGGCCTCATCAAAAGTTTCAAAGCTTTTGTATTGTGCCCCCTTTACCCCCTGAATGGAAAGTTTGCATTCCTCCCAGCTGCCAAAAATACCAGCGGGATTGCCGAACCAAACCACATAAAATTTTTGCTTTTTGTTAGCCATGATCTAATTATTCCTATCCTTTGAAGGAGGGGTTAGGGGTGGATGTTTTTCGCGAAGCAATTCTTCAATTATCTTTGGAAACCACTCGTATTCCAGTTTGTGTACTTTTTCTGCAACAGTTTTGGAAGTTTCGGTTTCCAAAAGCTTCACCTTTTTTTGCGAAATAATTGCACCCTCATCATAGTTTTCATTCACATAGTGAATTGTAATTCCCGTTTCCGTTTCATTATTTTTTAAAACCGCTTCGTGTACAAAATTACCGTACATTCCTTTTCCGCCATATTTTGGAAGCAGTGCCGGATGAACATTGATCACTTTATTCGGAAATTCTTTCAGAATAATTTCTGGAAATTTTAGCAGAAAACCAGCTAATACTATAATATCTGGCTTGGTTTTCTTTAAAGTTTTTAAAACGCCTTCTTCAGAAAACAATTCATCCTTTGTAAAGAAACCTGTATTTACATCAAGCTTTTCGGCGCGTTCCAAAACTTTGGCATCCTTCTTGTTTGAAAGCACGCGAACGACCTCGGCAAACTGGGTTCGTTGAAAGTATTTAATAATGTTCTCGGCATTGGTACCACTACCCGACGCAAAAATTACAATCCGCTTCTTCATTCCCGTTTCCAAAAGTTTTTCTCGAAGTAAATATTAACAAATAAAACACAAAAGTAAGGCAATAGGGTTTTACTTCGCCCAAAATTGTTTAAATTGGTTTTTCCAATTTTGTTGAAATGTGAAAATTCAAAATTATCAAAGGCACATTTTTAACATTAAATGGTGATTTCAATTAAAATATTTTATTTTTGCCACTTATAATTAAATTTAAAAATCAAGAATTATGTCAGACATTGCATCACGAGTAAAAGCGATTATCGTAGACAAATTAGGTGTAGACGAAAACGAAGTTGTAAACGAAGCAAGCTTCACTAACGACTTAGGAGCAGACTCCCTAGATACGGTAGAGCTTATCATGGAATTTGAAAAAGAATTTGATATCCAGATTCCAGACGACCAAGCTGAAAACATTGCCACTGTTGGTCAAGCAATTTCCTATATAGAAGCAGCAAAATAAGAATTCTTCTATGGAATTAAAGCGAGTTGTAGTTACAGGCCTTGGTGCACTTACCCCTATCGGTAACAATATTCAAGAATATTGGGATGCTCTTGTTAGTGGGAAAAGTGGCTGTGCGCCCATAACTTATTTTGATACTGAAAAGTTCAAAACAAAATTCGCTTGCGAATTGAAGAATTTCAACGCAGAAGATCATTTTGACAGGAAAGAAGCCCGAAAACTTGACCGTTTTGCCCAATATGCCCTTGTATCTTCAGATGAAGCCATACAAGACGCCGGAATAAACCTCAACGAGGTTGATAAATTTCGTGTTGGTGTAATTTGGGGAGCCGGAATAGGTGGGCTGGAAACTTTTCAAGATGAAGTAATAAACTATGCAGAAGGGGATGGAACACCACGTTTCAACCCCTTCTTTATTCCAAAAATGATTGCGGACATTGCGCCTGGAAATATTTCCATAAAGCACGGTTTCATGGGGCCAAATTATACAACGGTCTCTGCCTGTGCCTCCTCTGCCAATGCGATGATAGATGCACTAAACTACATACGTTTGGGACATTGCGATATTATCGTAACCGGCGGTAGCGAAGCAGCTGTAACCATTGCTGGTATGGGCGGTTTTAACGCAATGCACGCCCTTTCTACACGTAACGATAGTCCAGAAACGGCCTCGCGTCCATTTGATGCCACCCGTGACGGTTTTGTTTTGGGGGAAGGTGCTGGCGCATTAATTCTTGAGGAATACGAACACGCAAAAAAGCGTGGCGCAAAAATTTATGCCGAAGTTATTGGAGGTGGCATGAGCAGTGATGCCTACCATATGACGGCTCCACACCCAGACGGTATTGGTGTGGAACGCGTTATGCTGAACACCCTGCGCGATGCCAATATGAGCCCGAATGAAGTAGATGCCATAAACACCCACGGAACCTCAACTCCTCTTGGCGACGTTGCCGAATTGAAAGCTATTGTAAATGTTTTTGGCGAGCACGCTAAAGATATCAATATCAATTCAACAAAATCTATGACCGGGCACCTTTTGGGAGCTGCAGGCGCTATTGAAGCTATTGCCTCTATTTTGGCAATGAAATACGGGATTGTTCCACCTACCATTAACCATACTACGGTAGATGAAAACATAGACCCTTCCTTAAACCTTACCCTCAATAAAGCTCAAAAACGCGATATAAAAGTGGCAATGAGCAATACATTTGGGTTTGGCGGGCACAATGCGTGTGTGCTCTTTAAAAAACTTGATGCCTAAAACAATTAATGGCTTCCATTAAAAACATATTTTCTTCCCGTTCAGACAAAAACGGGGAATTTTCCAATTCCCTAAAAAAAATATTAGGGTTTAACCCTAAAGACCTTTCCATATACGAAACCGCTTTCACCCACCGTTCCACCAACGAAAAAAATACCAGTGGCCAACCACAAAATTATGAACGTCTCGAATTTTTGGGAGATGCCATGCTAGGTGCCGTAATTGCTGCACATTTGTTCAAAAAAGTTCCCGGAGGCAACGAAGGCTATCTTACCAAAATGCGCAGCAAAGTAGTGAGCCGCGAACATTTGAATGAATTAGGCCGTGACCTACAATTGGTAAAATTTTTAAAAACCACCATTCCCACACAACAGTTCAGTGGTAATATTTACGGAAACGTTTTTGAAGCATTGGTAGGCGCTATTTATTTAGATCGCGGATTTAAATACTGCGAAAAATTCATTCAAAAAAGGGTCATTAAACCCTATGTGGACATCAAAAAGCTGGAAGGGAAAGTAATCAGCTACAAAAGCCTATTTATTGAATGGTGCCAAAAACATAAAAAACAGTTCAATTTTGAAATATATGAAGACAACGGCAAAGACGAACTGAAACATTTTGCCGTTCGATTAAAACTTGAAGATGAAATAGTGGCAAAAGCAAGGGCCACCTCAAAGAAGAAAGCCGAGGAACGTGCAGCCAAAAGAGCCTTTTACAAACTTCAAATTAAGGTTGATTCAGAAAAACCTTAGCTGCCAAAAGTTATTTTACCATCAAATTTAGCGATAGCATCCAAGTTCTTTCGTTAATCCCTTTAAAGTTGCCTATTTTTGTAAGAAGATATCTTGAAAATAGCAATGGCAAATCACAAATTGATTTTTGATGAAGATTTTGAAGAGCCCTACACGCTCATCGCCATTCATTGTAGTGAAGAGGCCTATAAAATGGCATATCTACTGAACCGCCACTTAAATTTGAAGCTGAAAAGAAAACAAACCGATCTCGATTTTTCAACAGAAGGTTTGCTAATAACATTTCCGCTCTATGATTTTGAAGATGTTCACAAATACACCCATTTTTACCTCATAGCCAACAAGTGCAAGTCGGTTGAGGCAGGTTTGCAAAGTTCCGGCGGTTTGTTTGCGGAAATGGTTTCCGAAAAATCCACGGTTCACTATCTGCTCCCCGAATTAAAAAAAGTAGATTATTTTCTGAAAATATACTCAGATTTTGATACTGTGCCCTTGCGAAAATTTCTTTCAGAAATAAACGAAATAAAACAGATCATTTCTGCCTATATCGTAGAAACAGAACATATAAAAGCTAAGAACAATTTAATTTTCGACTAAATGTCAAATCAAAAAAGAACCAAAATAGTAGCCACACTTGGGCCTGCATGTTCAAGCACCGAAACCTTAAAACATATGATTTTGGAAGGTGTAGATGTATTTAGGATAAATTTTTCCCACGCCGATTATTCAACCGTTAAAGAGAACATTCAAAACATCCGAAAGCTTTCTGAAGAGTTGGGCACCCACGTTGCTATTTTGGGCGATCTGCAGGGGCCAAAACTTCGTGTGGGAATGATGAAGGAAGAAGTGATCGTGCAACCCGGCGATGAGCTTTTATTCTGTACTGGCGATGAATTTGAGGGCAACCGCGAACGCGTTTATATGAACTATGACAATTTTCCGCGCGATGTAAATCCCGGTGAACGTGTGCTCCTGGACGACGGCAAACTTATTTTTGAAGTGCTGGAAACCAACAATGCCAACGAAGTAAAAGTAATGGTAATCCAAGGCGGCCCACTTCGTTCCAAAAAAGGGGTTAACCTTCCCAATACAAATATTTCCCTTCCCGCGCTTACCGCCAAAGACAAAGAAGACGCCATCTTTGCTATCGAGCAAAAAGTAGACTGGCTCGCACTTTCCTTCGTGCGCCATGCAGAGGATTTAAAGGAATTGCAGGCACTGATTGAAGCGCATTCTGAATATAAGATACCTATAATCGCAAAAATTGAAAAACCCGAAGCGGTCGAAAATATTGACAGAATCATCGCCTATTGCGATGGCCTTATGGTTGCACGGGGCGATCTGGGCGTAGAAGTGCCCGCTGAAGAAGTGCCCTTAATACAAAAAGAATTGGTCCTTACCGCAAAACGTGCCCGCATTCCCGTAATCATTGCTACCCAAATGATGGAAACCATGATTACGTCGCTAACGCCAACTCGAGCCGAGGTTAACGACGTGGCAAACTCCGTAATGGACGGTGCCGATGCTGTGATGCTTTCGGGTGAAACTTCCGTGGGCAATTATCCCGTTGCGGTAATAAAAACAATGACTAAAATCCTAAAAAGCGTAGAGAATTCTGAATTGATCCGCGTGCCCCAAGAGCCACCGCAAATAAAGACCAACCGCTACGTAACCAAATCCATTTGCTACCACGCAGCACATATGGCAAATGAAATTGAAGCGCAGGCAATCTGTACTTTGACCAATAGTGGTTACACGGCCTTCCAGATTTCCGCTTGGCGGCCTTCGGCTTTTATCTTGGCTTTCACAAGTAACAAGCGTATTCTTGCCCGCTTGAATTTACTCTGGGGCGTAAAGGCTTTTTATTACGACAAATACGTAAGCACCGATGAAACCGTGGACGATGTAAACAGGATTGCTTTTGAAAAAGGCTACGTGCACAAAGGCGATTATTTAATAAACCTCGCCGCCATGCCCATTGTGGACAAGGGAATGGTAAATACGTTACGGGTTACTCAGGTAAAGTAGAGATTATTCTTTTATAATTTTCTGTACAAATTCCCCACGATCCGTTGCTATCCTCAAAAAATACATGCCGCTTTCAATAGTCGAAATATCCACTTGTTGCTTGTTTCCTTGCAATTGAAGCACCTTTTTGCCCAGTACATCAAAAACGGTAATGCCTATAATACTTTCGGTATTAGCATCTATATAGAGCAAACCATCAGTAGGGTTTGGATAGATTTTAATTGAGCTTGATTCGTTTTCCCCAACTCCCAAAATTGTAAGGTTTTCATACCACGCTATTTTATCATCGTTCTGCGAAGAGGCAATTACGTCCATATCGCCATCGTTGTCTATATCTGCGGCTATTACCGAACGAGGGAATTGATGTTCTATGCTGATAACATTTTTAGAGCCAAACGAACCCGTCCCGTCCAGATTTTCAAACCAAACGATTTCGCCATCAAAAGCTCCTCCCCCAGTTGCAAGTATATCGTTATCGCCGTCTTGGTCAAGATCAGCAGAGTAAATAGACCAAACATCTATTGGTTCGTCAGAAATAACAATCTGTGAACCAAAGTTGCCAATACCGTCATTTTCATACCATGCAACTTTATCTGCTCCAGACACGGCGGCAATCACTAAAATATCCATATCGTTATCTCCATCAATGTCTATTGTATAAATTGGATACATAGCAAAATTACTCGTATCAACTACTTCCGGGGGGCTAAAATTACCCATACCGTCCAGATTTTCATACCATGATAATTTTACATAAGGACCTGAATTAGATCCGACTATATCCAAATCCTCGTCCCCGTCAATATCGGCTGCGGTTATAGAGCGTGCAATCGGAGCGGCAGAATTAATTATACGTGCTAGCCCAAAATTTCCATTGCCATCTGTATTTTCATACCAAGCTATTCCACTATTGTCAGAACCAGATATAACATCCATATCACCATCCCCATCAATGTCTGCAGCTATTACCACATATGCCCCATCAGTAATGTTAGAAATAACTTTTTGGGAACTGAAATTTCCCAATCCGTCCAAATTTTCATACCAAACTACTAAGTCATTAAGATGGGAAACTGCTAGAACGTCCATATCTCCATCTCCATCTATATCAGCTGTAGATACGTGTATTGTATCTAATGGTGCAATAATGTTTTGGGGGCCAAAATTACCCAAACCATCCAAATTTTTATACCACGTAAGATTGTTGCCAAAATTATTGGCGGAAAGCATATCTATATTGCCATCCCCATCAACATCTGCGGCACAGATAATTCGTGAGCCATCAGCTTCTGTCGTGATGATACGTTGTGCGCCAAATTGTGCAATAACAAAAGAACTATAGGAAACAAAATACAATATGAAAAATCTATGCTTCATAATTTTTTAGATTGAATTTAAATTTAATCCGAAACCTCAACTTTTTCAAGTTTCATTCCAGCAGTTTCTTTGGTAATAGTAACCGTATATCCAAAACCTGTGGTTTTGTAATTATAGGCTATTTTCTGAAGCTCGTTGTCGTTTCGAGCAATCTGTAGCTCGCTTAC
This sequence comes from Aequorivita sp., assembly GCA_002715485.1. Taxonomy (GTDB): domain Bacteria; phylum Bacteroidota; class Bacteroidia; order Flavobacteriales; family Flavobacteriaceae; genus Aequorivita. Next base: position 907 of record PAZL01000033.1, on the reverse strand, counting down.
AAAATCCCCCTTCTTTTTATCGTTGTTCTGTTGCGTTTCGCTATTGGAACCTTTTGGGTTGGGAAAAGCAAACCCCTTTGGTATTGCAAAAAGCTGTTGCGCCGTAAAAAACGCTTCGTGCCATTTATCAGTTGGCAAAATCAACGTTTCGGTTTTCGTAGGCTGACTCACGGTTCCACCAGTTGCTTCGGAATAATTCACATTTGGAAAATCTTTCTTTAATTCTTCTGCATAATTTTTTGCGGAAGCATCTTCCCCGGGAGGGAAAAACTTTGAAAGAAAGCCGTTAAAGGCAAAGCCTTTTTGATTGTTGAATTCCACCTCATCCATCGCGCCATTTATTCCACCTACGGTCATTGTTGTTTTTCCTTCAGTGTTCACAATTTTCACTTTCGTGCCCAAAGGCATCACGGCAAGTTTCGCACTTTGAAGATTGGGAAACTCGCGTAAGGTCAGCCCGCTTACAGCAGTAACATACATAGCATCGGGCGCAGTTTCCGCAGGAATGGAATCAGTTACAGCAGTGTGGGTTTCTTCGTTTGTTTTGCCGTCATTTTTACAGGAAAATAGAAAGGTGAAACCTGTAAGGGCAAGAAGGGAAAAAGCTACGGTTTTCATAAATCTGGAATTTTAAATTAGTTAAAGATAAGTAGCTTTCTATCATATTTAAAATTTTTACAATCTTCCTCCACCTTTTTCAGGGGGAGGTGCCGAAGGCGGAGGGGCTTTAAAATTCAAGTTTAAGTTGCACGTCTATGGATTCCTTCGGAACCTCTTTTTTCTTCGGGGTTTCGTTATTAAGGTGTGAAATGGAAATTCCCAACAACCGTACCGATTCTTTCATCTTTTCCTGAAATAACAATTCTTTAACTACGTCCAAAATCAATTCCTTGGAAGCGATAAAAAG
>PAZL01000032.1 GCA_002715485.1 Aequorivita sp. | reverse complement strand
TGAAAAAGATACGGAAGTCCGTAAGGTCGAAACAGCTACCGCTGTTGTCCTCGATGCGCGCATAGATCGTCTGCGGGGACGGGGGGACGATGATGTGAACACCACCCAGGATCTCGTTGGTGTCGTCAAAACTGTCCTGGTAGCTCTGGTAGTACTTTATCGTGAAGAGCGCAGGGTCCTGACCGCCCAGAATGTTCGCGTCGTTGTCCGTCAGATTGAACACGCCCGCCGTAGTCCCGTAGTCGCACTGGTAAAGATCCACAGCAGCGTTCGCAATGGGCTGGGGCCTAAAAGTAATGACAACCGAATTACTATCTACCCGACAGATGCCATCTACTGCTTCAACAGAATATATACCATCTGTTGTAACCGTAAGGGTAGCGTTAGTAGCTCCTGGGATAGGAATACCATTTCTAAACCACTGAATGTTAAATGGAGGATCGGTAACTCCAGAATCTAAAATAACTGGCCTACCCAAACAAGCTGGACCTGGATCAAGTAAAATACCGGCCGTACTAAGATCAACGGGATAAATGAATTCGTTATTTGATTCGTCGGTTTCTGCTACTATGCCCGTACCATTTCCAATATCATCCACAACGGCTCTAAGGTTAAAGTTATTTGGAGTAGCGATAGGTATATTTAAAGTAATAGTTCCACTTTCAGAACCGCCAATGGGAATGGCATTTGTTGTTGTAGTTTGGCCAATTAAAACAGCATCAGCATAAAATGCTATTGGAGTATTTGCTGGTAATTCATTTGTACTGTTAACATTATATACCGTATAGTCAACATCAATATTACCATTTTGACATAGTACTCCCAAATCATCAATCTCAATGGTTGCATCTGGAAGTTCAGAGTTTACACTCGTAATAATATTATTTACCATTATGAAATCCTGCTGAGACTCCAATTCAATGAGGATGGTTGTGTCCCCTGGGTTTACGATCCCGACCAGATCGTAATAATCCAAATCCATGTTATAATTTTGGGTATTTCCGGGCGGACCTATATAAGAGTTTGTTCCATTAAATGCATTATCGGCAGGGTTTAATGCATTCGAAATTAATGTGCCATTTATAAAAAGGCTTTCACCATTTGCAATTTCAGCTTCCCCTTCCCAGGCCAAAAATCCAATTTTTGAAAGAATATCTGAACTTACATCAATATTAGTTAAAGTTATACTTAAGTTATTATTATTGGCAGAAACACTTTCCAAACCGTCAAACAAGCTTATCTGGTTCAACAACAATGATGGGTCTTCATAAATTATATAGATAGCCCACCCTCCAAAGTTTGTACCACAATATTGTGAAAGCAAGCCTTGAACATCCATGTCGGCAAAAGTATAAGTACCGTTTCCTGTAGCTGCAACTAAAGAAGTAACGTCTGCATATGCCGAAAAATAAGGCTGGCCATTAAAGGTATGGCTGAAGATGCGTTGTGCACTAATAGGTGTTCCATTTAACGAAACATCAAAATCTCCAGTACCAATTGAACCCCAATACAAATGAGCTGATACAAAAGTTTGACCTGGCGTTAGGGACAAGCTGGCACTACTTTGAAGGAGTTGGCCACAATACCCGTTAAAGTTCGGTTGTGCATTTAAAGTATTACCAACTGCCGTAAAATCATACCTACCGTTAAACTGTTGGAACAACGTAACTGGTTGTGAAAAAACGAAAAGAGGAAATACAAACGTTAAAAGAAGTATTAATTTTTTCATAAATCTGGGTATTACAATGCCAAATATATTGAATACATTGTTTTTCTTTTTATATTTTTGCAAAAAAAACAAGTAAATGTCCCAATTTAACATTGAAATTTCCCAAACTTCTAATCCAAATATTGTTAAATTTACTGCAAACTCTTTCCTATCAAGCAATTCTAGCTACGAATTCAAAAATATCGATGAAGCAAAGCCAAGTCCGTTAGCACAACAGCTTTTTTATCTACCTTTCGTTAAAACAGTCTATATCTCCCAAAATTTTGTCGCAATTGAAAAATATAATATTGTTGCATGGGAAGATGTTCAACAAGAAGTAGCCAATTCGATTTTGGAATACCTAAATACTGGAAAATCTGTTATTTCTGAAGAAAACACTGTCAAAAAATCTCCCGTAAGCATTTATGCGGAAAGCACTCCAAATCCCAGTGTTTTGAAATTTGTTGCCAATAAACCATTGGCATCGGGAACATTTGAGTTTAAAAACCTTGATGATGCCATCCATTCACCATTGGCCAAAGTGCTGTTCAGCTTTCCATTTGTAAAAGAAGTTTTTATAAGCGCAAATTACGTTTCGATTATGAAGTATGATACTGCGGATTGGCAAGATATTTCATCCGAACTGCGGGAGTTCATCAGAAAATTTATCGAAGAAGGAAAACCAGTATTGAACGATGAAATATTGAACGCCACAAATATTACTGAAAATCAATCTACCTCAATAAGTTCTTCTCAAACTTCTCACAAACCATATACTGATCTTGAAAAGGAAATAATCTCCATACTGGATGAATATGTCAAACCAGCAGTGGCAAGTGATGGCGGACATATTATGTTTGATTCTTTCAACATTGAGACTAAAACACTTAAGGTTATTCTTCAGGGTGCCTGCAGTGGTTGCCCTTCATCTACAATTACCTTAAAAAATGGTATTGAAACCATGCTAAGAGAAATGCTAAACGGGCAGGTAAACCAAGTGGTGGCTATTAATGGATAAGTATTCAAAATCTTCTCTTTTAACTTAATTTTCTGAAAATTAGCAGTTAATAATCGTAATTTGGAGGTTCACTGATTTTTAACCTAAAACCAAATAAAATGGCAGTATTAAAAGTAATCGAAGTGCTTTCCAACTCTAGTAATAGCTGGGAAGATGCTACGCGAAATGCAATCAAGGAAGCTTCGAAAAGCGTGAAAAATATTCGTTCAGCTTATATTAATGAACAAACTTGTGTTGTTGACGATAACAACATCACCCAATTTCGCGTAAACGTTAAAATTACTTTTGAAGTAAAGTAATACATAATGATTGTCGGAAAATACGCTTTTGGGTTATCAAAGGCGTATTTTGTTTTCCTAAAAAATATTATGCGATTGATATTGGTTTTTATCGCCCTGCAAATTCTATTCGGTTGCAACTCTTCAACAAAACATAACTTGGAAACACACAAATTTACTAACGATTTAAGTAAAGAGTCTAGCCCCTACTTGCTACAACATGCCCATAACCCGGTACAGTGGAAGGCTTGGAACGAAACAACCTTACAACAGGCCAAAAAAGAAAAAAAATTAATGATTGTAAGTATTGGTTATGCGGCCTGCCATTGGTGCCACGTTATGGAGCAAGAAAGTTTTGAGGACAGTACCGTAGCCTCAGTGATGAACAAGAATTTTATACCAGTAAAAGTAGATCGCGAGGAAAGACCAGATGTAGATCAAAGTTATATTAATGCCGTGCAACTTATGACCGGTAGTGCTGGCTGGCCCTTAAACGTGGTGACACTTCCTGATGGAAGACCGGTTTGGGGCGGGACTTATTTCAGAAAAAAAGACTGGATAAATGCGCTGGAGCAGATACAGGAAATTTACAAGAATGAGCCCCAAAAATTGATTGCCTACGCAAACAGATTGGAAGAGGGCATTAAAAGTATGGATCTCATCCGTTTGAGAACCGAAACAGTCGATTTTAAAAATTTTCCCGTTAATGAAATTATAAAGAATTGGTCCAATCAATTCGATGATAAAAACGGGGGCTTTAAAGGTTCCCCAAAGTTTATGATGCCAAATAATTTAGCATTTTTATTGAGACAAGCAGTTTCAAATAAAAACGATAAATTACTTGCCCAAATAACTCTAACCTTAGATAAAATGGCGTTTGGTGGCCTCTATGATCAAATTGGCGGAGGCTTTGCCCGATATAGTACAGACGAAAAATGGCATGTGCCCCATTTTGAAAAAATGCTTTATGACAATGCCCAACTTATCAGTCTTTACAGCGATGCTTTTTTAGTGACCCAAAACCCTCTTTATAGCGATGTTGTTGCAGAAACTTTGGAATTTATTTCACTTGAAATGACAAATGAGGAGGGTGGCTTCTATTCTTCACTTGATGCGGATAGTAAAGATGAAAATGGAACATTAGAGGAAGGCGCTTTCTACGTTTTTACTGCGGAACAATTGCAGAAATTGTTAAAGGATGACTTCAAAATATTTAAAGAATATTATAATGTGAACAGTTACGGAAAGTGGGAAAAAGATCAATATGTGCTCATCCGCCAAAAAACCGATGCACAAATTGAAAATGAATTTGATCTTACTTCCGAAGCATTTCAGCAAAAAAAGAAAAGCTGGAAAAAAACCCTCCTCACCTATCGCAACCAAAGAGCCAAACCGCGTCTGGACGACAAAACCCTAACTTCTTGGAATGCCTTAATGCTTAAGGGGTATGTGGATGCTTATAAAGCCTTTGGAAAAAAAGAATATTTAAATAGCGCTCTTAAAAATGCAAGTTTCATTTCTGAAAAACAACTACGGGATAATGGCGCATTGTTTCACAATTACAAAGACGGCCAAAGCAGTATCAATGGGTTTTTAGAGGATTATGCCTTTACCATCGAGGCTTTTCTGGAGTTATATCAAATATCGCTGGATGAAAGATGGCTTCAACTTTCAAAAAAAATGACCGATTATACAATCGCCAATTTCTTTGATTCGGAAAAGCATATGTTCTATTTCACCTCAAAAGAAGATTCCGCCATCGTTAGCCGAAATTTTGAATATCGGGACAACGTGATTCCGTCGTCAAATTCGGCAATGGCAAAAAACCTTTTTCTGCTTTCAAAATATTTTGAAAATACAGGTTTTAAAGAAATTTCGCAACAGATGCTAAAGAATGTATCTGAAGAAATGATGCAATATCCCAGCGGGTTTTCAAATTGGCTGGATCTTCTGCTGAATTTTAAAAACGACTTTTTTGAAGTAATTATCGTAGGAAAAGATGTTTCTGAAAAAGCAAAGCAAATAAACAAACATTATCTGCCAAATATTATTATTGCCGGAAGCGTGGATGAAAATAACGGGCCGCTGTTTAAAAATAGATTTGTGGACGGCGAAACCCTTATTTATGTTTGCAAAAACAATACCTGCAAACTGCCCATAAAGGATATAAAAATTGCAATTGAATTATTAAATAAAAACGAATAAATTTTATGGACAAATTTCAAGACTTGGATATTTACATTGAAAAGTACGGACAAAAATTAATTGATTTTTTACCAAATGTAGTTGGAGCAATTTTAATGCTTCTGATAGGGCTTTGGTTGATTAAGATAATCAACGGCTTTATAAGAAGATTTTTTGATAAGAAAGAGTACGACCCCACGCTCGAAAATTTTATTGCCAGCTTAATAAATTGGGGCTTAAAGATAGTACTCTTCGTATTAGTAATTACCCAATTGGGTGTTGAATCTGCTTCGCTGGTAGCTATTATTGGTGCCGCAGGACTTGCTGTGGGCTTGGCGCTACAGGGATCACTGGCAAATTTTGCAGGAGGTGTGCTTATATTATTGATAAAGCCATTTCGGGTTGGCGATTTTATTAGCGCCCAAGGTGTTGATGGAACGGTAAAGGAGATTTCCATATTCAATACAAAATTGACAACTTTTGGAAACCAACTAGCTATAATTCCGAACGGCAAGTTGAGTAATGATAATATTATAAATTACACCGAAGAAGGCATAAGGCGTGAAAATCTTTCCTTTGGGATAGGGTATGACGATAATATCAAGCAAGCCAAGGAAATTCTTTTAAACTTAGTTTCCGAACAAGAGACGGTTTTAAAACTTGAAGACAAAATGCCAATGGCAGCAGTAGCTGAATTGGGTGATAGCTCCGTAAATATTACGTTACGCTACTGGGCAAAAAATGAAGATTTCTGGGCGCTAAGGTGGCTAATTCTGGAAGAAGGAAAAGAGCGTTTAGAAGCAGCCGGAATTACGATTCCATTTCCACAGCGCGACGTACACCATTTTAATTTGGAGACTTTATCGAAATAAATCATTAAATTTGTAGGAATAATACATATTTTTATAACATATACTAAAAAATTAAAAATGAAAAGAATAATATTTACGGCCGCTTTTTTATTAGTTGGAATCTCGGCTTTTTCTCAATCCAGACAAAGTGGCTACACCAGCGTTTATGATCGAACTATCGACATAAATCAAAAATCACTGGCTTTTGGCCTTACCGAAGCTCAGTTTGCAGCCATTAAAGATGAGGCATACGCAAACCCCAATTTTTTACAGGGAAAAATATTTCAGGAAGACCAGTTAATAAAAGATGATGTGCCTATGCGCTACAACGCTTATGCCGATGAAATTGAAATTAAGAAAAATGTTTCTGATGAAACTTATAGCGCACTTATAAAATCGCCAGACATCTTCGTGAAGATAGTCAACGATATTTATGTTTTTGTACCTTTCAACGGCTCAAACGAAAAAGGAGGTTATTTCAACGTATTAAATGACGGAAAAACGTATGATTTATACAAAAAAACAAAAGCTGAATACAGAGAGCCGAGAAAAGCCCAAACATCCTATCAGCAAGATACCCCACCTGCCTTTCTGAAGGCAACTACATATTATTTAGTAAAAGATGGTAGCTTTTTGGAAATGCCAAATAGCAAATCCAAGATTTTAAAAATGATGGATATTAAAAAGAATGAAATGAAAAAATATATAAAAGACAAAAATATAGATCTTGACAAAGAAGCAGATTTAATCAAGACAATTTCCTATTTCGATTCTTTACTATAAGTTTTACTTTAGCAGAATATACTATTTTTAAGAAAAGGTTTAAAGTAAATGGCAGGTAAAACGTCATTTAATTTAAGCCTTTTTTACTGATTAATTTTACAGGGCCTACAGATATTCAATTGTAATTTAGTATATTTAATGTTAAACAACATTTTATGAAAAATTATATCCTATTTATAGTTTGCATTTTTGCTTTTTCCCAATGTTTTTCGCAAAGAGATTTTGCAAAAAGAGATGCAGGAAGTTCTGGAGGAGCTGATAATATGTATGACCTCTATTTACGCACCATTGATATAGACCAAAAATCTCAATCTTTTGGCCTTACCGAAGCAGAATTTAATGGAATAAAAGATGAGGCGTATTTGAATCCAAACTTCATGGTCGGAAACATTTACCAAGATGATAAATTATTAAAATCTGGAGTGCCTATGCGCTACAATGCTTATGCCGATGAAATTGAAATCAAAAACCACGCATCTCAAGAGAATTATGGCGCTTTAATGAAAGACCCAAGCATTTATGTGAAAATCGAAAAAGACATTTATGTATTCATCCCTTATAATGGGTCCAATGAAAAAGGGGGATATTTTAATATTCTTGCTGATGGAAAAAGCTATGATCTTTACAAAAAGACAACTGCGGTTTTTTTAGAACCCGAAACGGCAAATACAAGTTATGAAAAACGCACCCCTCCATCTTTCGAAAAGACAACCAAATATTACTTAGTTCAAAACGGTAAATTTTTAGAAATGCCAACTACTAAGTCTAAAGTTTTAAAAGTTATGGACTCAAAGAAAAAGGAAGTAAAAGATTATATAAGCGAGAACAATCTGGATGTTGATAACGAGTCAGATTTAACAAAAGTATTTATATATTTTGATTCACTATTATAATGAAAAAAGTTACCCCATCATAAATTCCTTTAAATAAAAAGGTTCAAAATAAGCGACATTTTCTGTGTCGCTTATTTTGTATTTAGCTTCGGCCAAACTTACCATATCCGCTGAAGAAGGGAACAAATTTTTTTTAAAAACTCCGTTCTCATGGTTACAAATTGCTTCAAGCTTTACAGCACCATCACCAATAAAAACTGTTTTCCCTTTTTCCAAAAAGTCTATAAATGAATTCTCGTTTAAAATTTCAGCCTTTGTTTCGCGTACTTGGTTTTTGTCTGAAGTATAAACTGCGGAATAAACCTCCATTCTTCTAGCGTCAAGTAGTGGGATAATGTGGCCGTTAGACAAATTTACTTGCTGTGCCAAAACCTCTAAGGTAGACGTAGAAATGAGTGGAATATCCAATGCAAAGCACAATCCCTTTGCTGCCGAAACGCCAATACGAAGCCCTGTGTAAGACCCTGGCCCTTTGCTTACGGCAACGGCATCAAGTTTTTTTTTATCAATGTTAGCCTCATTCAAAACTTCTTCGATAAAGACGTGAAGTTTTTCGGCATGGGAGAATTTTTGATTGTTCTCTTCGCGAATGGCTTTTACTTCACCATCAATCTCAACTGCTACGGAGCAATTGGTAGTTGCAGTTTCAAGACATAAAATAACTGCCATTATTTATCCTTTTTATCCTTATCAGATGAAGTAACCTCCACTTTATCTCCTTGTTTTAATGATTTTGTAACTGTGTTGTAAGGCCCAGTGATTACAGTTTCACCTTCTTTTAAACCTGAGATAATTTCAATATTTGAATCGTCTTGAATTCCTGTCTTTACCACGCGTAGTTTTGCCTCATTTCCTTCTTTTACATATACAGCCTCAAATTTTTCAGCTGTCGCGCTGGAAGATTCGTTGGATATGTAGGATTTTTTAGAGTCAGTAGTATCTGTTTTTATAACTACCGAACTAATGGGCACTCCGATTATATTTTTCTTTTTATTCGTAATTATATCAACGGTTGCGGTCATTCCCGGACGGAAAGGAGAAAAGCTTTCAGGTTTTCCTTCAGTTAGATCTTTATAGGAGTCTGGGAGAATTCGAACCTTTACTTTGAAATTTGTAACCTGATCTGCAGTAAGGGCGCTCTCGGCACTGTTTGCTATTTCAGTCACAATTCCTTTAAATTCACGCTTTAAATAAGCATCTACCTCAACAATTGTAGAATCGCCTACGGAAACTTTTACGATGTCATTTTCATTTACATCTACTTCTACCTCCATATTTTGAAGGTTGGCAACGCGTACAATTTCAGTTCCCGCCATTTGTGCGGTTCCCACTACCCTCTCGCCCAATTCAACAGAAAGCTTTGAAATGGTTCCGCTCATAGGCGCATAAATAGTAGTTCTAGAAAGGTTATCTACAGACTGTTTCACATTTGCCGAAGCACTTTGAACGTTGTAGTAAGCAGCCTTTGCATTGGCTTGGGCCATATCGTAATCTGCAACAGATTTGTCCCATTCAGATTTTGAGATAACCCCTTTTTCAAAAAGCGACTTATTTCTTTCATAATTCAACCGGGCATTTTTTTCACTTGCCTGTGCTTGTGCATATTGTGCACGAACGTTTTGAAGTCCCGCTTGCGATTGACTCACGGCAGCCTGTATAAGATCGGGATTTATTTTTACTAATAAATCTCCTTTTTCCACTGTTTGGCCTTCTTTAACAGGAAGCTCTATAATCTCTCCCGAAACTTCTGAAGAAAGAGCCACTTCAATCTCAGGCTGTATTTTTCCGGTTGCAGCTACGGTTTCAACAATATCTATTGCGGAAATCTGGGCAACCTCTACTTCTTTAAAATCACCAGATTTTCCAAACCACCCAGCTTTTTTTCCAACAAGTAAAATAGCGATTAGTGCCACTACAGCAACAAAAACCCAAACGAGTGTTTTTTTCTTCATATTTTAAAATTTTAATTCACTGGCCGGAACTCCAAAGTAAAGTTCTAAAACCTTCAATTTAAAAATATATTCAAATTTAGTTCTGTTTTCTTCAATTTTGGCATTGTCGTAACGCAATTTTGATTGACTAAAATCAAATGCGTTGGTTAGGCCCACATCATATCTGTCTTTGGCATATTGATACGCCAACTCCTGTGACTCCAATGCAATAGTTGCCGCTTCGTAAGCTTTCAATGCACCATTTGCATCTACATAGGCCTGATAGACATTGGACTCCAAATCGAGTTGGGCTTGCTCCAATTGATACTCTGTATTTTTTAAATTGATTTTATTTCGTTTAACATTACTACGTGCGCTAAAGCCATTAAAAATAGGGACATTCAGTTGAAGCCCATAGCCAATACCATCATTAAGATAAAGTTGGTCTATAAATTCACGATTTAGGGGATCGTTGTCAGCATAACGGGTATTATATCCAAAAAACGCTGAAAGCGTTGGATAATAAGCCCCACGGGAAATCTGTAGGTCTTTTTTAGCCAAATCCACATTTTTTTGTGCAATTTTCACTTCTGAACGTGTTTGTTTTGCACTTTCAATAATTTCTGAAACGTCCTTATCTGCAATTCCGCCATCAATAATTTCATACTCTTCATCGGCTATATCAAAATTTGAATAGTCCTTAATAAGAAGCAACTGCGCAAGACTTATTAATGAAACCTTTACGGTATTCTCCGCAACAGCAATACGTTGCTTTTCAGCGGCATCTGTAGCCTTTATCTCCAAAAGATCTCCACGTGGAAGTACGCCAGCATCCACAAGATTATTGGTTCTATCCAATTGTTCCAAGGTTACAATATTTTGAGACTTTGCCACTTCCAAATTTGCCTTATTCAACAAAACCTGTAAATAGGAATTTGCAACCGCTAGGGCAATATCGTCTTTCATTTTGTCTAAACGGTATTGTGCTGCAAGTTCAGAGAGCTTGGAACGCTGCAATTGGCGCACATTTCTCAATCCATCAAATAGTGTAAGCCCAACGTTTATAGCAGCCGAAGCAGAACCAAATGTAGTATTCTCCAATTGATTGTTGGTGGGATTTAAACTTAATCCGGTATTTTTTGAGGCACTGGCATTTGCGTTTAGAGATGGTAAAAAATTACCAACTGCCTCAAGTTTATCGGCTTCTGTAAGCTCTAAATCTAGCTCGCTTTGTTTGACAGAAATATTATTTTCCAAAGCATGGTTTACGCATTCCTGCAACGTCCATTGTTTGGTCTGGGCTTGAATTGAAATACTGAGTATCAAAAAAAAGAAAGGGATTGCTATCTTCTTCATATGTTTTTCTGTTGATGAATAAGTCTTTTGCATTGCCATTGCGTTACAAAATTTTTAAAAAATTAAACTATTAACCCCTACCTGTTGGTCCGGCAGCTGGTTTCAATTGATTCCAAACCTTAATATTTTCATCTTTGGAAACACCACTTTTGATTTCTACGTCTATTCCATCGCTCACACCCAACTCAATCTCTCTGCGTTCAAATTTTTGATCGCCTACCATTACTTCAACAAAAGGCTTTTGTGTTTTGGGGTCATACTGAACCAAGGCTTCCTTAATAGTAAGAACATCATCTGCCTTGGCCAAAATAATAGAAGCGTTTGCGCTTAAGCCTGCGCGAATAAAAGTGGAAGTAGTGTCCAAATTTTTCATTGTTCCTTTTATTTCAAATTGAATTGCGCCGTTTTCGTCCACTCCTTTTGGGGCGATGTAATCTAGCACAGCATTAAAAGTTTTGTCGGGAAGTGCCCCTACAGTTATTTCCAAAGGTAGCCCTTCCTTAATTTTTCCTACTTCACTTTCGTCAACTTTTCCTTCAAATATCATTTTGTCCACATCGGCCAAAGTAGCGATTGTCGTTCCATCATTAAAATTGTTGGCTTCTATTACTTGGTTTCCTGTTTTAACGGGAACATCCAGCACCATGCCTGAAACTGTTGCACGAATCTCCGTATTTGCCGAAGAACCCATACCGCTTGTGGTTCCAGTTTTTACAATATCGTAATTTTGACTTGCCGCGGTAAGCCCTACTTGCTCTTGCTTAAGCCTTTGCTGTGCTTGGTCATACGCCAATTGGGCATTGTCAAATTCATTGGCAGAGATTACACCTTTTTCAAACAATTCTTTTTGGCGATTGTAAATGCTTTTTTGATTTTCAAAAGCCAATCGTGCAGTTTCCACTTGCGTACGAACGCTGTTTATATTGTTTTTGGCACTATTTAATGAAGAAACGTTCGGAACTACTTTCACTTTCGCAATCAAGTCGCCAGCTTTTACAATTTCACCAGCTTCCACAAAAATTTCATCAATAATTCCGGAAATGTTAGGCTTTATCAATACTTCTTCCTTTGGAACAATACTTCCAGTAGCAACCGTTTTTTTCACGATTGAACCCATTGACGGTTTTTCAGTTTCATAAACAACCGGGTCTTCAATATTTTTGGAATAGAGCCAATACATAGAAACTGCAAACAATACTGCTATTGTTACAAGAATGATTATGGTTTTTGATTTTTTCATTTTTTTTGATTGTTGAAATTATGGTCTTAAATTGATGATTCTTTAATTTGTTTTATGCACCCAACAATGTCAAATGCTTTACTTTATGATATGTAAGTGCCAAAGCGATGCAATGTTTTAATTCTTTTACGGGTAATTTATCTTTTAATTTGAAAACGATAGCCCGATTGCCTTCAAAATTGAATTTATCTTTATAAATTGCTCTAAATGTTGGAACTAACTTGGATGTGCATTTGAAATATACCGCAACCTGCTCGGGATTTTTTTCTTTCCAATCCATCCGCACTGTACTTCCATTTTTTGTTAAATAACTCGGTTCACCCCATTTCAGCGTTTCTTCAAGTATTTGAAGTCCGTCAATTTCAGAAGCAGTTTTTAAAACCATTTCCCGCAGTTGAAGCATTTGCGCTTTTACTTTTGAGGGATAGTTCTCAAAAACTGATTTAACTTTTGGATCGCTTATTAATTCCACTTTAGTATTCTTTATTCGGTTCTTAATGCTTCCACAGGCTTCACCTTTATTGCGTTTTGCGCAGGAATTAATCCCGCCAAAAGGCCTGAAACTATCAATATTGTGAGCGCTATGAATACTACACCTATGTTCACAGAAGGATTTATAAACATCATTTCGCTTGTATCCATTCCGCTGAGTTTGTAATTAACTAACCATAAAACGCCACTGGCCAGAACGATGCCCGCCATTCCTGAAATGATAGTCAAAAATATGGATTCCAACAAAACTTGAGCACGGATGCTCCAAGGAGTTGCACCCAAAGCACGACGGATTCCAATTTCTTTGGTTCGTTCTTTTACGACGATCAACATAATATTACTGATACCAATAATTCCCGAAAGCAGTACCAAAATTCCAACGAAATATGCTACAAAATTAAGTGCTGTAAACAAACCGTTGATTTTACTGTATTCTTGATAAAGATCAAAATTTCCCACTGCTCTATCGTCGTTTGGGTTTATGGAATGGCGCAATTTTATAACATCAAAAATCTGGGTCTTTAAATTGGTTATGGAAAAATCATCTTTCGCCGTTATTGCCATCCATCCCACAATATCTCCCATATTGAACGCTTGCGAAAATGATGTGAACGGCACGTAGATTTCTTTTTGCATTTCTTCGGGATCACCATTGTTCCCTTTCTTTTTATAGGTGCCAATGACTAAAAAATTAACACCGTTGATTTTAATATAAGAGCCTATTACTTCTTCTCCCGGGTTGTAAAGTGCACTTTGAACACCACTGCCTATAATGGCTACTTTTCGTTTTTCATTTATATCTGAATAATTTATAAAGCGCCCGGAAGTAATATCCATAGGCTGTTGTTGAATAATTTCGGGATAATCACCATAAACATTAAAAGCACCTGTTTGAAGTCCACGGACTACATTATTGCTTCCTCGAAAACCCCCTAATTGATTTCTTGGTGAAACGAAGCGTAAACCCGGCACTTGCTGTTTTATGGCATCAACATCATCTGTCTTAAAATTGTATCTACGCCCTTTGGGCAAACCTTTATAAGGCTGTGAAGCCGTTTGTGCCCACATAAACATAGAGTTAGTAGCCATGCCGTTAAAACCTTGTTTAATGCCGTTTTCCAAACCGTTGCCAGCAGCGAGTAAAATTACCAGAATGAAAATTCCCCAAAGCACTCCGAAAGCAGTCATAACGGTCCTAAACCAATTGCTGCTAAGAGCTTCAATTATTTCTGCCCAACTGTCTCTGCTAAAAAGTTTACTCATCACGCAAAGCTTCTATAGGTTTGATATTTGCGGCTCTGTAGGCAGGGAAAAATCCAGCAATGGCTCCCGCAACTACGAGAATAATAACAGTTGTAATTGCAACTGAAAAATCTACGGATGGGTTTCGTATATAATCGGTTTCAATAAATGGACCCACAAGTTGAAGTAGTATCAAACTGAAAATCAATCCCACAAAACCAGCAATTGCGGTAACAAAAATAGATTCGTGCAAAATCATTCCAATTATTGACCAAGGTTGAGCACCAATTGCTTTGCGCACGCCAATTTCTTTGGTACGCTCTTTTACAATGATGAGCATGATATTGCTAACGCCCACTACGCCCGCAATAATGGTACATACTCCCACACCCCAAAAGAACCAGCGAATCATATTGTTAAGATCGTAAAATCGTTTTGCGTGCTCTAAAGTATTATTCACGTTAACTGCTCTTTCATCGTTAGGCGCTATGGAATGTTTTGTTTTTAGATCTGCTTCCAATTCTGCTGAAAAGGCTTCAGATGCCGCTAGGGCATCTTCATATTTATCATGTTTTTCCAGTGTAAATGCAAGAGACCGAAGTTTATCGCCAGCGTTATAGACTCGCTGTGCAGTAGTTAGTGGAATAAAAATTCGTGTTTCCTCGCGTTCGCCGCCCGGATCGGTATAAACTCCAACTACCTTAAATTTTATTCCGGCAATGTCAATATATTCACCCATGGCATCTTTTCCCTTAAAAAGATCGAGATACACTTGGTTACCGATCACGGCATTTTTTTCAAAGGAGTTTAGATCGTTTTGATTAATGTATCTACCCACAACCAGAGTTTCATTTTCCAAAAACTGGTAATCGCCACGCACACCTTCCACTCTGTAACTACCATTTTCTTTTTTATAGGTAACCAATTGGCCCCATCTGCTATAAACTCCAGATTTAAGTTCAATTTTATCAGTGTTTTTGTTTACCGCCATTTCGTAATCGCGGTTGTCCATTTCTATAATTCGGCCAGGGTTTAATCCTTTATATTCAACAGATGTAACGTTCGTCCAGACACTAATGCGGTTGGTGGCATCGTTTTCAAATTCCTTTGCAACCCCATTGGACATTCCTTGACCGATTGCAAGCAGAATTACCAAAATAAAAATTCCCGAAGCCACGGAAAGACCCGTTAAAAAGGTTCGCAACTTGTTTTTGCGAATAGCTTCAAAAATTTCCTGCCAGCGTTCAAGATTAAACATAGACTTCGCTTTTTGCTCGAACTTGGTTTACAACGGAATCGTCAATGATAATTCCATCCTTTAAGTTTACGATACGCTTGGTCATATGTGCAATATCATCTTCGTGGGTAACGATCAAGATTGTTTTGCCTTCGTCATTAATGCCTTGGATGAGTTCCATTACTTCATAAGAGGTTTTTGTATCAAGCGCTCCAGTAGGCTCATCGGCAAGTAATACTTTAGGGTCGCTCGCCAATGCACGGGCTATGGCAACTCTTTGTTTTTGACCCCCTGAAAGTTCATTCGGAAGATGGGAAGCCCAGTCTGCAAGACCTACTTTTTCTAAATAATGCATGGCTTTTTCAATGCGAATATTTCGCTTTACACCTTGATAATAAAGCGGCATGGCTACGTTCTCTATGGCAGATTTGTAATTGATAAGGTTGAAGGATTGAAAAATAAAACCCAAAAATTTATTTCGGTATCTAGCAGCCACCCTTTCATTTAGATTTTTAATTAAGGTCCCATCCAGATTGTAAGTGCCCTCGTCAGCTTCATCAAGAATACCAAGAATGTTCAGCAATGTAGATTTTCCCGAACCGGAAGAGCCCATAATTGAAACCATTTCTCCTTCAGAAACCGTGAAATTTATTCCTTTTAAAACATGGAGCGAATTTTTACCCATGTGATATGACTTGTGAAGATTTTTGATTTCTATCATCCTAAAAGTTGTTGATTTACAAAATAAAGGGGAATTCTCCCTCCAAATGTGAAATTCTTGTTAAGACTTGAAAACTTTAATGCTTTCAAGTATTTATAAGACTATTATAGATGGCAAGTGTTACACCTTCTTTGGAAAAACTATAATTTTTTTTCTTCGCGGGCCTTTTTTCGGCTTCTATAAATAGCATAACCTATTCCGCCAATTAATAGATAAGGAAAAATCATTAAGTAAACGATTCCGTTATTGATACCCTTAGCTGCCTGCCCACCTTCCTCACTTTCAAGAACAGCACGGCACATGGCGCATTGCGCCTCAGCTGGAAGCGCAACTATTAAAAGGATAAGTAATACAAATAGGAGTTTGAATTTCATTATCAATCAATAATATGGCGAAATCATTAAGTAAACAATTACCCCTGTAACTGCTACATACAACCACAGCGGATAGGTGATTCGCGCAATTTTTCGATGCTTATAAAACTGTCCCGAAATACCCCGAACATACGTAATCAATACAAATGGAATAACGGCAATCGATAATAAAATATGTGTTAAAAGGATAAAATAGTACACATATTTGATAATTCCTTCACCACCAAAGGGCGTAGAATCAGAGGTCATATGGTACGCTACATACATTATCAAAAAAAGTACCGAACATACAATTGCGGTTTTCATCAGTCTTTCGTGAAGTTTTCGGTTTCCTTTTTTTATTTGGAAAACGGCAACCACCAAAATGATGGCAGTAAGCCCATTGATAGTTGCATAAATTGGTGGCAAAAAACCCAATCGTTCTACTCCGGGAATACGCACGGTAAAAAGAACTGCAACGGCCAAAGGAATGGCAATGGAGAGTATCCATATCCACAGATTATAATTTTTTGAGTTTTGGATTGAAGTCTGCATATGTTACAATAATTTTTTTATATCTTCTTTTAGCATTTGTATCCCCTTATCGTCCAAACCGTCATAGTAAATAATCGGGTTTCCGTTTTCATCCTTACGGGAACGAATGTTTCCTTCTTGATCCACAAGGGCAAAAAAGCCTGAATGTTCAAACCCGCCCTCAACTTCGGGGGCTTCACCTACATAGAGATTAAAGCCTTCGTTGGCAAGTTTAAAAATTTCTTCTTTTGGTCCAGTGAGCAGATGCCATTGTGGCTTTGTTATGCCTTTATTTTTAGCATATTCCTTTAAAATCTGGGAAGTATCATACTCTGGATCGATAGAAAAAGACGCGATGCCAACTCTGGGATTACCCAAAAACTCATTTTGTATTTTAAGCATATTTTCTGTCATAATTGGACAGATAGAGGGACAGGTAGTGAAGAAAAATTCAACTACATATATCTTGTCTTTAAAATCATCGTTGGTGATGGTTTTTCCATTTTGGTCCGTAAAACTAAATGGTGGCACGGAGCCAATTGTTTCAAGATCAGGTTTTGAAAGTGTATTGATGATTTTTGGGACTGCCCAAATTCCAAAAACCAAGATTATAAACGAAATACCGATGTAGGAATAATTCTTTTTCATTTTTCAGATATTACTGTTGCTGTTCTATATTTCTCGGTCTGTATTATACTTTTTAAGCGCTCTTCTATATTCTGCCAGCAGCACTTTCACATCGTCGTTCATCTTATTGTTTATTTCGGCGATATTACTGGAGTCAAATCCATACATAACACCTTCGTCTTCATCGTCATCACGACCGCGAAGGGTGCGCTCTTTATCTATTATGAAAACATACGGAGTAGAAATATCGTCGTCCAAAGTTATGTCAGACTTCAACGATTGAAACACTTCTCTTATATTTTCTGCGGTCCCAAAAGCAAAAACCCATGCATCGGTGGGAGCAATTTGTTTTAGTTTTTCCTCAATATTTCTGGCTTGCTCCTCGGTTCCTTTTGGCAGAAGAATTACAAACTGAAATTCGTTAAACTTATGATTTTTACTATATATTTTATGCGCTAAATTATAAGCATATGCCCTGTGTGCTTCCAAATCACTTCCAAAGAAACCTAAAACCGTAATATGATTTTCCAACCGAACAGGTTTTCCGTTTAGTGTTTCAAAATTTTGCAATTCAGTGACTGAAGGTGTAAGCAGTGGCAAAGTGGCAAAGTTATTTTTTCCGGAAGCAAAAAAAACATAGGCCGTAATGGGCAGTAAAAATAGAATTCCAAGGACGAGATACTTCTTCATTTCTAGCATTTTTTGCTTTTGCAAAAATACAGGGTAAATGGGGGTTGGACAATGTTTTGGGTGTTAATTTTATAAGTTTACTTTATAAAAAAAGCCCTCACGAGGAGAGCTTTAATGATTGGTTCAATATTATTTAAAAATCGAATTTTATAAATCCAGATTTATATACTTCAAAAATATAGTCGCCTTCAATTAACACAAGTACCACCAAATAAGCTATTAGGAAAATTGAAGTCCATATAACTGCCCTACGGAGACCCGTTGTTTCATCACGCATGTGCATAAAATCCCAAGTAATATAGTATGCCTTTACAATAGTAAGAAGAATGAAAATCCAGTTAAGAAGCTTCAGTGCCAAGAAGTGAGTATCTATTAAAAAAGCGGGGCGGATGATACCCAAAGCTACCTCAATAATAGTAACTATGGAAAGAAAAGCAAATACACCCCAAATTTTACTTACGTTTGATTTAAATTTTACAGCGCCCCTAAAGATTGCTAATTTATGTTCGTGTGCCATTTTTAAATTTTTTGAAATCTAAACAAGATAAAAGAATGTGAATACAAATACCCATACCAAATCTACAAAGTGCCAGTAAAGACCAACTTTCTCTACCATTTCATAGCTGTGTCGGCGTTCGTAGGTACCCAATATTACATTAAAAAATATGATAATATTAATTAGAACTCCTGTTGCAACGTGGAAACCGTGGAACCCCGTAATGAAGAAGAAAAAGTTTGCAAACAATGGATGCCCGTATTCGTTGTGACGAAGATTTGCCCCCTCTACCACCAATTGGCCATCATTAACTACTTTGGCAATGGACTCTTCACGTGACAAAATAATATGATGCCCGTGTTCGTCTTTATGTTGGAGCCTTACCAAAAGATTATCGTTTGCTAAAAATCCTTCTTTTACTTGATTAAAGGTGACGCTTGGCAAATATTCAGAATCCTGAACAAACCACAATCCATTTTCTCGAGTCTGGGGAATGCGATCAGCATCATTTATTGCCACAAAATCTCTGATCGCTACACGTTCGCCTTCTTTGTCCAAAAACTGGATGATTTGTCCACCTCTGGTTTCAATTGCACCATAATCTCCTTTAATGAAGGTTGCCCATTCCCATGCTTGAGAGCCCAAGAAAATAAGACCCCCAATAATAGTAAGGAACAAATATAGAATTACTTTATTTTGTTTCATTTTGTGCCCAGCATCCACAGCCAAAACCATAGTCACGGACGAAAAAATCAAAATAAAGGTCATAAACGCCACATAGTACATAGGCGCTTCTACTCCATGAAGAAACGGAAAGTGAGTAAATACTTCATCGGCGATAGGCCAGGCATCTACAAATTTGAATCTTGAAAATCCATAAGAGGCAAGAAAACCTGAAAACGTCAAGGCATCAGAAACGATGAAAAACCACATCATCATTTTGCCATAACTTGCTTTCAACGGTTGGTTTCCGCCGCCCCAGGTTTTATCTTCGGTACCTGTTTTAACAACAGTAGCTTCCATAAAAAGAATTTGGTTTTAAATAAAGGTTCAAAAATACGTTTAATTTTTATTTAACGAAATATAAAAATAAAAACAGGTAAATCCATACAATATCCACAAAATGCCAAAAAGTTGCAGCTAGTTCAACACCAAGGGTTTTACCGTTTTCATACTTTTGTTTATAATGATTATAAATTACAACCAAAAGAGATATCAACCCTACAAAAACGTGCGCAACGTGCAATAATACTACCAGATAGATAAAGGAAGTAGTAATGCTACTGGTAGGACCGGTAAAATTATAACCGCTTGCTATTATTTCAGAGAAGCCTCTGAACTGAAAAAAGATAAATAAGCTCCCCAATAAAAAAGTGCTTACGAGATAAACCATTCCTAATTTGTTTTGCTGTTTTTTAATAGCCCTTAGCGCTAAGTAAACCGTAGCGCTACTCAAAACAATCAAGACCAGCGCAATGTAAAAGGCCTGTGGTATTTCAAAACTTGAAATCCAGTCGGGTCTTTCCTTGCTAACAACATAGGCACTTGTGAGTCCTGCAAAACTCATGGTTAAACTAATAATTCCGAACCAAAGCATATTCTTTTTTGCCCTGGCAACTTTTAGTTCTTCACTTCCCTGTGTTAAATCCATTTTTTTACTCTTATATATTTTCCGAAGACATTTCGCTGCGGTTATCTTAAAAATTTATCTGCAACGTAAATTATTTGCAGCAATGTAATATAACTTACACTAGCCAGCATAAGCTGCTTGGCAGCAGTTGAAGTTTTTTCTTTGTACAGCTTAATTGCGTAATACAAAAACCCTATCCCCAAAATCCCAATAAAACCACCTGATATTGGTGTTAAATAGAGTTTTCCGGTAATTCCTAAAACAGGAATTAAAGAAACAAGAACTGTCCAAATTGTATAAAGAATAACCTGTATGGCAGTACCTTTATCGCGTTTTCCGTTTGGAAGCATAAAGAAGCCCGCCTTTTTATAATCATCAAAAAGAAACCAACCAATAGCCCAAAAGTGCGGAAATTGCCAAAAAAACTGAATCATAAATAGCGTTCCGGGTTCAATGCCGAATTTCCCGGTTGCCGCCACCCAACCTAACATAAATGGAATTGCGCCCGGAAAAGCACCCACAAATACCGAAAGTGGCGTTTTTGTTTTTAAAGGGGTATACAGGCTCACATACATAAATATTGAAATGGCGCCAAACATCGCCGTAACGGGATTTATGTTGTAAAGAACAACTATACCTGCCACCGTCAAAATACACGCTAGTATAAATGCCGAACGCCCAGTCATATGGCCAGCCGGCAGCGGTCTATTTTTAGTGCGCTCCATTAGTGAGTCCAAATCTTTTTCGATAATTTGATTGAAAACATTTGAAGCGCCTACCATGCAATAACCACCTACGCACAACAAAAACAGTACAAAGAAGTCAATTGAATCTGCTCCCAATAAATAACCCGCAACCGAAGAGAATACAACACTCACGGAAAGCCGAAGCTTAGTGATTTCAGTAAAATTCCTGATGACGGACGGACTAATTGACTGTGATTGGGAAACGGACAAGCTATTTTTTTTAGGCTGCGCAAAGATACGCTTCCTGTATTTTTTCCACAATATATTATCAATAATCTTACTGTATTATTTCAGCATTTTTATTAATTTGAACCGATTTTTCAAACTAAAAATATATGTTCTCAAAATTTATCCTAAATACCATCTTTTTATTCTCTGTATTAATTGTTTCCGCCCAAACTGATAGCGGAGAAAAAATGAATATTAACCTTATAAAGGTCAAAAACAATATTTATATGCTGCAAGCCAAGGGAGGCAATATAGGGCTAAGTTTTGGAAATGACGGCGTATTCATGGTTGACGATCAATATGCCGATGGTATTGAACAGATTCAAAATGAAATAAAAAAAGTAAGCGATAAGCCTGTTAGGTTTTTGGTGAACACTCATTTTCATGGCGACCACACAGGAGGCAACCCAGCGATGGCCGAAACAGGTACCGTAATTTTTTCGCAGGAAAACGTTCGAAACCGCCTACAGGATGTTATTGCCAAGGAAACAAAAAAAATTAGTGAAGAAGCACTTCCGGTTATAACGTTTGCGGAAGATCTTACTTTTCATTTCAATGGAGAAAAAATATATGTTTTTCACGTTCATAATGCCCACACAGATGGTGATTCCATGGTATATTTTACCGGAAGCAACGTATTGCACACTGGAGATGTTTTCTTTAATGGAAAATATCCGTACATAGATATAGAAAATGGGGGTAGCTTAAAAGGATACATTGCCGGTTTGGATAGAGCCTTATTGATCATAAATGAAGATACTAAGGTTATTCCCGGCCACGGAGATGTTGGTTCATATAAAGATTTGAAAGACACTATAGAAATGCTCTCTATTTTATACAAACGTGTAAATAACCTCTACCTAAACAATAAAACCGAGGCGGAAATACTAGAAATGGCAGATCTAACAAAAGAATATGATGATGAAGGGTTTGGAGACGGTTTTATTAAAACCGATGCTTTTTTAAAAATGATCTATAAAGAGGTGTCCCAAGAAGCAAGTGAAGGCGCAGAAGAAAGAGCAGCAAAAAATAAGGAAGCAATGAAAAAGTATAAGGAGATAGAAAAGAAATTAAAAGAGAAGGAGAAAAATTAATTCTATTTAAAAGTCATAATACCAATTAAATAAATCTGTTCTTATTCCAAAATTGACCCAAGTGGTTTGATTTTTAAACACGGTTTCTGTGTCAACCTCTGGGTCAAAACTTCTAAAAATAAAACTCCCATAAACCTTTAGATTTGTCGCGGGGTTAATTATGTAACCCGCTTGTACTTCAGCGTGAAAAAAATCCGTGGTATTTCCCTGAGCCAGTTCATTACCATTATCTGAAACACGGTCATCTTCTGTTCCGTAAATATTTCCGCCGTAGAAAAAAGAATCTTCCGGCGTATTAAATTCAAATCCCCGCTTGGCAACAATAAATTTTGCATCTCCATAAATTCTGCCTCTCTGGTAGCGCGCTATTCCTATAAATTCAGAAAAATTAGCGCCTAGGGTATGTGCCATAGATTGATTGTTGTGCCCGTAATTTAGCACTACTGTATTGTGCGAGTAGGTATAAGGACGTACCCTGTTATATTCTGTTTGAAGGTAAAGATTTTTTAATCCAAAAGCATTGTAATATTTAAGTCCCAACTGGTATCCAGTTTTATTTTTATAGCTTCCTTCCCCACCAAAAACATCGCCAGAGGAAAATTCATCAATTATAAGTTGCCCGTAGATATTCACTCGGTCATTCACTTTATACTTTGTGCTTAGGCCAATAAGCGCATTACCACCCCGGGAACCCGTTGAGAATTCAATAGCTCGGTAAAAAATAATTGGATTTAAATAATTCACATCAAAACCTCTACCGTTATCATTCTGCCATATAACAGATTCAAAAAGACCAATGTTTAAGCGTTTGGTGATGTTATAGCTCAAATAGTGGTTTGCTATATATTTTGTTCGAAAAGAACCGTCTTCAGTAACCTCGGGGCGAACATCCCGTAAAGACATCCAAGTATTAGTATACTTCAATTTCCAAAAAGTGGTATTTATTTTGAAGAAAGGATAGGAACTCGCATTATCACTTGTCAATAAAGAACGGTAACCATCACCTAAAAAGGTTTTACCGTGCCCCAACTGGATATTAAAATATTTTGAAGGCGTATAAGAAATATGCCCCGTAGCAATAGGATAATCATAGGAATCTGTCCTAAATTGTTTTGCTATACCCCGACCGGGAATAATTGCCGGATTACCTCCATCGGGACGGATGGATTCGGCATAGCGATTGAAATAATCTGCAAAGCGGCCTTGACTTTCATAAATAACTCCGAAAAAACCAATATTTTTTCCAATGCCCCCCTGTGTGTAAACCAAGCGTGTATTGTTATAGGTATCTATTTCTGCATCAAAGTCCTTACCGGCCTGCAAGTCTACCCCGGCATCTAAGGTTATCCAATAATCTTTTCCCTTTATGGTAATAAGGTGTTCATTCCAAAGTTTACGGCCAAACCAAGAAGATTTATTTTTTAAAATTTCCTGATTGGCAGCTTCAAAGTCATAATACTTATTTACTTCAGAATAAATATAGGGCTTTTGGGCCGTGTGATTGTTGAGCCCTACACGGTTAAGAGATGGATCAAACAAGCTATAGTTATGATGTGAAAGCGGAATATTAATATTGCTACTGTATTCTTCATTATTATAAGGCAGGTTTTCAATTGCATCATATTCTTCAATCAGTTGTTCTCTTTCGCTTTTCTTTACAATTTCAGAGGCTTGGACAATACTTTCTCCTGGCGCTACCAATGGAATGGCAATAGGAAGTGTAAACTGCACATAGGCCGGATTTCCGTTATAGGTAGCTGGTTCTATTTTAGGTAGGGCGCTAAAAACACGTCGCGCTTCTGTTTTTAATTCCTCGTAAATTCCATCAACATACAGCACTTTAAACTTCCCTTCTTTTGTTACCTCAAAAAGAACATTTACATTTCCTTTGTAATTTTCCTCAAAAACCTTTTCAGGGACTTGAAAATTTTTGAAAATGAATTGTTGCAACGTATTTTTAAAACAGCTTTCTAAAGCCTCAACTTCTGCACCCTCACATTCTTTAAAGACGGGGTATTTTTCGTATTGTGCCGAAGCGGTTTGCGCTGAAGAAATTATTGGAAAACAAAATATGAGAAGAAATATAAAATGTTTCATTTGAGGTTTGCTTGTTTAAAGCCGAAAGATACAGTTTTTTTGGAATGACCGGATTTAAAAAAAGCTCCCATTTTATTGGGAGCTTTTACTTTTTATCCAAAATTTTAATGAATATTGAAAACGATGGGCACCGTGTAAACAACATCTACATTCTTATCTCCCTGCTTACCCGGCTTCATTACAGGTAAATTGTTGATTACTCGCTGGGCTTCTTTTTTTAAATAAACGTTGTGTGAATTTGCTACAACATCAGCGATAAAACCGTTTGAATCAATCTTGAACTTCACATAAATTCTGTGTGTTTCATTTGGACTCAAATTTTCTAAAATTTCCTTTCGAAAATTTTTATTAATAAAAGCATTTATTTTTGAAGACATACAATCAATTTTCTCTGCGTTGGTAGCAAACGGCTCGCAACCTGGAAATACTGGTACAAATTCTACATTTAAGACAGTTCTTGTTACTGCAGGCTCTGAAGGTTTAGCTGGAGCCTGGGAAGTAATTGTTGGTTTTTCTATTACAGGCATATCAGTATTAGCGATAGGTGTTTCATCGATTGGCGTATCATTAGACTTCACGTCAAAAAAATTACTTTTAACCACTTTCTGGATAGGAACACTTTTTTCCACAATCTTTTTCACGGGCGCTGTAGGCTTTGGATTTTCAACATCCAGAACATAGGAAATCATTGGAGGCTCTTCCAAGGTTATTGGAATGGACCGTTCAGCAATATCTGTTGTAATTTCAAAATTAGTCTGCATTATGAAAAAAACAGTAAGTAAGCTAACTATAACACCTATTTGGAAAAACAGACGTGAATTCCATTTGATGTTAATCTGCTTTTTATCCTCTCTCTTGTTTGCGAAATTTTTTACATTTTTTTTCATAATAAAGTATTTAAAAGGTTAATACCTTTTTAAATACAACTGTTATGCCAAAACGAAAAAAGCCCCGTCTTTCATAGTAAAGACGGGGCTTTTAATATAAATATTTCTAATTATTGAATATCAAACACTATCGGAAGTGAATAAAGTACCCCAACTGGTTTTCCACGTTGTTTTCCGGGAGTCATATTTGGTAGGGACTGTACAACATCCATTGCTTCTCTTTCAAGTCTTGGGTGCGGCGCACGTGCACGAACATCCACAACTCTTCCGTTTTTGTCAATTTTGAACTGAACAGCGATACGTTGCCTACCTTCCAAACCTAAATCTGATGCAAGGTTGGTGTCAAATTTCTTATTAATGAATTCACTAATTTTAGATGACATACATCTTTTCTTTGCGTCGTTAGTTTTTTCACCTTCGCATCCTGGATAAACAGGAACATTTTCAATAACTGCAAAGGGTACATCTGCAATCTCTTCTTCAACCACTTCTTCCTTAATTTCCTTTACCTCAACAATTTTCTCTTCTTGGTTTGTTTCAGTAGATTCTATTATGGTTTCTTCCACATCTTCCTCATCTTCAATCACATCTATTACCTCTGGGGCTGGCGGTGGCGGTGGTGGCGGTGGTGGGGGTGTTAACTGTTGTGTTACAGGAATTTCTTCCTCTAGTTCATCGCCTACGTCAAGTTTTCCGAAATCATTATCGGATTTATCGTAAGATTTCCATTCAATTGCTTGCCATGCCAGAAAAAGCATAACAACCATTCCAAGTTGGAAAAACAGCATGCTTCTTCGGCCTACGTCTGCTTTCGGATTTTTTTTGGGTTCCATAATAGTGTGTTTAACTTGTTGCTAAAATATAGAAATTATCGTTCAATTTAAAACTTAATTAAAACTTTAAGCTTTTAATTTTTGTTTTACAATTTTGAAAAAAAAGATACCAAGTAAAGAACCCAATAAATTTGAGGCCACATCTAGAATATCTGCGCTTCTTGAAACTGTAAACAGCCCTTGAAATATCTCAATTATTATGCCATAAAGCAATATTGAAAATAGGAGAATGAGAATCCTCTTTTTTTGTAAATGACACTCATTACTAATGTACAAGTAAAGCAACCAAAGATTAACCAATACAAAATATACAAGGATATGAACTAACTTGTCTGCTTCTAAAAATTGAGTTTTTGGTAAATCTTGGCTAGGGATAAAAAACAGCACTGTGATTAAGCAACTGTAAATTATAGCTATGAGCAATAGCCTTTTATCCGCCAATAAGTGCTTTATAAGCGGCATCGTCCAGTAATTCTGCTATTTCATCTGGGTTTGAAAATTTCAGTTTTATCATCCAGCCTTCTCCGTAAGCATCTGAATTAACTTTTTCTGGCTCAGATTCCAAACTTTCGTTAAATTCAACTATCTCTCCCGAAAGAGGCAAAAACAAATCTGAAACTGTTTTTACGGCTTCCACAGTTCCAAAAACTTCATTTTTATCCATTGTATCGCCTACAGTTTCCACTTCCACATATACAATATCGCCTAACTCGCCTTGAGCAAAGTCTGTAACGCCAATTGTTGCGGTATCACCTTCGATTAAGACCCATTCGTGGTCTTTCGTGTATTTTAAATTTGATGGTACGTTCATAATAAATTAAATAAGTAAGTATTTTATTTAGTTTCCAAAATTGTATCTCAACGTAAAACCACTTCTAATAGTTGTTTGTGGGAATGCGGTTGAAATAGCATATTCAGAGAATGTATGGTCATAATAGAAAAGGGCGGTCAAATTTTTGCTTAATGCATAGTCAATAGACAATTGTGCCCCATATATTGTTTGCCCGGCGGTAGTCTGGTTGTTTTGAATATCCAAATACCTAATAATTGTGATGTTATCTCTTCTGGAAAGATCTACTTTAAAGTTCAAATCACTTGTAATAACAGATTTTTTCCCTCCAAAATTGGTAGCAATACGAAGGTCTTTAATTCTATAGCCAAGCCCTATGATATATTCATTACCCTTTATCTCTGTCAAGAGGTTATTTGCAAAACTTAATGAAAGCGCACGGTCTTTACGCATCTCAGCAAGTATTTTCACTGAATTGTTCATTTCAAAATCCACTCGCAGTAAAGGTGAAAACTGTTCCGTCAGGTTAACGTTTGTGAGCAATGTTTTCACTTTAAAGTTACCTGCCTGGTCAACAGCCTCGGGATTGTTCGGGTCATAGTCCAAATTAGACTGAAATTGGTTTACGGTGTACCCTGCACGGTATCCGTGGGTCAATGAAAAACGTTTGAAGTTTTTCTTGAACCAAGGAATATTCATTAACCCGGTATATTTTATATCCCAGTTTGGAAGCGGAATATCTCTAAATATTCCTGTCTTTTCCTTTGAAGCATTACTGCCTTTATAGGCGGCAAGGAATGCCGGCAACAGCACATCTTGACTGTTTCTTCCGAAACCTACAGGGTAACCCAGCGAATCTCTCGGGATGGCTCCACCTTGGTAATAATCCTCCGCCAATCTGTTTGCAATAGTTAATCTATTGGTCCTGAAATCGTCAAAAGCAGCAGAACTATTTTCATCGCTAGCGCTGAAAGCAGTTTTTATTAAAACAGTTGAAATATTAAAGTTTCCAAAGGTATTCGGTGTTAACGAATTATAAAGGTCGTTCTCTACTATATAATTTTCTGAATAGTTTTCTGAATAAATTCTGCTTCCGTTAATATCTACAGTCAAATCATTTATAGGTTCCAAATTGGCCTGAATGTCCATTTGACGGCTTTCTACCTCGGTATATTGCTCATTAAATTCGGGGTAGAGTGTTAACCATCCTTTTCTAGCGGCAAGTTCCCTTACATCAGCTTGACTTCCAAAAACAAAGCCTGTTGTTGGCTTCAAAGTTCCTATAAACCCAATAGAAGGCAAATATCCTGGAAGGTAGATACCATTATTTTCTTGATAGTTAAATTGTACCTTCTTAAGCATTGTGGCAAGACCAATTACTGTATTTATAGCCTTATCGCCTGCATTTAAGCCTCCTTCTTGACCCGAAGCGCCTCTTCCAAGTACGTTTGGCGTATTTGACTTCTCATTTGAAAGCGCACTGTTCTTTTCTTCCTCAAGTTTGCTTTCTCTACTAGCCTTGCCTTCTCCACCACTAGCTGAATTTTTATCTCCTTCCCCACGACTACCGTCGCCGGCAGATTTTCGAGTTTTGCTTTTCTTAATTTTAGTAAGGCCAATGTAGCGGTAAAAACCATTCATATCCAAACTAGAATTAATTTGATGCGTACTTGCATTTTGTATCGAATTACCTAGATTGTAAACATTTCTGCTTCCGTCACTCAACTCAATTTCAATTTCATTAAATTGATTACTTCCACGCTGCCATTGGTAGTCTCCGGTATAGGAATACGTAGCCCGAAGGAATTTTAGGAAAGGAAACTTACTGAAAGGCAAGTCGTAATTTAGTTGCAACGACTGAAAATGCTGATTTGGGTTACCCACATCAAAGAAACCATCCCAAATTCCGATGTCATTATTTATCAATCCATTATCATCCAAATAATTGTTAACTATCATATTATTTGAAGACGTGAAATTGAAACGCAATGACTTCGTTAAATTATGGTTGATGGTGTATTGCCAATCAAAAAGATAGTTACGCTGATAAAGAGTAGGCAAACCTATATTGCCCGGCAATAGATTTATTTCTCTAAACTTTTGTTCGTTGTACTGCCTAGTTATATTTGAACTTACTGAAATGTTTGTGGGCAAATAATTAAAGTTGAAATCTTTCAAAAACCTCCAGTACTGTCCTGTAAACAATGAATCATTCTTTTTAAAGGGCTCTACTGGTTTCGCCGCGAAGTTGTAATTATAGGTAGCACCAACCCGAACATTTTGTTCAACAGCATCTTCCACTTCAAAATCGTGATGGTCCGTTTGATTGTAAGAGAATGATCCTGTGAAATTCTCAACATCATATACCTGAGGTTTTCCGTCTCCGGTTCTCTCTTTACGCACGCCAATAAAGTTAACACTCTGGCGCTTTGTATAATCTACGGCCTGTTCCTTAATTCTGTCTTTCTCGGCTTCATCCTCTGTGTTGTCGAGCCTGGTATCAAGTTCAATATCCTGAAATTCAGGATCGTATTGTGGCGTTATCAGTTCTTCGGAGCGTCCATAGTTAAACGGCAATTGAATTCCCCATTTTTTTGGAAGCAATTGGCCAAGGTTTACATTTGTAACAACGTCATACTGTTGAAGGTCTTCACGACTTCGTTGGTTTGGTCCTTGCTCAATAGAGCCGAAGCCAACTGTACTTCTTTTTCCTGTGGCGCTAACAGTCGCAAAATCTGCAAGGTTAGCATCCATACTCACAACGGCGGCCCAGCCTCCCTCATTTTTAAGCTCAGACATTCTAAGCTCGTTAAACCAAACCTCCCCACATAAATCATTGGAAGTACTGTTTTTTACACCAAGCATAATGGTTCTAACATTTCCAAAACTTGGATTTCCTTTAATCCCAATTATTAACTCATTCTCACCACCGGATATACCACCTTCAAGTTCTGATTGTGTATAATAAACAACTTCAGTTGAATTTAATGGCGTTCTGGTTTTTACTTGCTGCAATAGTTCTAAAGGAAGATTTAGCCTGTTTGCAACGGGCCAAATTTCCTCAGCATTTGTTGCCCCAAAATTGGTGGGATTCAATGGAATTTGAACTTCATAATAGTTGTTTGTAAGGTCATTCCCCAAACGCATGAATGCTACCAATTGTCCATCACTAAGTGCCGTTTCATTTTGTAATGATTCTGCGTGAATAAACATTTCGAGATTTTTGTACTGGCGCATATCTACATTAAAGTTTTTATAGACTGCACGCCCATCATTTGGCTCCAAGCCGCATACACGTAGGGCCAATGATTGCTCATTTTCACGTATAATATTATTATTGTTATTCAATTCCTCACGAACAAGCCCTGGGGGAAGTCTATAAGGAATTGGCTCTCGGTTTTCGTTTTCTTCAATACTTACAGCTTCAACTTCAAACAGGGTATTGTCATTTGAAGGGTCTTCAAGAGTTACATCATCCAGGGTTTTTTGGAATTTTCTATAATCGCCTCGGACCAATTCCATAGTACCAAAACGCAAAACGGTATTTTGTGAGAATTGTGAAAGGAACATTCTCATAAAACGAATAGATCTATAATCTGAAATGCCATTAATTGCCTGATCTGGTTCGCTTATTGGAACTTTGAACTGTACCCAGCGCACTGGGATTACATCATTATTTTGTGTAGTTACCTCCAGTTCTTTCACATCTGTGATAAACTCATTATTTTCACGGCTCATTCCCGGATAAACTGGTACGTTATATTCAAAATAGCTATCAATCGTGTTCATGGTGTTGTCACGATTTATATCCTCAACATCGGGTTGGGCCGTATTTCCACGGTTGTTGTTTGTAACTTCAACCGGAGAGTTTCCTTGGGTTCCGTTGTATTTTAGGTAACGGTCCAGAATATTTCCTTCAGCTTGAAGAAAGTATTGGTAGTCATCATTTGCGGGGTCTGGCAAGCCTCCAAAAGCCCCATACTCGGCTGCTTCTCCAGCATTGTCCAAACCATCTAATCCAATATCCTGGTTTGTACGTTGTTGTCCTTCGGTATCAAAAGTATAAACTAATGATTGGTTGGTAGGTACTTTACCCCAGGCTGTAGCAGTTGTATTAGCATTACCGCCATCTTCAGGCAATCCGTTTTCGTACTGTTTTCTTCCATCTTTTAATACATCTTCTGAAATGCTTCCCAAGTTAAAGTTGATATTTCCTCCTGGGTTGCCACTATTTTCATCATAAATGAATGGGTCCATGACCCAGAACTGGATATATTCAACATTTGATTGTTCAAAATCGGTAGTTGTAAGCTGTCTCATAATACCACCGAATCTATCTTCGGGGTTTGGCAAATCATTTGTTCCTGCAGCTTCGGGGTTGTAGTTATACTCCCCTCTTGTAGATGGGTAATATGCTAGATCTAATGTGAATAAAGCTTGGGTTTGTCCCTGGATAATATCTTGGTTAGGGAAAATTTCATCCCTAAAAACACGACGTGTAAATGGTGAAGAAAGGTCTTCATCATTTATCCCTTCTGGGCGCTGGCTACTATAGAAAATAGGGTCGATGGTGTACCAAGCAAGTTTTGCACGGTTGTAATTATATCCTAAATTATCATTTCCTAACTCACCACCATAACCAATTGGCGTACTTGACAAAAACCAACTGGAGGGTGCGCTTATATCGTTTCCTGTTTGTGATGCTTCGAAATCATCAACATATACAGTTGTTTTACCATCAAAGTCTGAAACTTTTGGCGCCCCCGGCCTTAAGTATGCAAACTCTCCACGCAAAGAAACATTTGATTCTACATCGGTATCAATGTTTGGAAGTTTATTTACCAATCTAGTTAAGAACGGCACCTCGGTTGAGTAGTTTAAATTGATACCATAAATAGTATTGTTAATTGGCTCTACTCCATATGATGACTTCTGGGTTAGCGGGCGCTCATTAAGATTTAAGTAGGTTGCACCTATTAAAAATTTATCGCTAAATTTATGCTCCACATTTAAGCCTGTAAAACGCTTGCTTTGCTGCCCAAAAAGCGAATTATTCTCTGTACTCACAGAAATTGGAATATTACTATTCAATAATGAAGGGTCTAAAATCTGAACTCTTCCCAATTGATAGTTTACGGTATAATCCACCCCTTCTACCAAAGTTCTTCCACCGGCCGTAACGGTAACGGAGCCTTGCGGAATATTGAACGCACCAATGGGAATTCCATCAGCACCCGTAGATTTATAACTTCCTTTTAACTGAAATTTATTCTTTTCACTCTCAAGTTGTTCCGCCTGTGTTTTGGTTCCTGTATAAAGTGTTCTAAAAACATATTTGGCCTGATTTGGGTTATAGGTTTCAGGCATTGAATAAGTAGCCGATGTACTTGGCAAATCCAGTTTTTCAAATAAGTGCTTCCCAAAGGGCTCCACGGTCGTAAAAATAATGCGACCATTTTGTGCGTCTACAGTTATCCCTGGTAGAAAATCAAAGAAACCATCGCCCCCCTGCTGTGGATCATTATTAAAGTTCAACCTATCAAGATTGAAAACCTTTAAGAGAATTTCATCTTTTACATCTGGGGGAAGTTCAGCACCTGCTTCGGTTAAATAATTTAACGGAGAAGGGTCAGTATAAAGAATATTAAGCTTGAAGTCTTCTTTTTCAAGCTGATATGCCCCAATAGGATAGATATTTTTCATCATCAAATCCCAGATTGGCTCATTTACATTCGTA
Source organism: Aequorivita sp. (assembly GCA_002715485.1). Lineage (GTDB taxonomy): Bacteria > Bacteroidota > Bacteroidia > Flavobacteriales > Flavobacteriaceae > Aequorivita. The sequence goes on along the minus strand of PAZL01000032.1, from coordinate 37,860 downwards.
ATGCTACTCTTCAAAAGTTTCACTACAAGGTTTTGGGCAAGACCAGTTTCCTCAATAGGTGGGTTTGTACCTCCCGTTCCTGGAAGAGTACCTCCATTTGCCTCAACACCATCGTTTGAAAATTCACCTACTTGATAAACCTTTCCGTTAACGGTAAATTGATATGAAACTGCTAAAACCTCATCATTTGTTAAACGCTGGTTCAAAGAGATATAACCTAATTGCGAGTTTAAGGAATATTCCCCCGGATCCAATCTTCTTGCATTTTCAAGCGTAACATAATCTACACCTTCACTTACTTGAACCCCCGTAAACCCTTGACGCACTGTGGCAACATCACGAATTAACGGATTGAGAAGGGTTGGCTCTCCTCCATTGATACCGAATGGATTAAAGAGGTTATTTGTGTTATCTGGATAAGCATTTCTGCCCGCTCTAATAAAGCCTCCCGGCGGCGTGTTCAATCCAATATTCAATGGGTCTGATTCGCCTATATCCTGCAATGCCACAATATTTCGAACGTTTTCGGTTCTACTTGTTCTGTTGGTAATCCATACCTCCATACGAGTAATCTGGACATTGCTGTTTATGAAAGGATATTGCTCCAGAGCACGATCATAATTATCCCTAAAGTAATGTGATAAAAAGAAGTGTCGGTTATCGTCATAATCCAATGCGAAAAGTTCGAAATCCGTAATAGTTGCACCACCTTCAGCGGTAACGGTACGAGTTTCAGATTTTTGTTCAGAGAAAACCCCAGTAATGGTTGTTTTTCCAAATTGAAGCTGCGTTTTAACCCCAAAAAGACTTTGTGCTCCTTGAATCAAGGAACTGTTTAAAGGCATGCTCACATTCCCCACTTCAATTTTTTGAATAATATCGTCTTCCGTTGGAGTGTATTCCAACTTAATCTGGTTTTGGAAATCGAAGGTGCTTTCAGTATCGTAATTGGCCGTAACCTGAAGTCTGGTTCCTACCTTGGCCAAAAGGCTTAAACTGATTCTTTGGTCAAAATCAAAGGAGAAATTGCTTCGGTTTCGCGGTGAATATTGTGGGTTATCCTGTTTTGTATACAATAGCCCAAGGTCCATCTCAACGGAACCTTGTGGAATAACTTCAATTGTGTTTCCGCCAAAAATGGATTCAAAGAAATTTGAATTTACATAAAACGTAGGCAATAGGTTTTTCTGCTGTTCTTCAGAGCCTTCCTTTCTACCGTCGGCTGCATCAATTTTTTCTTTGAAGTAAGCCCTCATCTGTTCCTCTTGAATAAGACGCTGATACTCTTGAGGGGTAAGAATTATAGGGTAGGTAATATTAAAACTACCCAAGGTTTGGGTATAGATGTATCTATCGGTTATGGGGTCGTAGGTATAAAGATCCTGAATACTAACGGGAGTTGGTAAATCCATTCTTCCCATTTCACTCCCTACAGCGGTTGTGTCGGGATCCTGTGCCAGCGAAACATTGCTGAACAATATAAAACTTAAAATTGTTAAAAGCTTGAAAAAGCCACCCTTGTAAACGTAATTTTTTGCCTTCAAATTCTACAAATTTTTTAAAGCTTGTTTAATGATCATTTCTACCGAAGCCTGGGGATTTTCCTTCACAATGGCATCCACCACTTTTTCAGACTGTTTGCGAACAAAGCCCAACGTCTCCAAAGCAGATAACGCTTCATTTTTGTTAGTATTGCTCGTTCCGGTAGAAATAGACGACAAACCGTACACTTTTAAAATCTTATCTTTTAAATCCAAAACCACACGTTGTGCAGTTTTGGCTCCTATTCCTTTTACTGATTGTATTGTTGCTATGTCATTCTGGGCAATAGCATCGAGCACTTGTTCCGGCGCCAGAGACGACAACATTGTTCTAGCGGTGCTTGCACCAACCCCAGAGACACTAATTAACAACCTAAAAATTTCTCGTTCCGCCACACCGGAAAAACCGTACAGTGTATGGGCATCGTCCCGAATAAGCAAATGGGTAAACAACTTAACATTTTCACTAGTGGGGAGTTCGGAAAATGTGTGCAAGGAAATATTGATAAAGTACCCTACTCCATTACAATCTATCACTACGTCGGTCGGGTTTTTTTCAACCAGTCTGCCCTGTATATGGGTTATCATGTGTTAACGAAAACTTAAAGGCTCAAATATAGTATAATTATTTGCAACAGCCATTGGGGTTTTTGTGAAAATATTAGTGTTAATAAACTATGGATTTACTTGCTTTTCTGCCGCCGCGGATGCACGTTTTTCCTTTTGCTGGGCATCTACTACTGCCACTGCCGCCATGTTTACCATTTCCTCAACGCTGGCCCCCAATTGTAAAATGTGAACGGGTTTCCGCATGCCCAACATAATAGGGCCTATGGACTCCACACCGTTCAGCTCTTTCAATAATTTATAGTTGCTGTTTGCTGAATCTAAATTTGGGAAGATAAGCGCATTAACCTTTTTGCCGGCCAATTTTGAAAATGGAAATTTCTTTTGGAGCATTTCGGGGTTCAGCGCAAAATCGGTCTGAAGTTCACCATCAACAATCATATCTGGATTGCTTTTGTGAAGTAAATCTACAGCTTCACGAACCTTTGTGGCGTGCGAATCTTTTGAGGAACCAAAATTAGCGTAGCTTATCATAGCAATTACAGGTTGCAACCCAAACATTTTCATGGTATAATTTGTCATTTGGGCAATTTTGGCAAGCTCCTTTGCTGTTGGATCTATATTTATGGATGTATCTGAAATAAACAACGGTCCGCGTTTGGTAAGCATCAAGTTTGTTGTTGCTACTTTGGTAACGCCTTCAAATCTGCCAACGGTTTCAAAAACGGGTACAACCACAGATGGATAGGAACGTGCATATCCCGAAATCATACAATCCACATCGCCTTCGCTAAGCATCATTCCAGCAAAATAGTTTCTTTCGCGAACGAGCTTTTCAGCAGTATAAAGAGAAATACCACTTCTTCTACGCTTTTCCCAGAGCTTCTGGGCATAGTATTGAAGTTTCTCAGCGTTTTCATCATTTTTAGGATCAATAATTTTCAGTTTGGCATCAAAATCAATCTGTTCCATCAGTTCTAGGATAATTTCCTTTCTCCCCAACAAAACAGGTGTGCCAATACCTTCCTCATAAACAATTTGCGCAGCTTTCAACACATCCAAATGATCGGCTTCGGCAAAAACGATGCGTTTTGGATTCAACTTTGCGCGATTAAGCAATAATCTGATGATTTTATTATCGCTGCCCATACGTTCATAAAGCTCATCTTGGTATTTTTCCCAATCGGTAATTTCAGTAGTGGCAACACCACTTTCCATTGCTGCTTTGGCTACGGCGGGCGGTACGGCGGCTATCAATCTAGGATCGAAAGGTTTTGGGATGATATAATCCCTTCCAAAATTAAGCTTGGTCTCCCCATAGGCAATATTTACTTGTTCTGGCACCGGCTCTTTTGCTAACTCTGCCAATGCCTTAACAGCCGCCATTTTCATGGCTTCGTTGATTTTTGTAGCGCGAACGTCAAGTGCACCTCGGAAAATAAATGGAAAACCAAGTACATTGTTCACTTGGTTGGGATGATCACTTCTGCCCGTTGCCATAATGATGTCCTTCCTAGTTTTAATAGCCAAATCGTATTCAATTTCAGGATCGGGATTGGCCATTGCAAAAACAATAGGGTTTGGCGCCATGCTTTCAAGCATTTTTGGGGTAACAATATTTTTAACTGAAAGCCCCACAAATACATCGGCATCTTTCATAGCTTCATCCAATGTGTCTATCTTTCTTTGTGACGCAAACTCCTTTTTTTCTTCGGAAAGGTTTTCGCGGTCTTTTCTTATAACACCCTTACTATCCAGCATTACAATGTTTTCGCTTTTGGCTCCAAATGCCTTGTAAAGCCGAGTACACGAAACTGCCGCCGCACCTGCACCACTTATTACAATTTTAACCTCTGATATACTTTTATTTGCAAGTTCTAAAGCATTCAACAAAGCTGCTGCAGAAATTATAGCAGTACCATGCTGGTCGTCATGCATTACGGGAATGTCCAATTCTTCTTTTAGTCTTCTTTCAATTTCAAAAGCTTCCGGAGCTTTTATATCTTCAAGGTTGATACCTCCAAAAGTTGGCGCAATATTTTTTACTGTTGCAACAAATTCATCAATGTTTTCAGTGTTTATTTCTATGTCAAAAACATCGATATCGGCAAAAATTTTAAAGAGCAGTCCTTTGCCCTCCATTACTGGTTTTGAAGCTTCCGGGCCGATGTTTCCCAAACCCAGCACTGCCGTCCCGTTTGAAATTACAGCAACCAGATTGCCCTTGTTTGTGTATTTATAAACGTTATTCTTTTCCTTTTCAATTTCAAGGCAAGGTTCCGCAACCCCAGGCGAATAGGCTAAAGAAAGATCTCGCTGGGTGGAATAATTTTTTGTGGGAACTACTTGAATTTTTCCAGGCTTTGGCTTTGCGTGGTATAATAGGGCTTCTCTACGTCTACTCTGTTTGCTCATATTTTGGTCTATTGATACTGTGAATACTTGTGGTTCTTCGAATTATTGTACTAATGCATAATTGTAAAGACTAACTTACAAAGTTATGATGTTAGTTGAAATGGCGAAAGTTTGGAGGTTAATCTTTCAAAAAGTTGATATTACGCTTTAAACCCGAAAACTTGGTGCGTTTTACGGCACTATTTTTAAAAAATTTATAAAAAACGTCTTCGGTGATTTCTTCCCAATCTTTTTTTGTCATTGATAAAAGTTCGGGATGCGGGTTGAAAAGTGGCTCGTTGTGTACTTTGCTGAAACGGTTCCACGGGCAAACATCTTGGCAAATATCACAACCGAACATCCAATCCTCAAATTTTCCTTTTTCTGAGGTGGGAATTTCATTTTTCAATTCAATGGTGTAATAGGAAATACATTTGCTGCCATCCACAACCCTATCGGCAACAATTGCGTTTGTTGGGCAGGCATCAATACAAGCGGTGCAGCTGCCGCAGTGGTCGGTTACGGGTGTATCGTACTCCAAATCCAAATCGACGATCAACTCAGCAACAAAATAAAAAGACCCCAATTGTTTGGTGAGCAAATTACTATGCTTTCCAATCCATCCCAAACCACTTTTTGCGGCCCAAGCTTTATCTAAAACTGGCGCAGAATCAACAAAGGCACGGCCCTGGACCTCGCCTATTTCTTCTGAAATAAAATCCATCAACTGCCTCAGTTTATCTTTTATAACGAAATGATAATCGGTGCCGTAGGCATATTTTGAAATTTTATAAGTGTTTTTNACTTGCTCTTCGGAAGGAAAATAATTCAGNAGCAGCGAAATAACACTTTTGGAATCTGGAACCAAAAGTGTTGGGTCCAGCCTTTTGTCAAAATGGTTTTCCATATAGGCCATTTCGCCATGCATATTTTTTTTTAACCAATTCTCCAGTCGTGGCGCTTCTTCCTCTAGAAATTCAGCTTTACTGATACCGCAAGAAAGAAATCCGAGGCGTTTGGCCTCGGCTTTAATTAACTGGGTATATTTAGAAGTATTCTGAATCAAAATTTATCTGAAATTGAATTCCAAAATAGCATTTTTTGGCTTGAGGGTAATCAAAGGTTTTATTTGGACTGGTTTTTTCTTTTCAGAAATTTTATAAGTTTTGATAATTTCGGCAATCGCCAAAATCATTTCATACATTGCAAAATTGTTGCCAATGCACATTCGGGGACCAGCACCAAAAGGAAAATAATGACCCGAAAATTGTTTCGCATTTGCTTTAGAAAAACGTTCGGGTTTAAACTTTTGTGGCTCATCCCAATATTTAGGATTTGTATGTATTTCCAACAATGAAAAAAGCAAATTCGAATTTTTCGGAATTTTCATTCCGTTAAACTCATCTTCCTCGATATTTANACGATCTATAAAATAAGCCGGCGGATAAAGCCGAAGTGATTCTTCAATTACATTTTTTGTAAATGGACAATTCTTTATAAAATCCATCAATGTTTCCGAATTCTTTTCTGCCTCTATTATTTCAGAAAAAAGTGTTTCCTGAATTTGAACATTTCGCGCCAATAATTCACAAGTAAAAGTTAGTGCATTAGATGTGGTTTCGTGGCCGGCAGTAAAAAGAATCAATATTTCATCTATCAATTGCTTCTCTTCCATTTCGCTTCCATCTTCATACCTAGCTTCCAAAAGCATATCGAGCAAATCGTCTTCTCGTTTTCCAGATTCTTTTCTTTGATTTATAAGCTTTTTCAAAATTATTCGCGCTTGTTCAGTTTCGCAAAGGTGCTTTTTAATTTTTCCGCTCAACCTAAACCACCAACCAAGATATGGTTGGCGCAATTCCCTTACTAACATTTGTTGTGCAGATTCTGTGATGTGTTGCAGCTTTTTTATTTCCTGGACATCAATTGCACTGCTGAAAAGTGATTTTACTACCGTTTGAAAAGCGAGATCATTAAAAATAGGAAAAATATCAATTGGCTTTTCGGTTTCAATTTTAGCGAGCTCAACTTTAATGGCATTTTGAACCGTAGCCAATAAATTTACCAACTGTTTTTTATGAAATGCCGGCTGAATAAGTTTACGCTGATTTTGCCAAAGTTCACCATCGGAAGTGAGCAATCCAAAACCTACATATTTTGAAAGGTCTTTTGTTTGAATAGGCGATTTTGTGAAATTACGCTGGTTTTTCTGAAGTGCATATTGTGCAAAACCTGCATCACGTGAAAAAATAACCGANTTGCCAAAACCCAATTTCAACCGAAATGTATCGCCTTTTGTTTCAAAATTTTTATGGTGAAAAGGCAAGGGATTTTTGAGGATCTGCGTGGAATGGATCAAAAATCGAAATACAGAAACGGAAGGGATTTTTTTTGCTTCCATTTTTAAATTTAAAACAATCCGCCCTGAGTTGGGCCTTTCAATTTGCCAAGGTGTTTATAGGCTGCTTCGGTAACTTCACGGCCACGCGGTGTACGCATAATAAAGCCTTGCTGAATTAAAAAGGGTTCATAAACTTCTTCAATGGTTTCGGTACTTTCTGATACAGCAGTGGCAATTGTGGTGATTCCCACTGGGCCGCCTTTAAATTTCTCAATGATGGTTGAAAGAATTTTGTTGTCCATTTCATCCAAACCGTGTGCATCTACATGTAATGCATCCAACCCAAACTTTGCAATTTCAACATCTATTTTACCATTACCTTTTATCTGTGCAAAATCACGGATTCTTCGCAAAAGGGCGTTGGCGATACGCGGTGTACCACGACTTCTCCCAGCAATTTCTATAGCGGCTTCCATAGTTATGGGCACTTGTAGAATTCTCGCACTTCGTTGCAAAATGGTAGTTAACAGCTCTGTGGTATAATATTGTAACCGTGAAGAAATTCCGAAACGTGCACGCATAGGTGCAGTTAANAAGCCCGAACGCGTAGTTGCACCTATAAGTGTGAAGGGGTTTAAATTGATTTGAACCGAGCGTGCATTTGGCCCCGATTCAATCATTATATCGATTTTGTAATCTTCCATTGCAGAGTAGAGGTACTCTTCAACAATGGGGCTTAAGCGGTGGATTTCATCAATAAACAGCACATCGCGTTCTTCCAAATTTGTCAATAACCCCGCAAGATCGCCCGGCTTGTCCAAAACAGGACCTGAAGTTACACGAATATTCACATTTAATTCATTTGCGAGAATATATGCAAGTGTCGTTTTTCCCAAACCTGGAGGGCCATGAAATAANGTATGATCTANAGCNTCNCTNCGNAANTTTGCNGCCTGAACGAAAATTTGAAGNTTTTCTAAAGCCTGATCCTGCCCGGTAAAATCTTCAAAGCTAAGGGGGCGCAGNTTTTTTTCAATATCAAGTTCCTGCGGCGATAGATTTTCTCCTGTGGGATCGAGGTTTTCGTTCATAATACAAATATAGTAATCCTTTAGAAGCCATTTAAAAAAACAAAGCCATACTTTTCAGTATGGCTTTTGAAATAAACAGTAGATTCCTCACTTCCTACATATTATTAACTCAATAGTGTAAAGATACGGCAAAAGCTTTGAAAAAATAATACGTAGTACTACGAATTCTATACGTAGAAAAAGAGCCTTTTCAATATTGAAAAGGCTCTTTTAAAATTATTTTATAGAAATAATTAATGGTCTAATTCGTCTTCATTATCCTGTAGTGGAACGTTCTGAGGAATAAAATCCTGACCAGCAATTACATAATCGGTTTCGTCTTTATTGAGTTTACTATAATCATAAGCCCAACGATAAACGTGCGGAATTGGACCGTCCCAGTTTCCATGTATATGTTTTACTTCCGCAGTCCATTCTAAGGTAGTTGCATTCCAAGGGTTCTTTGGACCTTTCTTACCATAGAAAATTGAATGGAAAAAGTTATACAAGAATACAACTTGAACAGAGATAGTTATAATGGCAAAAATGGTCATTACAACGTTAATGTCTGCCAAATCATCAAAATAAGGGAATGCTGTATTACTGTAATACCTACGAGGCAAACCTGCCATGCCGACAAAGTGCATTGGGAAGAAAATACCATATGCTCCAATAGAAGTTACCCAAAAGTGTATATAACCCAATTTTTTATTCATCATTCTACCTTGGAACATTTTTGGGAACCAATGGTAAACACCAGCAAGTAAACCATACAGTGCAGAGATACCCATTACCAAGTGGAAGTGNGCAACTACAAAATAGGTGTCGTGAACATTAATATCGAGTGCACTATCTCCAAGGATAATACCGGTTAACCCTCCAGTAATAAATGTGGAAACAAATGCTATTGAGAACAGCATTGCCGTATTCATTTGAAGGTTACCTTTCCAAAGGGTCGTTATCCAGTTAAAAGCTTTTACCGCAGAAGGAATTGCAATCAACAGAGTGGTAAAGGTAAATACAGANCCAAGGAATGGATTCATCCCTGAAATAAACATGTGGTGTCCCCAAACGATTGTTGAAAGAAATGCTATAGCAAGAATAGATGCTACCATCGCTCGATATCCAAAAATAGGTTTTCGAGAGTTTGTTGCCATTACTTCAGATACTATACCCATCGCCGGAAGAATTACAATATAAACCTCTGGGTGTCCAAGGAACCAAAATAAGTGCTCGAACAATACAGGCGACCCACCTTGGTGATGCAATACTTCGCCTGCGATATAAATATCAGAAAGGAAGAAAGAAGTGCCAAAACTTCTATCCATAATTAGCATTAATGCTGCTGAAAATAACACTGGGAAAGATACTACCCCAATAATTGCAGTTACAAAAAATGCCCAAATCGTCAAAGGAAGTCGGGTCATGGACATTCCTTTGGTACGAAGGTTAATAACGGTAACTATATAGTTTAATGAACCCAATAAGGATGAAGCAATGAAAATTGCAATAGAGGTTAACCAAAGCGTCATCCCAGCGCCTGAACCTGGTATGGCCTGTGGCAAAGCACTCAAGGGAGGGTAGATAGTCCAACCTGCAGAGGCCGGTCCAGCTTCGACAAAAAGGGAGAACAACATTACGACACTAGAAAGGAAAAACAACCAATAAGATACCATGTTTAGGAATCCAGAGGCCATATCTCGTGCTCCAATTTGTAAAGGAATTAATAAGTTACTAAAAGTACCGCTCAAACCTGCCGTCAAAACAAAGAATACCATGATAGTTCCGTGAATGGTAACCAAGGCTAAATAAACGCTTGGATCCATTACTCCATCTGTACCCCATTTGCCCAAAAAGATTTCGAAAATGGTGAATTTATGGTCTGGCCATGCCAATTGTAATCTGAACAACAATGACATTAATATACCAATAACCCCCATAAACAAACCTGTGATAAGGTATTGTTTAGAAATCATTTTGTGATCTTGGCTAAAGATGTATTTAGTTATAAATGTTTCTTTATGATGATGCCCGTGATCGTCGTGNTGATCTTCTACTCCGTGGACCTGTGCGTGTGCTGACATATCTATTTAAGCTAATATTATTTAGTTTCGTTGCTAAGTTGTTCTCCTAAGGTTGGTTGTTCTGCCAACCAGGTTTTATAATCTTCTTCAGACTCTACTATAATCTTCATCTGCATATTGTAGTGGCTAATTCCGCAAATTTTATTACATAGAAGTATGTAGTCAAACTCATATGGTTCTAAGGCTTCATCGCCAGCAGCAGTAAGTGCTACACTTTTTTCTCTGCGAATTTCATTAATTCGAGCTACTTTATCAACAATCTTATCGTTTTGTCTCATTTCCGCTGTGGTAACAGTAGGGGTAAAAGCAAATTGAGTTATCATCCCCGGGACACAGTTCATCTGTGCTCTAAAATGCGGCATATATGCTGAATGAAGCACGTCTTGTGAGCGCATTTTAAATAATACTTTTCTACCAACAGGTAAATGAAGTTCAGTTACTATTTTATCATCTTTTCCGTTAGGATCTGCTGGATCTACACCGAGTTGGTTAACGCCTTCGATTAAACGTACATTGGCTTCTCCCAGAGTATTGTCATTTCCTCCATAACGTGCTTTCCAGTTAAATTGTTGAGCATATAATTCAACAATCAATGGATCGTCATCTTTATCCACATTCATAATATCTGTCCAAGTAAAAAGGCCGTAGATAATAAGACCAGCAAGCACTATTACAGGAATGATAGTCCATATAAATTCAAGCTTATCATTATCTGCATAAAAAGTTGCTCTTTTTGCCTTGTTACCTCTATAAACAAACGCGAAATAGTGAAGCAGCCACTGTGTAAGTATCCCAACTAGAAAAATGATGACCATAGAGATCAGCATCAAATTGTCTATTTTGGCACCGTGCTCAGATCCTGATTCTGGAAGTAGAACATCTCCCCAAAGCCAAAAGGTAAGTATGGCCAAAATATAGATAAAAGCCAGAAAGCCCATCATCAGGTATCCCTGTGTGTTATTGTCTTTATCCGAAGCGATTTCGGAATTAACAGAAGGCTTTCCCTGCGCCAATTGAAATATCCTGCTCATTTGCCAAACAGAAACTCCAAAAAGAATAATTACTAATACAACTAAAAATGCGGTCATCTTACAATATCTTCTTTAAACTAATTGATTAAAAATGGTAGTTTTCACTTTCTTTAATAAACGGATCATTTTTCGGCCTTAATGAAACTTTGCCCAGTCCCGTGCCAACAACAAAAATGAAAAGCCCCATAAAGAACAGTAATGCTGCAATCTCTGGAATACCAAAATACCAGTTGTGCCCTACTGTTGAAGGCATCACTAAAAGGAATATATCAATATAGTGACCCACTAAAATAAATACAGCAGCAATAACTACAAACCATGGTACTCTCTTGTAATCGCTATTCATTAAAACAAGAATTGGGAATACAAAATTAAGGATAAGCATTCCGAAAAACAACAGTTTGTATTCTTGTATTCTGATGATGAAATATGTTACTTCCTCAGGAATGTTGGCATACCAGATAAGCATAAACTGGCTGAACCATAAATAGGTCCAGAAAATACTGAATGCAAACATGAACTTTGCCAAATCATGTAGGTGTTTATCACTTACAAAGGGAATTAACCCGCGGCTCTTCAAGTAAATTGTTACCAAAGCAATTACGGTTATTGCTGAAACAAACATGCTTGCAAAAACATACCAAGGGAACAAAGTACTATACCAGTGTGGTGTCATAGACATAAACCAGTCCCAAGACATTGTAGCTTCCGTTATTATGAAGAAAATAAGGAAGAACACCGATAATTTAAAGTTTTTTCTGTACGGATCATAGTTATTGGCCTCGGCCTGAGCCAATGAATTTTTTCTAGAAAAATGGCGGTATAGGTTCCAACCCAAAAGATAGATTACCGCACGAATTACAAAGAAAGGAAAATTAAGGTATCCTGATTTACCTTGTAATATTTTATCCCCAGCAACAAGTTCTTCATTCTGCCATGGGAAGAAATGAGTTCCTGCAAATACAACTATTAAAAATACTATAATAGAACCAGGCAACAAGTATGTTGTAATACCTTCCATTATTCGGTATAGCACTGGAGACCATCCAGCCTGTGATGCATATTGAATTGCATAAAACACCAATACCCCAAGTGCAATCATCAAAAAGAAGAATGCTCCAACAAATGTTGCTGACCAAGGTCTTGTTTGTAACTGGTGCAAGACATGCTCTTCGTGAGAAGCTGATCCATGACCTTCAGGTTTTAAATCAGTAGCATGTTCCANGGCAGCTTCAGAATAGCCTTCTTCACCGCGAGCAACATCTACAAAGTTGGCTGTATGTTCTTCACCGTGTGCTTCAAGAGCATGCTCGTCACCGTGATGAGCATCCTGTTCAGCCATTATTTCTTTTACGTCATCTATAGTTTTGGGCGCAGTAAGAAAACCATAGGTTATTCCTGCAAGCCCAAGAACCATAATAATGATAGAAAACAGTTTTAATTTACTAGGTAGCGTGTACATATCTTTAGCTATTCTCTTTAATTTCTTACTTTTTTTCTACTTCGGAGGCAGTAACCGCTTCCATATTTTTTTCTTCTGTAACTTTCAATGAATCTTCAGCAGCTTTTGCAGTTTCAAGGATTCCTGGTTGACNATTTAAAGCAGCTTTTAAATTCATAACATGCATTGCTATTTGCCAACGTTCTTTTTCGTTTACTTGTGAAGCGTAAGAACCCATTGCGTTCAAACCGTAGGTTTGAACATGATATATACCTCCCATCACGATATTTCGACCTGGATCAGCATAACTTGGAATTCCTAGAAACTTTTCTCGTGTAACCAGAATTCCTTTGCCATCCCCTTTATCACCATGACAAACCGCGCAATATAATGTATATAATTGTGCTCCAGTAGCCAGGTTTTCCTCAGTTACTTCATATGGGCTCTGTAATTCAGCTTTTGCGAGTTCCAAACCGGCAGTACTGTTTTCATAATCGTAAGGCGTATACCCGCGCGGTATAGTGTTATCTGGTGGAACCATTGCTTCTTGTTCATCAGGGAATACGGAATATGCACCATAGGTTTCGTAGCTAACAGGTTCGTACATATTAGGAAAGTACTGATAGTTCGGCTTATTATCGTTAAAACAAGAAACCATGGTTGCTGAGGCAAAAATGGCAATTCCTATGTTTGTTAATGTTTTCATATTAANGGTCTTGCTCGTTTTCAATTAGACTAATTTCCGATGCACCCGTGTCATATAAAAACTTTGTAAGTTTTTCTACATCGTGGTTTTCGGCATCAACTTCCATTAAGAAATGATCATCTGTGGTACGTAAATCTGGATTTTCAGCTTTTTTGAATGGCCAAAGTTTACTTCTCATATAAAATGTTATAACCATTAAGTGAGCCGCAAAAAATACGGTAAGCTCAAACATTACAGGAATAAAAGCTGGCATGTTCTGATAGAAAGTAAAGCTTGGTTTACCCCCTATGTTTTGTGGCCAGTCTTCAATCATTATATAGTTCAGCATCAACACCGCAACACTTAAACCTGTAAGCCCATATAAAAAGGAAGTTATTGCAATTCTCGTAGGCGCTAATCCCACAGCGTGGTCTAGACCGTGAACTGGAAAAGGCGTAAAAACTTCAGAAATATGATAGTTTGCAGCACGTGTTTGCTTAACTGCTTGCATCAATAGATCGTCATCAGTATAAATAGCGTGTATCTTTTTTGAAGCCATAATTAGTTTTTATTTTTTAGAATTAGTGCCTGTCCTGCCCAATCATCACGCTTGGCTCTTCCAGGGAATTCACTAATTATCTCGTCCAATAAATCGTATTCGCGGTCCGTCATTCGGCTTACTTGTTCGAAAGTAAAAATACCCAATTGATGAAGTTTTTGCTCCATTACTGGTCCAACTCCGCTTATCTTTTTAAGATCGTCTTGTGTTTGGGTTGCGGGATCAAATGTGCCGATACCGCTAAGCAGGTTATCAATTTTGCCTCTATTGGCTTCATAATCTACTTGGTTGTTTTCTGTTTCTTCATCAAGGTCATTAAATGAAGAATCAAAATTTTTATCTTCAACGTTGGCTGAAGGTCCTGCATCGGCAGGATAAGGTTCTACAGTTTGCACGTGGCTGTGATCATCACCGTGTACGGCACGCAATTTCTTAAATGATTCACCAGAAGATTTCAAAATTGTTTTTACTTCAGCCTGAGCAATCACTGGGAAAGTTCGGGCGTACAGTAGGAAAAGAACAAAGAAGAATCCAATGGTTCCCATAAATGTTCCGATATCTACAAATGTAGGTTGAAACATCGTCCACGATGAGGTCAATCTGTCTTTACTCAAATCAATAACAATAATGTCAAAACGCTCAAACCACATACCGATGTTAATAATCAATGCAACAATGAATGTCCAAACAATATTTCTTCTTAATTTCTTTACCCAAAGCGTTAGCGGCACAATAAGGTTACAGATTATAAGTGCCCAGAATGCCCACCAATATGGTCCAGTTGCGGCACCAAAAGATAAATAGGCGTAATTTTCATAAGGAACTCCAGAATACCAAGCAATAAAATATTCTATAATATATGCCGTGGTTACAATTCCACCAGTAAGTAAGATTACCTTGTTCATATACTCAATATGAAGAATTGTAATATAAGCTTCAAGGTTTGATACTTTACGCATAATAATCAAAAGTGTCTGCACCATTGCAAAACCTGAAAATATTGCTCCAGCAACAAAGTAAGGCGGATAGATGGTACTGTGCCATCCGGGAACTACCGAAGTAGCAAAGTCAAACGATACAATTGTGTGTACCGAAAGTACCAGCGGCGTGGCCAAACCTGCCAAAACAAGTGATACTTCTTCAAAACGTTGCCAGTCTTTTACACGGCCACTCCATCCAAAACTAAGGATGCCATATATTTTTTTCTGAAATGGGCTTGTAGTCCTGTCGCGGATCATTGCAAAATCAGGAAGTAGTCCTGTCCACCAGAACACAAGAGATACCGAAAGGTATGTTGAAATTGCAAATACGTCCCAAAGCAACGGTGAGTTGAAGTTTACCCAAAGTGACCCAAATTGGTTTGGAATAGGAAGTACCCAATACGCCAACCATGGTCGACCCATGTGAATAATAGGGAATAAACCTGCTTGTACTACCGCAAAAATGGTCATCGCTTCTGCAGAGCGGTTAACAGCCATTCTCCATTTTTGACGGAAAAGTAGTAATACCGCCGAAATAAGTGTTCCAGCATGACCAATACCTACCCACCAAACAAAGTTTGTGATATCCCAAGCCCAACCAATGGTTTTGTTCAATCCCCAGACCCCAATTCCGGTTGAGACTGTATAAATAATACAACCCAATCCCCATAAAAATGCTATCAAGGCAATGGTAAAAACAATCCACCAAGATTTATTGGCCTTTCCCAGAACGGGCGCCCCAACATCTACACTGATGTCATGATAGGACTTCTCTCCCAGAACCAACGGCTCTCTAATAGGTGCTTCGTAGTGTGACGACATATTTAATTCTTAAATAATTGGTTTTTTATTAATTTTTATGCTTCTGAAGTGTTTTTGACAATTGCCTGATAGAAAACATTTGGCTTTGTACCTACATTTTCTAAGAGGTGGTACATGCGGTCATTTCCTTTAAGTTTTAATACTTCAGAATCTTTATCATTTACATCCCCAAATACCATTGCGCCGGTTTCACAAGCGTTAGAGCAAGCCGTTTGGAATTCCCCGTCTTTTACAGGTCTTCCGTCGCGTTTTGCATCGAGTATAGTTTTTTGGGTCATTTGTATACATAGGGAACATTTTTCCATCACCCCCCGCGAACGAACGTTCACATCTGGATTAAGAACCATTCTTCCTAAGTCATTATTCATATTGAAATCAAATGCATCATTCTCTGCGTACAAGAACCAGTTGAAACGACGCACTTTATACGGACAGTTGTTTGCACAATAGCGCGTACCCACACAGCGGTTGTAAGCCATCTGGTTTTGTCCTTGGCGGCCGTGAGATGTTGCCGCTACTGGGCAAACAGTTTCACAAGGCGCATGATTACAATGCTGGCACATTACAGGCTGAAATGCAACCTGAGGATTTTCATATGCTGGAACTTCTACCACTTTATAGCTATCAAAAGCAGGAAGGTTTTCAAGGGTTTCAATTTCTTCTTTGAAAGTTTCTCCAGCAGAATAATATCTATCAATACGCAACCAGTGCATATCTCGGAACTTTCTTACTTCTTCTTTCCCAACCACAGGAACGTTGTTTTCAGAGTGACAAGCAATAACGCAAGCGCCACAGCCCGTACAAGCGTTCAAATCTATAGAAAGATTGAAGTGGTGCCCCACGGTGTCTTCAAAAGGACTCCAAATATCTGCTTTTTTATCTCGAACAGAAATTGGACTGTGATCGTAATCCGTCACAGGAATAGAGTTCCAAACAGATTTATCTTTAGTGTTGAAAATCTCAAGGGTGGTTTCCTTGATAATATCCTCACTACGTCCGGCCATGGTGCTTTGCAACTGTACACAAGCAAATTCGTGCATACCGCTAGCCTTTTCAATAGTTACTTTTTGAATATTTGAGAAGTTTTGATATAACGGATAAGCGTTTACACCAGTTTGCATCTCCTTTTGAATTGCAGCTTTTTTACCATAACCCAAGGCCAAACCAACAGAGCCTTTTGCCTGTCCTGGTTGAATTATTACAGGAACGTTTTCCACTAAAACATTGCCAAGTTTAATATTTACATAGCTTCCGTTTAGAGCTCCGTTAGAAACATGCTCATTAACAAGACCTAATGCTTCTGCATCTGCAGCAGAAACAGTAAGATAATTGTCCCAAGATGCTCTTGTAATTGGATCTGGTAATTCCTGCAACCAAGGGTTGTTGGCCTGCTGACCATCTCCTAAACCAATTGAAGTATATAACGTAAGATCATACCCCCCATCTTGCGAAAGGAATGATAGCGCACCGTTTGAAGTACTTTCCTCTATTATTCCAGCTCCTCCTGCAGCAGCGGCATTCACTTGCTCCATGGTTACCTCAACATCACTGGCAACAAAACCGTCGTGAAGTGCTTGGGTCCAAGAACCTCCTGCTAAAACAGAACTAGTCCAAGTGTCTTTTAAATAGTCGTAATAGTTTTGTGTATTACCTGTCCACTGCAAAATACTATCTTGAAATTGTCGCGTATTGAACAATGGACGGATAGTGGGCTGCGTAAGACTGTAAGTTCCTTTTTTGATTTGTGCATCACCCCAAGACTCCAAATAATGCGGCGTTGCGGCAACCATCTTTGCCAAAGAGGCAGTTGCATCTTGCTTCATAGCAAATGCAAGGCTCATTTCTAACTTTTGATATGCTTCTGCAAATTCTGTTGCATTTGGTAATGAATAAACAGGATCTACCCCTACCGTGATTAAACCTTTAATGCTTCCGGAAATCACTCCATTCACTACATTCATAACTTCGCTATTGCTTGCCTGTCTGGTAAGCAATGGCTTGTTTACATCTATTGCCTCACTATTAGCATTAAAATTTAAAGCTAGAGTTTGAGATGCTACGTCAGGTAAATTTGTAACCAACAGAGCTTTGCTTCCTGCTTTCTGAAGTTGCGCTTTGGCTTTAGCAACGGCATCTGCAATATTTGCAGGCAAGCCTGAAGCACTTCCACCAGTCAACGCTTTTAAAATTTCTACTTGTTGCGAAGGTGAGGCCGGCACGCGTTTGTCAGCTTTTCCACCAGTAAGTGTTAAGTTAGCTTCAAACTGAATATGGCGCGACATTTTTCCGTTTTTCGGAATACGTCCTTGCGCATACCCTTTGCTATAGCTTCCACCCTGCCAATCTCCTAAGAAATCTGCACCAACAGAAACAATCACTTCAGCTTTTGAAAAATCGTAATCAGGCAGTGCTCGGGTTCCGTATTTATTTTGAAAAGCATCCAAAGCTCCTGAACATGAAACTGTATCATAAACAACGTGGCGAATTTTCGGGTACTTGGCAGTAAATTCAGAAATTAATTTTGAAGTTGAAGGGCTAGCGAAAGTTTGTGTAAGCAAAACAATGTCCTTTCCTGCCATTTCGTTCATTTTCTGAGCAACAGCCGTATCAAATTCTGGCCATGTAACAGCAGCACCATCTAGCATTGGTCCTGTCAATCTATTTTTATCATACAATGAAAGTACAGAAGCATATACTCTTGCATTTGTGCTTCCACCATTCACTGCTAAATCGTTTCTTTCAATCTTAATGGGACGTCCTTCGCGAGTTTTCACCAAAATATTGGCAAAATCGAAACCATCGGCCATTGTAGAAGCATAATAGTTTGCAACTCCCGGAACAATTTCATCGGGCTGTACTACGTACGGGATAGATTTAACCACAGGACCTTCACAGGCCGCCAAAGTTGCAGCTGCCGTAGTAAAGCCTACATACTTTAAAAAATCACGACGCGTAGTTGAAGAAGATTCCAATGCTTCTTTATCGCCAAGAAACTCGTCTGTAGGTATTTCGGTTACAAACTCATTCTCCTGTAGCGCCTTCACAATTGTGCTGTCTTCTTTCAGCTCTTCAACACTTTTCCAGTATTTCTTGTTTGATGCCATATTGCTATCTGTAATTTTCCTTTAAAATTTTATTAATAATGACATTTTCCGCATTCCAATCCACCCATTTCGGCGATTGTTAATTTCTCAACACCATATTTCTTGGAAAGCTCTTCGTGTATCTTGGCGTAATATTCATTGGTCGCCAAGTTAACATTAGTTTCACGGTGACAATTAATACACCATCCCATTGTAAGGGGCGCAAATTGTTCAACAACTTCCATTTCTTGAATTTCCCCATGACAGGTCTGGCAAGCAACGCCAGCCACTGTTACGTGTTGTGAGTGATTAAAATATACGAAATCTGGCAAATTATGAATACGAACCCATTTAACAGGCTCTGTTTTACCTGTATACTTTTGTTCAGCAGGATCCCAACCTACAGCCTTATATAGCTTGGCTATCTCACCATCATAGAATTCTTTTGAATACTCTTCCGTGGCTGTTTCTGGAGCAACTTCTGAAATATTTTTGTGACAATTCATACAAACGTTTAAGGAAGGAATTCCGGAATGTTTACTTTTTCTTGCGGAACTGTGGCAGTAATTACAATCAATCTGATTGTCTCCTGCGTGAATTCTATGCGAATAGTGTATAGGCTGAACCGGAGCGTATCCCTGATCTACCCCAACCTGCATCAAATATCCATAAGCGAAATATCCAGCGGAAAGCAACAAGAATATGGAAAGGACCAACACTAAAAACTGGTTTTGAACAAAAGCCTTCCAAACCGGGGTACGCTTTTCTTTTTCTTCATATACCACTCCATTTGCCTCAGCAATTCTTTTCAATGTATTGGTAACCAAGAAAAGCATAATAACCAGCAACAAGAAAATAAGCGCCAAAGCAGCAATTACTAAGGTATTTGACACAGAACCCCCGTCATTACCAGCATTTGAAGATGCAGTTTCAGCTCCTGCTGTAGCCACAGGCTCAGCTTTTGGCTGATCGACATAAGCAAGAATATTGTCAATATCTGTTTCTGATAGCGCAGGAAAGGCTGTCATTACAGCTTTATTGTTTTCTTCAAAGATTTTTACCGCCTGAGCATCTCCAGAGGCAATAAGCGCTTGACTATTATGGATCCATTTGTACAACCAGTCACGGTCATACTTTTCACCAACACCTCTAAGCGCAGGGCCTACTGCTTTTTTATCCAATTTATGGCAAGCAGCACAATTGGACTTAAACAAAGTCTCGCCTGCAGCAACATCACCTCCAGCACCAGCAGCCGTTTCTGCAGAAGCTTCAGTTGGGGCTTCAGCAGGAGCATCTTGGGAATATATGGTAGTTGAAAAAGTTAGTAAAAACACTAACAAAAGAAGTGGCAATTTTGAGCGTAGATGTATAAAATTCACCTTTTTCATCTGTTGATTATATAGTTTTTTATTTATTAGATGTATTTAGCACACAAGTTGTTTCGGCTGGTCTCGAAATTTCTTACTGTACTTATTTCATACTAATGGTTAAATTATGGTCGATAGTTTGGTACAGAATTAGTTACAAACAAATGTTACCTTAATGCTCATTCTGAACCACAAATAAAGCAGCAAAAGTACATTATAAAGTCGATTTTGAAAATGCAAACAAAGTGTTAACTATTAATTTATATTTGTTCTAAATAATATTTTGGTGACGTACACAGTTATTAAGTTTTACCTTTGCACTTAAAGAAATAAGCAGATGAATTTACAAACCTATTTCAAAATAATTATTGCCAGCATATTAATGTGCTTGTATTGCGGCAAAGGCTTTGCACAAAATGCCTCTTTAAACATAAATACAGATCCGAAAATAACCCACCTCTTGGAGCTAAAAAAAGATTTGGAAAAGGAAAACAAGCTTTCTGATGGTTATACCATCCAGCTATATTATGGCGAACTGGACAAAGCAAACCAAATGTTAAGAAAATACCGTGGTAGTTATGGCAACTGGCCCGCCTCTATTGAATATGAAACTCCAAACTACAAAGTCTGGGCAGGAAATTTTGCTTCGCGAATAGAAGCGGAAAGAGCACTTATTGAAATACAAAAAAACTTTTCATCAGCATTTATACTGAAACCTGAAAGAAGGAAATAATAAAAACGCCCTGAAAAATTTATCTTCAAGGCGCTCTATTGATTATTTGATTTTTGAATTATTTCAGCTTTTTCTTCACAGCTACTTCCTGGAAGGCTTCAATAACATCATTCTCATAAATGTCGTTGTAGTTCTTAATTTGAATACCACAATCATACCCTTTTGAAACTTCCTTCACGTCATCTTTAAAACGTTTTAAAGATGCAAGTTCTCCTGTATAAACTACTACTCCCTCCCGGATAAGGCGAATGTTTGAGTTTCGGAATATTTTTCCAGTCAATACCATACATCCTGCAATTGTACCAACTTTTGAGATTTTGAAAGTCTCACGAATTTCAGCTGTTCCGGTAACTTCTTCTTTCATTTCTGGGGAAAGCATGCCTTCCATTGCATCTTTCACGTCATTAATAGCGTCATAGATGATAGAATAGGTGCGGATATCTATTTCTTCCTTATCTGCAATTTGGCGTGCATTGCCCATCGGACGTACGTTGAAACCGATAATGATAGCATCGGAAGCTGAAGCAAGAAGCACATCACTTTCAGTAATAGGACCAACTGCTTTGTGTATAATATTCACTTGTATTTCTTCTGTAGAAAGTTTCAATAATGAATCTGTCAAAGCTTCCACAGAACCATCTACGTCACCCTTAAGAATAATATTCAATTCCTTGAAATCACCCAAAGCGATACGTCTTCCAATTTCGTCAAGCGTAATATGGCGCTGTGTTCTAACGGACTGCTCTCTCTGTAATTGTGTGCGTTTGGTAGCAATAGCTTTTGCTTCACGCTCATCTTCGAATACGTTAAACTTGTCACCCGCTTGTGGCGCACCGTCTAGACCAAGTACAGAAACTGGTGTAGATGGGCCGGCCTCCTTAACATTATTTCCTCGCTCATCCTGCATTGCTTTTACCTTTCCGCTGTGCTGTCCCGCAAGAACGTAATCACCTACTTTTAAAGTACCGCCTTGTACAAGAACTGTTGAAACATATCCACGACCTTTATCGAGAAATGCTTCTACTACTGTACCATTTGCCTGGCGATTTGGATTTGCCGTCAATTCAAGCAATTCAGCCTCAAGCAATACTTTTTCAAGTAGTTCCTTTACACCATCTCCAGTTTTTGCTGAAATGTCATGCGATTGTATCTTTCCGCCCCAATCTTCAACCAAAAGGTTCATATTGGCAAGTCCTTCTTTTATCTTATCTGGATTTGCGTTGGGCTTATCTATTTTATTGATTGCAAAAACAATTGGAACGCTAGCTGCTTGTGCATGGCTAATGGCTTCCTTGGTTTGCGGCATAATATCATCATCTGCTGCAACTACAATAATCGCAAGGTCGGTAACCTGCGCTCCACGGGCACGCATTGCGGTAAACGCTTCGTGACCAGGAGTATCAAGGAATGCGATTTTTTGCCCTCCTTCCAGTTCAACTCCGTAAGCTCCAATGTGCTGGGTAATTCCACCAGACTCTCCGGCGATAACATTTTCTTTACGAATGTAGTCCAAAAGCGAAGTTTTACCATGGTCAACGTGACCCATTACGGTAACAATCGGTGCACGTGGCTCAAGATCTTCTGGAGCATCTACTTCACGGTCTATGGATTCTTCAATATCTGCAGTTACAAACTCAACCTCGTAACCAAATTCTTCTGCTACAATACTTAAGGTTTCGGCATCAAGACGCTGGTTCATGGTTACCATCATTCCCAAGCTCATACAAGCCGAAATAATTTTGGTAACGGGAACATCCATCATCGTTGCCATTTCATTAGCCGTTACAAACTCCGTAACTTTAATCAGTTTGCTATCTGCTTCCTGTTGCGCAAGCTCATCTTCTGATTTTTGACGGTGCGTATCTCTTTTTTCGCGACGGTATTTTGCTCCTTTCCCTTTAGAAGATTTCCCTTGGAGTTTTTCTAGGGTTTCGCGTACTTGCTTTTGCACTTCCTCCTCGCTAGGCTCTTCTTTTGGCGTACTGCTGCGGCCTTTTCTGCCAGATCCACGATTATCCTTGAAATTATTGCCCCCACCTTTGGCAGTCTCCTTGCTTATACGGCGCCTTTTGCCTTTTTTGTCTTTTTTATCGTCAGATTTGGCCTCTTTTTTCTTTTCGGGTTTTTTGAACTGGGTAAGATCTATCTTTTGACCCGTAAAATTCGGCCCATCAAGTTTACGATATTGGGTTGTAACAGTATCAGACTCTTTTGAGGTTTCTTCTTTGGACTCTTCTTTTGCAACTGGCTTTTCTGTTGCTGAAGGTTTTTCTTCTTTTTTTTCTTTTTCTTCCTTAACAGGAGCAATTGGCTTGGTTTCTTCAGCTTCTTTCTTTTCTTCCTTAGGCTTTTCAACTACAGGATCAGGCTTTTCTTCTTTTTTGGCCTCAACAGGTTTTTCTACTTCCTTCGGCTCTTCCTTTTTGGCTTTTTTTGCGTCGAGGTCAATTTTACCTACCTGCTTTGGACCATCAAGTTTTGCCTCTGCTTTTATTACGCGTGAAGATTCTTCTTTTTTCTGTTTTTCTTCCAGTTCACGCTCGCGCTCCAAACGAAGCTCTTCTTTTTCCTTGCGCTTTTCTTCGCCTACTTCTTTGGAAGCTACTTTCTTGCTCTTGTCGGTTTCAAACTCTTCAAAAAGGACTTCGTATTCTTCTCCCGTTATTTTGGTATTGGGGCTTGCGTCCACATCGAATCCCTTGGAACTTAAAAATTCCACGGCTCGATCCAACGAGATGTTGAATTCACGTAATACCTGACTTAGTCTTTTCGTTTTTACTTCAGCCATAAATGCTTTTTCCTGTTTTGTCTTTTTAAAAAATTTGTATAAAAGTAGTTAAAGTTTCAACTACTCTTCAAATTCTTCTTTTAATATATTTATAACATCGCGGATTGTTTCCTCTTCAAGATCGGTACGTTTTACCAAATCATTGATGTCGTGCTCCAATACGCTTTTGGCGGTATCTAAACCTATTTTGTGGAATTCCTCGATAATCCAGCCTTCTATCTCGTCAGAGAATTCGCTCAATTCCACATCTTCTTCGGCTCCTTCGCGAAGCACGTCTATCTCATACCCTGTTAACTGACCGGCAAGACGAATGTTGTGCCCGCCGCGGCCAATTGCCTTGCTTACTTCTTCTGGGCGAAGAATAACCTCAGCACGTTTTTTCTCTTCATCAATTTTAATGGAAGTTACTTTAGCCGGGCTCAACGCACGTGTTATATAAAGGTTAAGGTTTGACGTATAATTGATAACGTCTATATTTTCATTGCCTAACTCACGAACTATACCGTGGATTCGGGAACCTTTCATACCTACACAGGCACCTACGGGGTCAATACGGTCATCGTAAGAATCTACAGCCACTTTTGCTTTTTCACCAGGTATACGAACCACTTTTTTAACGGTAATCAACCCGTCAAAAACTTCTGGAATTTCCTGCTCAAATAATTTTTCAAGAAAAACCGGATTTGCACGGCTCATAATGATTGTTGGCTTGTTTCCTTTTAGGTCAACACTTTCAATGATTCCACGTACATTGTCTCCTTTTCTGAAAAAATCGGAAGGTATTTGCTTTTCCTTCGGAAGAATTATCTCGTTGCCTTCATCATCTAAAAGAATAACGGCACGGTGACGGATATGGTGCACCTCGGCGGTGTAAATTTCCCCTTCAAGATCTTTAAACTGCTTATAAATTATTGTGTTATCGTGCTCGTGAATTTTTGAAATAAGGTTTTGGCGCAATGCCAAAATAGAACGGCGACCAAGGTCAATAAGTTTTACTTCTTCCGAAACATCTTCTCCAATTTCAAAATCGGGCTCTATCTTTTGGGCTGCGCTCAATGAAATTTCCTCGTTTGGATCTTCCACTTCTCCATCGGCTACAACTACGCGGTTTCTCCATATTTCAAGATCGCCCTTATCAGGGTTTACGATAATATCAAAGTTGTCATCACTTCCATATTTCTTTTTCAGTGCGTTTCTGAAAACTTCCTCAAGTATCGCCATTAACGTTACTCTGTCTATTTGTTTATCGTCTTTAAATTCTGAAAAAGAATCGATCAGTGCTAAATTTTCCATATCAATCCAATTAAAATGTTATCATCACTTTTGCTTCCATAATATCTTTGTAGGGCAAGGTTGCCTCTTTTTGAACGGTTACTTTTCCTTTGCCAACGGGCTTTGGCTCGCGCGCAGACCATTTTAGAGTAAAGCTATCATCGTTTGCGGCGGTTAATTCGCCTTCAATCTTTTCTCCGTCTTTGGTTTTAATCTTTAAATTTCTGCCTATGTTCTTTTTGTACTGCCTTGGCAATGTCAAAGGCTCTGAAACACCTGCCGACATGACTTCCAAAGAAAAATCATATTCCTCTCGGTCCAGATTATGTTCTATTGCGCGGCTTACCGCAATACAATCTTCTACCGTAACGCCTTTATCGCCGTCCAGGATGACCCTTATTTGATTGTCTTCAGAAATATTTAGGTCGATCAAAAACAGTGATTTGTTTTCTTCCAGCGCATTTTCCAGCAGTTTTGCTACTTTTTCACGCATCATTTTAAGCTATAAAAAGAGGGGACTTTAGTCCCCTCAGATAGTTTCGTATCAAATTCGGTGCAAATATACTACATTTTTTAATATTATAAAAACCAAGTACAAAGGATTTATTTTTGTAATTTAATGCTTCCTAAAAAACACAAAACCAACCAATTTTATGAAACGTATCCTCGTCCCAACAGATTTTTCCGCTCAAGCTGAAAATGCACTTAAAGTTGCCATAAATCTTGCCCAAAAACACAACAGCGAAATATATGTACTCCATTCTATGGAAATGCCCCTACACTTAGCTACAACAGGTGATTCCGGCAGTTTGCCTGAATCTTTGTTTTTTATAAAGCTGGCTGAAAAACGTTTTTCAGAATTGCGCGAAAAACCATATTTAGAAGATGTGGCAGTAAATGAAACTATTGGCCACAACGAAATTTACGAAGATATTGAAGAAGCCTGCAAAAAAAATAATATTGACTTAATCGTGATGGGTTCCAACGGTGCCAGTGGTTTTAAGGAAATGTTTGTGGGCAGCAACACCGAAAAAGTGGTCAGAACATCCAAAACACCTGTGCTTGTTATAAAAAACAACCACGAACAATTCGATGTAACAGATTTCGTTTTCGCGACCGATTTTTCCGAAGAAGGTCGTGGGGCGCTGGATAAAGCACAAAAATTCGCAAAAAAACTTGGCGCAAAAATGCATTTACTGTTTGTAAACACGCCGGGAGATTTTAAAACTTCGGTGCAGGCGCAAAACATCATGGAGAATTTTGTAAGGGGAATGGGAGTAGAAAACTACACCTTAAACATTTATAATGATACTTCCGTAGAAAAAGGGATACTCAATTTCGCAAAGCATGCTAATGCACAGCTTATAGGTATGGGTACCCATGGTCGTAAGGGAATATCACATTTCTTTAATGGCAGCATTAGTGAAGATATGGTAAACCACGCCAATATGCCGGTAATTACTTTCAAAATCTAAATGAAGTATCTGCTTTTTGTAATACCGCTTCTATATTTTAGTTGTAAAAAAATTAGCGATAAAAGCGAACCACCCAAAGAGCTGCTTATAGAAGAAACCCCCAGTTTTATTGATGAAAAACCAGAATTGCCAAAAGGTGCCTTAACAGCAGATTTTATTGGAAATCAAGACTCAATCTACGCTTTTGTAAAGAAAGTTGACCTTACATCCCAAAAAACTTTGATTGGTTTTGAAAATGAACTATTGCCCGAAATAACTATACCCGAAAGCATCGGTGCCAACTTGCAACTTTTAAAACTTAAGAATTTCCAAAACGATGTTTTATTGATAAACGCAAAACTGAGGGATACAAATTTTAATGAATATTATGTTTTTGTCTGGAAAGACTCCCTTTGGAAACAACCCGTAAACCGTTTTGCTGTTCATAAAAGCAATATGAACGATACGTTGATCCCAATAATGAACAATCCAAAAGACAGCACACTACTATTACGCTACTATTCAGTATTTAATATGGACCGGAAAAGTGAGAAAAAATTCACGTGGAAACTTATGAGTGAAAATGTTTCGATTGATGAATAATTTTATGCCCTCCTATCAATTAAATCAATGGGTTTTCTACTTAGGATAGGAAACCGAAGTGATTCTATTTCTTCAGAAGAAGCAAATTCAATTTTTGGAGCTACACGCAGTTTCGCACGAAAATGATCTTTTATTTCCAATAATAATTCTTCTGAAATTGCTGCTGAAGCAATTTTAATAAGTATTTCATCCGTTCCCAATTCATTGTGGAAAATCTCAATAACATAGCTTTCAATTTCCGAAAAATCATTTAAGATATTATACATCGCGGGTGGATACAGAGTTGTTCCTTTATACTTAATCATCTGCTTTTTACGGCCCACAACCGGCCCTAAACGCATGGTATTTCTGCCACATTTACAAGGTGCATTATAAGCTTGAACCATATCGCCCGTTTTAAAACGCAGTAAAGGCATAGCTTCAACGCCTAAGGTTGTTATTGTCAATTCTCCCACTTCACCTTCAGAAACCGGCAAATTATTATCATCCAGAATTTCAGTAATTATAAGCTCGGGGTGGTGGTGGCCTCCATTGTGAATTTCACATTCGTTGAAAGCTGTGCTCATCTCAGTGGAGGCATAGGTAGAAAAAAGCTCGATATCCCAGTCTTTTTTAATTTTTTTCGCCAAAATGTTCAGCGAAAAATCCTGCTCACGAATGGGTTCGCCAATACAGATTACGGCTTTAACACCCGTGTTTTGCAAATCGATTTCATGCTGCTGCGCATATTCTATCAATTTTAAAAGAAACGAAGGAACCGTAATTAAATAGCTCGGTTTAAATTTTAAAATTGAATCCCACTGTAGCTCAGGAATTCCAGAACCAACCCTAATAATGCCCGAACCTAGCTTTCTCGCCCCTAAAAAATAGGCCAAGCCAGCCATAAAACGACGGTCCATCGTGGTCATTAATTGCATTGTATCTTCTTTGCCAACTCCACAACAAGCGAAGGAAATCGCTTCATTATAAGCCAAACGTTCCAAATCATTATCGGTCAGTGCAAAGGTCACGGGATCGCCCAAAGTTCCTGAAGTAGTTACGTAATCTATAATTTCAGTTTTTGGGACACAGATAAAATCATTGTTGAATTGCTGAAGCTGGTCCTTGGTCGTAACAGGAATCTTTTGAAGGTCTTGCAGTGTTTTTATTTCTGAAAGCCGAATGCTGTTCTCCTTGAAAAAGCGTTTATAAAACGGCGAATTTTTATTCAAATATTGAAGCGTTTCCTCCAGTTTTTTTTCCTGATAGGCTTTTATTTCTTCTTTAGATGCTTTTTCTATTTCTGGAATCATTTTGAATTTTTCTTTGTACCCTGTGTCTTTGGGGTGTAAAGTTAATACAGAGGCACAGGGAACACAGCGTTATTTTTTCAATTTTTGAATATATTTTTCAATCCGCTCTCTATCCGGAACTGTTGTAATTTCCTTATTCAATGCTATTTCAAAAGCATTTCTAGCAGCGGCATCATAATTATTTTCAAAGTAATACTTTCCTGTTAAATAATAAGCCTTCCAGTACTCCGGATTTTTTTGTTGCAATTCAGCAAGTTTTTCTGCGGAGATATTTTCTTTATTTTCAATTGCCGCTTCCACTTCCCGCTCCAAAATTCGGTATGCTTCGTAATCTTTGTATTCTTTTGAATGCACAAAAGGATCTTCGGAAATATTTCCTTTTGGGGTAGAAATAGTTTTTGTTGTAGGGTTTCCTTCCCTATTTTTGAAAACTTCATTCAAATCATACTCTACAAATTCACCCAATTGATAGGGATTTGAGGAAACCCAAACCTTTCTACTTTCAGGCTTAAACACGATGCCGTGGTGGGCTAAAAGTTGATTTAAAGCTTTTTCATTTCCAAAACCAATTTCTTTATCATCCAATCCATTTTTATTCCGAAGAATTGCAACAGCATCATCAACGTTCA
This sequence comes from Aequorivita sp., assembly GCA_002715485.1. GTDB lineage: Bacteria > Bacteroidota > Bacteroidia > Flavobacteriales > Flavobacteriaceae > Aequorivita. The sequence continues at coordinate 9,124 of PAZL01000032.1, read as the reverse complement.
TTTTTTTATCTTCCGAAATCAATTCCTCCATTCGCTCAAAACGGTACATGGAATGGCTTTCGGCAATCCATTTTAAATTGCGCTCGTCATTTTTGTAGGCTTCACTTTGAAAATGATTGCTGCAAATTAGTTCATCCGTATTTTCAACTTCATAAACGTCAAAATTATCTGGCGCCACTTCAATAATCGCAGCTTTTTTATCATTAGCGCTGCCCACAAAAATAGCTTCGGAAACAAAGACTTCACGCTTTTTTGCAATGGCAATCGCTTCATCAATAGTTGAGGCATATTGTAAAATTTCGCGCGTAACAATGGAAATTGGCGTTTTCGCAACCAAAGGAATTTCTGATTTCCCAGCATTTATTGTGACTGTTAAACCCTGATCGTTCATCCCAGAAACCACACCAATCATTCCGCCCCAAGTGACCGACATAAATTTGTGGCCTTCGGAAGGATTTACAAAAGCGATTATTTTCTCCTTAGCAAAATCATCACCTGCGTAAAAGTCAAAGTTTCTGCCAATCAGCAATTCCCCATCAACAGTTTTATCGTCCCAAACAGCAAAAGACGAACAGCCCACGAGCATCAAATCCTGCATGGCGTGGCCAATATCGTGCGCGCCATGTAGATAGAGTAACCGTAAATACGGCTCACCAATCTCGCTGAAATTTGAGGATGAGTATTGTGAGAGCCCGTAGATTTCGGTTTTATATTCTTCGGGAATGTGCAAATACATTTTGCGATTGTACCACGCTAAAAATTTTCTCAGTAAATATTGTTGTGTTTTTGAAGGCACCAAATCTTCCACTTTATTGAAAAAAATAGCTTCCTGTTTCTGCATTAAATCTTGGGTTAAACTTCCTGTGATTTTACCTATTTGCAATGGATTTCCTTCCACATAAAGTTCCCATTGGCCTTGCTTATTTTTAAGAAGAAAATTATTCCCCGCAACAAAAGTGGAATCGTTTATTTTTTCCTTTTTGGGAATTGTCGCATCGTAACCACTAACCTCTGGCCTATTATGGATAGATTTTGAAACTCCGCATGAATTCAGAAAAATCAATAAAAACGCAAGAGCGAATAATTTTTCCCAATATTTCATCTTAACTGGCTTGTTTTTTCAGTTTTGCAGCACGCTTGTTGGTGTTTGAAAAAGTGCGAGACTCTTTATAGTCAATCCATTTTTGTCCGAAGGATTTTCGCATCATATTTTCAAAATGGCGCATAATAAAAACATTATAAAGCATGTTGCCAAAACGCCCCAAATGTCTAGGAAAAGCCCGTAGGGTCATGGAAAAGCCACCGTCAAGATACTTTATATAATGCCAATACCCGCTTGGCATATACAGAGCATCGCCGTGTTTCATTGTTGCGTGTAGGCCTTCTAAATATTGCAGTGCAGGATATTTATCAAAATCTGGATTGTCTAAATCTATAGTTTCCAAATTATGAACGGCAAAAGGAATTTTATATAGATATTTGGTTTGCTTGGGTGAAAAAAGTGTTACGTTTTTTGTACCCTGAAAGTGAAAATGTACCAGATCTGCCAAGTCCATATCGTAATGCGGCAGTACTTTGGAACCTTCGCCACCGAAAAATAAAACAGGAAGACGTTTGAAGAATTTTAAGCCAATATCGGGATATTCAAAATCTTTCAACAGTTCGGGAAGCTTCACTTTAAGGTCGTAAAAGAAAATACGTAGATCGGTAGGTTTGGTTTTTATCAATTCAATATAATCTGCCATTTTCATTTCTGTGGCGGGCTCGGCAGAATTTTGTTTGCCTTTTGTGGGTTCATTATTGTAAAGCGGAACAATTTGATCCCCGGCGTGTTGCTGAATATAATCCAGGTTCCACTTTTGAAAAGCTGCCCAATTTTCCGTCAACCCCTCAATTAAAACAGGTTTTTGGGGCTTGTAATAATTTTTGATGAAATCCTCTTTTGAAATATTCCGCACGCTTTCAATCGGCGTCGTTTTGATATGTCCCATCTCGAAAAAAATTAAGTGATTTCTTCTTTTGTGGCTTCCAAAATTTTATCCAGTAAATATTCGCCACCCAATATTTCTGAACATGTTACCACGCCGCTAATGGTAACGCCCAAAATGCCATGCATATTTAAGCTCTGACCTGTAAAATACAGATTTTTTATTTTGGTGCGTGGAGAAATGAAGGATTTTAAAGGGTTGTTGGCATCTTTCACGTAACCATACATCGAGCCTCTGTTACAACCAATATAATCACGGTATGACAACGGTGTGGAAGAATAAACGGCCTCAATACAATCCCGAAGATTTGGAAACTTTTTCTCCAATTCCTTAATGATTATTTCAGATTTATAAGCCTTGAATTCTTCATAGGTCTGTCCACGATCATTTTTTTGAGCTGCGGTGTTGAAAGTATCAATCCAAGGTTCCATCTCCTCAAAACGCATATAGGTCATTACCGTAATATTATCGCCATATTCAGCCATATCTTTTTTAATTCCCATTGAAATCATATAGGCTTCGGGCCAACTTTCTTCAGTATAATTATGAACATCCCATATAGATCGGTAATCCTTAAAATGGTAGTAATTATGGTTTAAGTATTTAAAGCAATTTGGCTTCAACACTAAATAAACACTGAAAGCAGCAATAGTACTCTCTATATTTTCAATACGGCTAGTATATGATTTTCTGAAATTTTCCTGACCAATCATTTCCAGCGTCATTTTTGGGTCTACGTTTGAGATAAATATATCTCCATAAATAGTTTTCCCGTTTGCAGTCTGTACGGCAGTCACCGCCCCATCTTCCGTTTCAAATTTTGTAACCTCATGCCGCTTATAAGCTTTTCCGCCATTTTCTCGAAAACGTGCAAGCAGAGCCTTTGTTATTTGACTTCCACCGTTAATACAGCGATAGGAACTTTCAATATATGAATTTACAGACAGCGCATGCATATAAAAAGGTGTGCGCGCTCCTTCACCGGCATATAGCAAATTGCTGCCGCCCAAAACCGCACGGAGCTTCTCATTTTCAGTAATAGAATCAATAAATTCCTTCGCTTTTACTTCAAATAGTGAAGTGTTTTCATAATATGGCTTTCCAAGTTTTAGACCGTAAAGTGGGAAAAAGCTGCACGTATCCTGCATTTTTTGGCAATAGGCGTCTATTGCCTTCTCTTCATCGGGAAATTCTTCTAGCAAAGTTTTTTTGAAATTTTCATAACCTTGAGCGTGGCGATATTCTTTTGGGTCATTGTCAAAAGTTATCCTGTCATAACCATCCTCGTCCATTTTTTTGAGGGTGATATCGTCTAAAATATCCAAGTACTTAAAATATCTGTACAGATTTTGACCTTCGGAAAGTCCACCAATGTAGTGCACGCCAGTGTCAAAGATGGTTTTGTCGCGCACAAAGGTCTGTAGATTACCCCCAAACTGTTGGTTTTTTTCGAGCACACAAACACTGTAGCCTTCCCTCGCAAGAATAATCGCCGAAACCAGCCCGCCCAGGCCACTGCCTATGATAACTACATCATATTTTTCTGTCATTTCACTGTGTTTCCCGATAGTTTAAAGATACTAATATTCAAAGTTCCGTACACGTTTTGGTAGCCTAAGTTACTAATATTTTCGGTATGTGAAGGAGTGCATTTTTTTAACAATACGATTGTTTTAATTGAAAGCTCTGGCACTTGCGAAATGATTTCCGAAGCCATTTTTTCTGAGGAAATAATAAGTGTTTCAATATCTGGGGACATCATTTCCGAAACATTATCCAAAAAGTGGAGCTTTCCATATTTTTGGGTAATGTAGCTGTTTTGAAGTATTGTTCTCGTTTCGTTATCTTCAATAAAACTGAAAATTTTTCGGTCGGGACCATCCAGTGCCAAAAGAAAATCAAGTTGCCCAAAATCTTCCGAAATATGCACAATGTTTCCATTTTTTCCTACTTGATTAATAATTTCAAAATATATTTCGGCATTATCCTTTAAATCTTTTTTTACATTTCTGTATGACACATCACCCTTATAGCGGTATTCCTCTAAAACAATTTGATGAAAGTATTTTGGCCCTTCAATTGTTTTGCGAAGTTTTGCAAATTCATTTTTAAAATATGCACCAATCTTTTTGGCCTGCTGGGTGTGGTTTTTGCCAAAAGAAATATCCTCCGCCTTTATTCTCGGCAAAATTTCAACCGTAATACTTCCATCTTTTATAATAAAGCTTCCCTTTGGGTTTACCTCGCTATTCCCGTGAATCAAAACAGGGAGAATGTCCAGATTGAATTCATTTGCCAAGTAAAAAGCACCTTTATGAAAACGCTTTATTTTATTGCTCGAGCTCCGGGTTCCTTCGGGAAAAGCCATTAACGAATACCCTTGTTTTATTTTTTTTTGAAGTGGTTCCAAACTGTTTTCAATACCACTTGAAACTGGATAAAAATCGGCCTTTTGCACGGCTTTCCCAAAAACTGGCGAATTGTAAACCCAATCATTCACCAAAAAGCATATTTTTGGATGCAACATTCCCACAGCCAAAATATCGAGAAAAGAGGTATGGTTTGCTATAATTACGGCAGGTTTCGAGAAATCTTCACCAGTTTCGTTAATTACTTTTTTCTTCACAAATGGATTGGTGTAAAGCACCGATTTGAAAAATTTTGCAATCACTTTGTGAAACCAACCCATTTTTATTCTTTTGCTGATGGGAAGCAGCGGCATCAAAGTGATGCTATATACTGAAAGGCAAATTCCACCTAGCCCGAAATAACCAAAAGAAAAGAGTGAATGCACAAACATTCGCGGGGCAATCGGGCGTTTTTTTGAGCTTCCGATGAAAAGTTTAAATAACAGTGGCTGCAATGTAAACGCAGTAATCATTGCTGAAAAAATTCCAATGATTGAAACGATTGATATTGAGTAAAGCGCAGGATGTTTCGCAAAAACCAAAACACCCACGCCAAGAATGGTGGTCAAGACGGAAAGCATTATCGAGGTTTTGTGCGTCGCCATTACTTTCTCGCCGGTGCGCAATTCCTTCAACAAACCTTTGGTCATAAAAATGCTGTAATCGATTCCCAGTCCAAAAATGAAGGTTGAAATAATGATATTGAAAATATTGAATTGTATGTGAAAAAGCCCCATAATTCCAAGGGTTAAAAACCACGTGAGAAAAATAGGAACGGCGGTAACCAAGGTGAGCGAAAAACTTCGGAAGAAAAGAAAAAGTATTAAAAGAACTGCCAGCAAACAATACCCAATCAAGCTATTGAAATCGTTTTTCAAATTGCCCAAAAAGGTCTCGTTCATTTCTTGTCGGTCAATCACGATGGTATTCGGAATTTCTCTAAAAATATTTTTTATATCTGAAGTATTTTCATCTTCTAGTTTTATAAGCGTTGTAATTGTAGTGAAATCAGCCTCTGTGGTGATATAATCTTCCAAAAGTACCGAAGGAATTTGCTGGTAATCCTCGGGTTTTAGTGTTTCAAAATTTTCATCCAGAAAAGTGTAAAATCTAGTGAAGGTCGTTGGTTTAAAACCTCGCTCTTCCCCGCTTTCAATTAAATTACTCTTTAGGTTGTCTTTACGTTTCTCATTCCAAAACTGTTCCCACTGAGCTATATTTTTTCTTTGGTCGCGCTGCGAATGCACCAAAGCACCAATGGAACTGAAACTACTGATTTTGCCCTCTTCTTTCAACAATTCCAAGGTTTCATGGATAGAATCGTTCAACTGAAGCGTGCCTTCAACCGATTTTCCATAAGTTGCCAAATAAACCGATTTTGAGGAAATATCTGTCAGTTCATCCAAATGCTGCATCGCAATTTTTATTTCCGCAGGTTCGTAGTTTAATTTTGAAATGTCCTTATTAAATTCAACTTTGTGATAGGTGAAAATACTTACTATCAAAACCAAACCCAAACCACCCAACAACCACTTGTTTTTGTGAAATGGATAGTCTGCAACTTTATCCAAAACATTTACTTGCTGCTTTCGCGAAAGCGGATTTTTGTAAACCAACGGAATAAAGAAAAGTGAAAAAACGGATGCTCCCAAAACGCTTACCGCAGCAAAAATGCCCAAATCCTGCAAGGCTTGCGAATCCAAAAACAGCAGACACAGAAACGCCAAAGCAGTCGTTAAACTACTCATCAAAATAGGCTCGGTTACGTCTTTATAAAGACTCTCCAGCGTTTCGTTATTGCGGATATGCGTTAAAATATGCAAAGAATAATCTAGTGTCACGCCCAATAAAACTGAACCAATTCCAAGTGAAATAGCTGAGATTTCCGCACGAATCAAATAAAGCAAAGCCACAGCCAGCAATCCGCCAAAAATTGTTGGCACAAAAAGAATTATAGGCACATAAATTTTTCTGTAGAAAAATATGAAGACCAGAATGAGCAGCGACATTGCAATGCCCACGGTAAACTGGATGTCTTTTTTAATTTGCTGTGCATTTGCAACCGCAATCAATGCAGCACCGAAATATTCACTTTTTACCTTCCCCGAATATTTCCGGTTCAATCTATTTTGAAGTGAATAAAGCTGTTCCGCAAACTTTGAATTTTCCGCGGTTTCACTACTTCCAAATGTTGGAGTGATAAAAAGAAGGATGTTTTTTTCATCCTTGCTTACCAAAAATCCATCCTTTAAAACAAAATCATCCGTAACGCCAAGTTGCCTTAATTTCTTTAAAGCAATAAAAGATAGTCCCAAAGGATCTTTTAAAATAATATCTTTCGAAACAATGCCTGAGGGCGAAATGAGTGTTCGGTAATTGGTTTCAGTAATTGCTGAAATACTGTCTTTTTGAAGTTTTGCGGTAATGTGGTTGTAATCCTGTTTATCTAAAAACAATGGTAGGTTTTCATAAACAAAATCCATGGTGCGCAGCAAATCGTTATCCTTTACTTTTCCGCGAATATTTTTAATGTAGGTTGCCGAATGGGCTTCCAGACTATCTATAATTTCCGAAGCGTATTCAGTTAAATCTTCAATTTCGGAGGAATCGCTACGATGGATGTTTACAATAACTTTATCGGTAAAATTAACTGTTTTCAGAACTTTTTGAAAGTCTTGATTATTACTGTTTATAGGAATCAATTTTGAAATATCCTCTTCAAATCGAATTTTGGAAACCAAAAACACCAGCCCGAAAAGCACCAAAAGAAGCAGCATGGCACTGGCAATTCTGTTCTTTTGCAAAAACTGATATACTTTGAAAAACCAGTTACCCATTATCGAAAACCTTTTTACGTTCAAACAACGTTAAGAATAGATAGCTTGCAAATCCGCAAGCTATTGCTGCTGTGACCGAAAGCACCAAACTACCGACAATATAGGATTTTAAATATTTTACCAACTCAATACTTGGATCAATTTCACTTACTGTAAGCACAAAACTTTCACCCAAAAGCCAACTACCCAGCTTAAGACTGAAATAAAGTATTAAAGGAATAAATGGCGGTAAGCTCACATTCGAAAAGGCAAACGCGATTACTTTGTTCAAATTAAATAGCAGCGCCAGAAAAATAACCACAACCGTATGAAACCCCCAAAGCGGCGAAAGCCCGATTAGCACACCAAGTGCAATGGAAAATGCTTTCTTTTCGGCCGAATCATCACTGCCCAAAAGGTCTTCCATTATAAACCGCTTGAAACCTTTTTTTTTTAATTTTCTGAAAAGATTCCGAGGTTTAATATATAAAAAGGTAACAAGTACGAACCACGTATTCAATATACTGATTCGGGTGAAATCCTTAAAAGGCCTAAAATGTGAAACCCGATCTTCCAACTCATAGTGGATTTTGATTGGAATGTTTTTCACTTTAATACCGCTCCACGCGGCTTTTACGATTGCTTCAATTTCAAACTCAAATTTCCGAGTATAAAATTTCAGTTTTTTCATTGCAAAAATAGGATACAGCCTGAAACCGGATTGTGTGTCCTGCAAGCGAATACCCGTTTCAACCCAAAACCAAAAATTGGAGAATTTGTTGCCAAAACTGCTTTTTTTCGGAACGCCGTGTTGGGTCATATTCCGTGCGCCGATGAGTAAAATTTCTTTGTTTTCTTCCACTTCTAAAGCCTCTATAAATACAGGGATATCTTCAGGAAAATGCTGTCCGTCACTGTCAATAGTGATTGCGTAACGATACCCCAAGCTATCGGCGTGCTTAAAACCTTGGCGCAGCGCATTGCCTTTTCCCTTATTTTGTAAAAGATTTATTTGTTGGATTTGTGGGAAATTTTCCAAAACTTCAGCAGTAACATCGGTTGAACCATCGTTCACCACTATCACATCTTCGGTATAGACCAAAACACCTTCAATGATATGTTGCAAGGTTTTGTAATTATTATAGGTAGGAATAATTACGCAACATTTCAGCCTTTTAAATTTTTCTGAAAGTAGTTTTTGGTCCATTTGGGAATTTTGGCCTTTATGGCGTTGCGTAAAAGGTTTATAATTTAATGTAAAGACATTGAGCAATCAAAGCAAATATAAGTTTTAGGATTAAAATAAAATTAAAGAATTCGTATTGTTTAAGAAAAGAAAAAAATTAAAATCCAGCTTTTTCAGTTTCTGAAAAATTCTCCGATTTTAAAACAAAATCCTTAATAACATTCTTTAATTCCGTGGAAGAAATTGAGCTGTAATTCTTCAAAACAAACGCTTTATCTTCTTCAAGATTTTTATGGTAACCTAAAAATTTTGGTGAGTTTTCCTGTACGCTCATACGAATGTAACGAATCTCAATACTTGAAGGCTCTGCTCTTATAGCACTTTCAATCCACGAAGTTCCTTCTTTAAAATATTCCTTTTTTTCTTTTTTTGTTTTGGCGAATTTTGCTTTCAGCGTTGAAACAGCTCCCTTATATGCCAACAAAACCACCTTATTTGAGGAATTTACATCTGTTAGTTTTTCCTCGAGTTTTGCAGTAATTTCAGCACTTTTTACTGCACTGGGATATTGTGAGCGGATTTCCTTCAAATCTTGCGCATTGCTAAGAATTGAAACAAATAATAGTATGGGGAAAAAATATTTCATCATTCAACAATTTTAAAAGTAGCATTTAGCTTCAAGGCCACTGTATCGTCATAAAGCGTAGTATTTTTAACTTTCACTTC
>PAZL01000031.1 GCA_002715485.1 Aequorivita sp. | reverse complement strand
AATAATGTCTTTAATAAGATAAACATCTGTGAATTTAATAATACCACCAACAATTATCATATTCATTGAAAAATCCACATTTCCATCCGCTGCCATCCCAAGGACAGGATATAACCCAAAAAAAAAACCACCCGCCAATGGCGGGTGGCCCTTTTAGTATAACCAAGTACTTTGCCAGTGGCTAGTCCTTGAGCAACTTGTACGTGCCGGTCTGCCCGTTCACCGTCACCTTCATCAGGTAACTGCCCGCGCTAAGGCCGGATAGGTCAAGCTGCGTTGCGGTAGCTCCCACCCTGCTGTCCAGCACGCGCTGGCCAAGAAGGTTGTAGAGCGAAACGCGCTCGATGTTGTCAACGCTCTTGAGGTTGAGCACGCCCGTGGTTGGGTTCGGGTAATAGCTGAACCCGGCTATCGAGTTGTCCGAAACCCCGAGGTTCGTGCCGTCTATCACGATGTCGGTAATCGCCCCCGTGTTCAGAACGAAAACATAGTAGGCCTGGCCCGCAAGGGTAAAGATCGAAGCCGAGGTGCCCGGAACGCACTGGTTGGTGTTCTGAGGAACCAGCACAAGGTCGGTCTCCGTGGCGTTCTCGTCCGGGGCCGTATAGAAGGTCACCGAGCTGGCACCGCCAGGGGTAACGATCATCGCGTTGGCAGTCCCGTCGCCCGCGGCAACGAAATTGTACCAAACACCGTTGGCCCCCGTAAGGTCGCAGCCCTGTGGGTTTCCGTCCTCAGTGGTAGCCGCGGGCATAGCAACCGAAGGATCCGTGTAGGGGAACCCTATCTCGTCGACATCGATCGAGTTCACGATCATATCGTTGGGCGGAGGCGTAGGCATACAGGTAACGTCCATCGTGAAGTTGCCCGTAGCACCCCCAAAGCTGTGGATCAGTATGTAGAACTTCGTGTTCCCGTCCGTAGGGAAGGTAACCTCGCTCTGAAGGCCGCAAGAATCGTCGTTCCCCGCAACGCAGGTAAGCGCGGCGCAGGAACCGGTATAGACAGATATCTTGGAGTCAAAGTCCGTGCCGTTGCAAAGCGACAGGGTGATATCGCCCGCAAGGCCACTGGTGTCGTCAAGGGTGTACCATACACCAGGAGAGGTAATGGGCGTGCCGCACTCGGGGGCCGAGTCAATGGTAGCGCCAACGGTCGTGCCCGTTACGGAATCACCGCAGCTTACAGCTATCGCACCGCCGCAGTCGTCGTTAGGCAATGGCTCGGTACAGGTAACGTCCAGGCTGAAGTTGCCCGAGTTGCTGCCAAAGCCCTCTACCATGATATAATAGGTGGACGTGCCGTCGGAAACAAAGGTCACCTCGCTCTGAAGACCGCAGAAATCATCGTTGAAGGCAAGCTCGTTGGCAAGGTCGCAGTCGTCAAAGACGCGAAGCACAGAGTCATAGTCCGTACCGCCGCCACAAAGCGAAATGGTCACCAACTGCGCAGAACCAGTGCCGGTGAACTTGTAGAAAACATCAGGCGCAGCGTTGCCGCCAGAATCAGTCGCCGTCAAAGTCTCACCTACAACACTGTCGCCACAAGCTAGGGCTATAGCGCCGGAACAATCGTCGTAAGTACTACCACCACCATTATCTACACAGTATCCAATGCCTCCATTCCAAACACGTGGATCAAAAATAGGGGTAGTAAAAGGAACATTACTTGCTGACCCCAAGTCTAATGTTATATCACTATTTGAATAGTTTTGATTTGTACCATCTCCGTTTGTATAGGTATGTGCATGTGTTCCATCAAAAACTAATGCAACTGCATATGTAGTATTTGCAGACATAATAATAGGAGTATCCAATGTAGCTGTTGAAGGAAGCCCAACTCCAGCTCCAGTTCCTGATCCCGTGGCTGCCGCAGCACCCCAAGGAGCAGGATTACCTTGGTTTCCAACGTAGGTACCTTCAAACACATATGCCTCCATAGTAAAGGGGCCAGTTTGTGCCGTATTCATATCAAAAGTAGATATTTCAATATCTGAAGCTCCCACAGTAATATCAAAATAAACAGCGCCTCCTGGATTACCATTATTACCTCCAGCATAAAGTGTTTCAATGCTATCTGGAGTACAGCCACCGCCGCCTCCAATTGGCTCACAGTCTCCCTCAAAGTTATATACTATATCATTGCCCGCAATAACTATCCAAGTTACACCAGCATCTGGTGAAAAATAACATTCATAGCCTTCAATGGTCGCAGTAGTGGAACTAATATATCCACTTCCCGCCGAAATAGTAGGTGTAAATACAACCCAATAGGTAGTCTCCACACCTGCTTGTCCAGCAAGCAGTTCAGGTGTAATATCAAAAACAACTTCAGAAATATCAAAACCAAAATTACTGCCAATGACAGCTTGGGAAGTTGGCGCAACAGCTGCCTGAGTAGTTATTAAAGCACCTGGAGCACCACCTGCGTCACTGTAGAAAGAAATATCGGACGAGGAAAGTGTTGAGCCTGGGTCCATCCAGATATTAACCGTTGCCGTATTCAAAGTAAAATCAGTATCCGCAGGAACCGTGATGTCAAATGCGATTCGCTGAGCTTGGTCAGAAGAGGTAGTATATCCGTTTTCAAATGAATTCTCAGGGTTGTCTTGGCTGCATAGACTTCCGCCTCCGCCACCACCAGTGCCTTGAATAGCTACAACACCTAATTCTGCACAATCTGCATTAACAGAACCCAAAGGTGTGGCTACACCAGTTGTAGTATCCACTGAAGCAAAAACATTAACTCCACCACCTAAATATGCACCCATATAAAGAGTATCGGTATCTGGATCAAAATCTGCATCTTGTGCAAAATTAATATTAATACCCAATGCCCCTATAAGAGTTGCTGTACCAGTTGTCAAATCTACAGAGAAAAGACTGTCCAATCCTACATCAGCCATGAAAGCATTTCCATTGGAGTCTATTGCCAACCAAATAGGAAGCCATCCTGTAACTGTAGTACTACCTACCAAAGTAGCTGCACCACTTGTTAGGTCAACAGTATAAATAGAACCTACCTCTCCTTGTCCCGCAAGTAAGTACATTGTACTATTTGATTCATTCCACGCTATACCTCTTAAAGTTTCGGAAGCAAGTAATCCTGTTATATTAGCCACTGTAGTTTCAGNGCCTGTTGCAGTATCTATTGTTAATAGAGTTGCGTCTGTACCGTTAAAGGCATATAGAGTACCATTATCATCAAAATCACCCCCATAAATAGGGTTAGCATTTGAACTAATTGGCGCTATTGTATATGGACCAGGCAACGGGAAAGTACCAAAGTCATTTCCACAAGAAGCCCGTAGGTTAAGTCCAAATACTGTGGGATCCCCACCGCCACCGCCGCCACCAGCAGAAAGCACTTCAACTTCCCATCCACAAGAATTTACTACTGCAGTCGCATTAAATTCAAAAGTCAAAGCACCTGAAGTAGAATTAAAAACAGCCGAACCATTTGCTGCAATCATACCAGCAAGTGTGTCTGTATCTGTATTTAAGTTACTATCGTAAATTTGTGGAGAGCTGGTATCTGGACCATCATAAATATTTAACCAGTCAAAATTTCCAAAAACATTGAAAGATAAAAATTCTACTGAGAGATCAGTACCCGTTAACGTTGTTGTGGTAACACAACCGCAGTTAGGATAGTCTCCGGGATCTCCAGAAGATGTGGTAGTACAATCTCCACCTGGACCTCCATTAACGCCATCTGTTGGGTCATAAAAGAAATCTCCAGCAGTTACTGCAAAAGTTTCTGTTGCCCCAGCATTAGGTATTATTGCCGCGAGCGGATTTCTGTTCTGGACTACAGAATTGTAATTTAAATCAGTCTCAACCCGTTGTTGCTCTGCAGCTAAAATTTCAGCTTCATTTTCAGCTGTAAGTACATCTGGAGCTACAAACAAAGGTACTCTTTGCTTATAAGCGACTCTGTTTTCAGTAGAATAATCAATCCCTATATCCGTTGCAGATGAACCCTTATAATTGAATTCAATCTGTGTTTGTTGTACAGCTTGACTTTGTTTTTGCTGTTTCTTGATCGTGACGGGACTACTTGTTCCCATCGATTTTGCATCTATCTGACTATAACCTATAGCACAGACCATGAGCAAAATTAGCATGGTAATTTTTTTCATAATTAAAATGATTTAGTTAACACTTTTAGTTTTAAGGAATTAAAGCTATTCCAAAAAAAGAACAATTCAAAGTTTTTGTTAATAATAATTGCTATTATCTACTTATTATTAATGTTATAGAATTATAATCAAACAATACGTTACACAATTATCATATTCATTGAAAAATCCACATTTCCATCCGCTGCCATCCCAANGACAGGATATAACCCAAAAAAAAAACCACCCGCCAATGGCGGGTGGCCCTTTTAGTATAACCAAGTACTTTGCCAGTGGCTAGTCCTTGAGCAACTTGTACGTGCCGGTCTGCCCGTTCACCGTCACCTTCATCAGGTAACTGCCCGCGCTAAGGCCGGATAGGTCAAGCTGCGTTGCGGTAGCTCCCACCCTGCTGTCCAGCACGCGCTGGCCAAGAAGGTTGTAGAGCGAAACGCGCTCGATGTTGTCAACGCTCTTGAGGTTGAGCACGCCCGTGGTTGGGTTCGGGTAATAGCTGAACCCGGCTATCGAGTTGTCCGAAACCCCGAGGTTCGTGCCGTCTATCACGATGTCGGTAATCGCCCCCGTGTTCAGAACGAAAACATAGTAGGCCTGGCCCGCAAGGGTAAAGATCGAAGCCGAGGTGCCCGGAACGCACTGGTTGGTGTTCTGAGGAACCAGCACAAGGTCGGTCTCCGTGGCGTTCTCGTCCGGGGCCGTATAGAAGGTCACCGAGCTGGCACCGCCAGGGGTAACGATCATCGCGTTGGCAGTCCCGTCGCCCGCGGCAACGAAATTGTACCAAACACCGTTGGCCCCCGTAAGGTCGCAGCCCTGTGGGTTGCCGTCCTCAGTGGTAGCCGCGGGCATAGCAACCGAAGGATCCGTGTAGGGGAACCCTATCTCGTCGACATCGATCGAGTTCACGATCATATCGTTGGGCGGAGGCGTAGGCATACAGGTAACGTCCATCGTGAAGTTGCCGGTAGCACCCCCAAAGCTGTGGATCAGTATGTAGAACTTCGTGTTCCCGTCCGTAGGGAAGGTAACCTCGCTCTGAAGGCCGCAAGAATCGTCGTTCCCCGCAACGCAGGTAAGCGCGGCGCAGGAACCGGTATAGACAGATATCTTGGAGTCAAAGTCCGTGCCGTTGCAAAGCGACAGGGTGATATCGCCCGCAAGGCCACTGGTGTCGTCAAGGGTGTACCATACACCAGGAGAGGTAATGGGCGTGCCGCACTCGGGGGCCGAGTCAATGGTAGCGCCAACGGTCGTGCCCGTTACGGAATCACCGCAGCTTACAGCTATCGCACCGCCGCAGTCGTCGTTAGGCAATGGCTCGGTACAGGTAACGTCCAGGCTGAAGTTGCCCGAGTTGCTGCCAAAGCCCTCTACCATGATATAATAGGTGGACGTGCCGTCGGAAACAAAGGTCACCTCGCTCTGAAGACCGCAGAAATCATCGTTGAAGGCAAGCTCGTTGGCAAGGTCGCAGTCGTCAAAGACGCGAAGCACAGAGTCATAGTCCGTACCGCCGCCACAAAGCGAAATGGTCACCAACTGCGCAGAACCAGTGCCGGTGAACTTGTAGAAAACATCAGGCGCAGCGTTGCCGCCAGAATCAGTCGCCGTCAAAGTCTCACCTACAACACTGTCGCCACAAGCTAAAACGTATGCATTTGCACAGTCGTCATTGGTGATAACCGGAGGCACACATATAGACATTGAAAATTGAAGAACTTGCCCAGTGTCTCCACCTGCATCGTCACAAACCTTCAGATTCCAGTCACCCATTATTTCTTCACCTGCGAAAGCCGCTGCAAAGGTTCCTCCCATTGGCTCATAAGGACCCACACCGAATGGAGCAGTAGCTAGAGTGATATCTGCACCGCCATCTTCGAACATAGTTCCATTATAACCATCATCTGTTCCACCACCAAGATCATTGGCTAGCAATAATTCTGTCCCATTTGGAGAAACCAAATAAAGATCTAGATCTGCAGTAAAAGTATGTGCTATATCGATAGTGATGTTCTCTAAAGTTGCTCCAGAGCCGATTGTACCCATATCCGAAACAGTCACGGGAATTAGGTTAGGGGCATTGGCACAATCTGATGTACTGTTGCCTGCTCCATCAATGTCGAAAGGAACAGCAGTACTGTCATATGCTGTACTAGTACAAGTAGACCCACCGCTATCACAGCTATACGTTCTAAAGGTATAGTCGAAAGTTGGGAATGGCGTGTAGCCAGCATTTGCAAATACATTACCGTCAGGATACGGATCGTTTATAGATCCTGAGATACAAGGCAAGGTGGTATCTCCATCAATTACTATATAATAAGTATTACCAACTGTAACATTTACTACGGGATCCCAATAAACATCGGCCCAGTTAGTACCATCAGTTTGGGTAGTCCCACTTGCCAGCATAGTTCCTCCAGCGTTTGGAAGACCATCCCAAAGCGATAGGTCAACATTCAAGCCCGTAGATGGATCTCTGAACTTAATACCTGCTCCTGCAGCTTCAGCCTCTAGCGGAATATAGGATTGCGCCAAACCTGTTTGCGAGATGTTTGCCATACAGGTATCATCCACATCTTGGTTGATTTCCAAAATAGGGCTACCGCAAACTCCGCCGCCGCCACCAGTTCCTTCTTCTATGGTCAAGGTGTCTATTCCTATATAATCTGAATTGTTACCTACTGGTCCAGCATCGGTCACCCAATATCTAAAGGCTACCCTTGTATTGGTGGCTCCCGAAAGACCGGAAACGGTAACAGTAAATTCTGTCCAAACTTGAGGATACCCCCCTTGAGTCAAGTTAGGGTTTATTTCCAAAAGTAGTTCTGTGTATGAGCCTACATCTGCAGGTCCAGAAGGATCTGTATTGGCTCCTGTTGGGTCAAGCCGCACTTCCAATCTATCTGGGAAAGTACTTGCATCTGGAGATCTTGTCCAAAAAGTTATAACATCCCCATTCTCTAATTCGAGCACCGGGGTTATCATAAAATTATTGATTACGCTACCGGCAGTGTTGTTGAAATTTGCTCCAATATATGCCGTAGGAGCACCCGAATGGGCTGGAAAAACACCATCGTTTCCTTGAAACCAATCTGTTAATCCTAGTGCGTCGCTAACATTCACAAAACTGTAACCAGCACCTGGCAATGTTGTAATATCATCAAAGCCTTCATCAAGCAAAGTTGCTTGGGGATTTCTATTATTTACAACAAAACTCTGTGATTGTAAATTAGCAGGTTGATTCGGATTGTAAGTTGCTGAACTCTCAATATTTCTAAGCCGTTCAGCGGGCTCAATTGATTGCGGTTTGTTCTCAACACCTAAGCTTCTAGATCCATAGATCGAAGAATTGGGCTGGAGAAATTGTGCCTCTATGGTACTTACCATAGCAATTAAGGCAAAAATTAGCATTGTAATTCTTTTCATAATTAATATTAGTTTAGTTAATAAGTCACTAAATGTACCTAAAATTATGTTAATCACAAATATTTACCACAACTTGTTTGTGAGCATAAATAAAAAAATCCTATCCTGAAAAATCTGGATAGGATTCAATTAAATTATTGAAAGAAAAGACTTACTTCCCTTCTACAAAAGCCTCCATCACGGCATCACTAACACCCATGTTGGAGAAGCCGCCATCATTATACAAATTTTGAAGCGTGACCCGTTTTGTCAGATCGCTAAACATAGCCACAGTATAATTAGCACAATCTAAGGCGGTTGCGTTGCCCAAAGGAGACATTTTATCGGCGTAACTGATAAAACCATCAAAACCCTTAACGCCCTGACCTGCTGTAGTTGGGGTTGGTGACTGCGAAATAGTATTTACCCGAACTTTTTTATCTCTTCCGAAGAAATACCCAAAACTGCGCGCAATGCTTTCCAAATAGGCTTTGTTATCTGCCATATCGTTATAATCTGGAAAAACACGCTGAGCAGCCATATAGGTCAAGGCTATGATACTCCCCCACTCGTTCATTGCATCTTTTTGGTAAAGCACTTGCATAGTCTTATGAAATGAGCCTGCGGAAATATCCCAACCTTTATGTGTAAAGTCGTAGTTCTGGCTGGTATAGTGATTGCCTTTGCGGACATTTACAGACATTCCAATAGAGTGCAATACAAAATCCAACTTCCCCCCCAAGATTTCGGTAGCCTTTGTTACTAAATTCTCCAAATCCTCTAAACTGGTCGCATCTGCTGGAATAACTTCAGAGTTGGTTTTCTCGGCAAGTGCATTAATTTGGCCCATTCGCAACGCGATAGGTGCATTGGTAAGTACAAATTTTCCGCCTTCTTCGTGAACGCGTTCTGCGGTTTTCCAAGCTATTGAATTCTCGTCCAACGCCCCAAAGATGATTCCACGTTTTCCTTTAAGTAGATTATAAGACATGTTTTAATTTATTTTATGGTTGAATAGATTTTGATTTTTAAATTTCCTTTGAAAAGTAAAGATACGTTTTAATTCAATAATTCCTTTGCATTGGCTATAGCTGCTTCAGAAAGATTTTTTCCGCCGAGCATTTGTGCTATCTCTACAATACGATCATCCCCATTCAAATGTTTAAGGTATGTGGCCGTAACCTCATTAGCATCTTCTTTATAAACTTTTATATGGCTATCGCCCTTGGCGGCAATTTGCGGTAAATGAGTAATGCTCAACAACTGCATTTTTTTGCTCATTTGGTACATAATATCTGCCATTTTATTGGCTATTTCCCCCGAAACCCCTGTGTCTATTTCATCAAAAACGATGGTGGGCAGTTTTTTATACTCGCCCAGAACAGCTTTTATTGCAAGCATAATTCTGCTCATTTCGCCACCGGAGGCCACTTTTTTTAATGGCCCGAATGCTAAGCCTTTATTTGCTGTGAACAATAATTGCAACGTATCGGTTCCATTATTTTTAAATTCTTCCGAAGAGAAAAGCTCAAACTGAAATTGCGCATTCGGCAATCCCAAAGGAAATAGCATTTCTTCAAGTTTTTTCTTAAGATTAGGAATTGCCTCCATTCTTTTTTTATGAAGCTCTTCAGCTGTTTTTAAGGTACTTTCCCGCAACTGGGATTTTTGCTTTTCAAAATTGCCAATCTGTTCGTCCAGTCCCAGCGTAATGTTTACCTTTTCCTCCAGTGCTTCTTCTATTTTAATTAATTCTTCCACAGAAGAAACCGCATGTTTTTGTTGCAATTTGTAAAGCATTTGTAGCTTTTCATTAACCTGAAAAAGCATTTCGGGATCGGCTTCAATGTTTTCGGCGTTGATGTTGATTTCCGCAGCAATGTCTTCCATTTCAATGATGGCACTATTCAATCGCTGCCACAAATCTTCAAACTTTTTTGAAAACTCCTTAATTCTTCCCAATAAAATCCTTGCTTCCTTAGCAGTTTGCAAACTGCCTATTTGCTCTTCATCCAAAAGCTGGTTTGCATTGGCAAGTGCATCTTGGATTGCTTCGGCATTATTAAGGGTTTCGTAGGTTTCTTCCAACTCTTGCTGGTTCAATTTTTTTAAGTTGGCCTGTTGCAATTCATTATAAAGAAATGTGTTGTAATCCAATTCTTTTGAAGCAGCATCTTTTTGATGTATTAATCTTGAAAGTGTTTCAGAGGTTTTTTTGAAATCTTCAAACTGTGCTTTATACTTATTTAAGAGTTCAGCATTTTCGGCCAAGGCATCAATCATTTCCATCTGGAAAGTTTCAGAAACGATCTCCAAGGTTTCGTGCTGGCTATGAACATCAACCAAATAGGGTGCCAATGCCTGTAATTGTGTTAAGGCAACGGGTGTATCATTTACAAACGCTCGTGATTTTCCACCGGGCAGTATCTCACGGCGAATGATTGTATTAGGCTCGTAATCAAGATTATTCTCATGAAAAATATGTTGTAACTTGTAATTATTTATCGTAAAATGCCCCTCAATGATGCACTTTTTTAATGGATCTTTTACACTACTTAAATCTGCGCGTTTTCCCAATATAAGTGCCAAAGCACCTAGGATTATTGATTTACCAGCACCTGTTTCACCTGTAATAATTGTAAGCCCCTCATTTAAATCCACGCGAATATCCTCGATAAGCGCATAGTTTTTTATGGCAAGGCTGGTTATCAAAATTAAACGTTAGATTTTAGAAGTGAGACTTTAAATTTTTTCAATAATCTATATTCAATATCCAACTTTGGACATTGAACTTCGAATCTATAAATTTAAAAGAAAGTAATTAACTGGTATAAACTTGTTGAAAGAAAAATTAAAATTTGATTTCAGTCCAGTTACTTCGTTTTGTAGGTGCCAATCTATTTAGATTTTCAATCAGTTTTGTAATATCAACTTGTGGCCCACCGCTAAATATAGCTTGAATTTCGTCGCTTTTCGCATCAAAAAATGTACGCACTAAAAATGAATTCGGCCTGCGGTCGTTAATGCCTTTTAATTTATTAATAGCCTCTGCAACATTCTGTTTTGCCATTTTTTGATTTGAGGCCATCAAATCCATTCCTTCACGGTGGTATTGATACATTACATCGTGAAATTCCTTATAAACCGATGATAACAGAGCATCGTTATAACGGTACCTGGACTGGTTTCCATCAGTGGCTTTCCAACCTTGAAAATTACTGGAAGCGGCGGTATTTGTAATCTGTTTAGCAATTTCAAAATAAGGTGCTCCGCCATTTGGTGAATAAGTATCCGCATCCAACCCTATAACCGTATAAACGTGGAATGCAACTACAGATACTAGGTTTGAACCAAAACTGTTGATATTAAAAGTTAATGGCTCATATTCTTTATAATTGAACTTCACTTGTTTGTCGAAATAATTATAAACCGGAGTATCGTAAGTAGATTCAAAAACGGGACGGGATGATTGTATTTGCAATGTAGCGGTAAAGGAATCGCCGTCATATTCACTTACAACCAGAGTCATATTGCAATCTATACGCTCTTGATTTTTGTATTCCACATTTGTCCATTTTGTATTGTTTACAAATTCCCGCAATTGGGTTTCCAACGTTCTGAAAATCTGCAAATTGGGTTGTCCGGTCTGTTCGGCATCTATGGAAACGGTGCAATTAAGTTCTTGAGTCTGTGCAGAAAACACAGTAATAGCAAATAATAAGAAAAGTAAAATTTTACGCATTTGTCTGTTCTATAATATATTCTAAAATATCTTTAGCTACTTCTTTTTTAGGTTTAACAGGAAAAGGAAGCACTTTATTGTCTTTGGTTATCAAAGTAATTTTATTGGTGTCTGTTTGAAAGCCCGCACCTTTGTCCCGAAGCGAATTTAAAACAATTAAATCTAAATTCTTTTTTTTCAGTTTCAATTTTGCATTTTCTTCTTCGTTTTCGGTTTCCAGAGCAAAACCAACCAAAAACTGGTCTTTCTTTATTTCGCCCAGTGAAGCCAATATATCTTTAGTTTTTGTAAGCTGAAGCGTTAAATCGTCAGTTTTCTTTTTAATTTTTTCAGAAGCAACTTCCGAAGGACGATAATCGGCAACCGCTGCACTTAAAATAGCAATGTTACATTTGTCGAAATATTCGTGCGCGGCATTGTACATTTCTTCCGCAGAAGTAACACGAACGATTTTTACAAAATCATTTTCAAGTTTTAAAGCTGTGGGTCCTGAAATCAAAAAAACCTCCGCGCCAAGTGAAGCAGCAGTTTCGGCAATTGCATAACCCATTTTTCCACTGGAGTGGTTTCCAATGAAACGAACGGGGTCAATTGATTCATAGGTAGGACCTGCAGTAATCAAAAAATTCTTCCCTTTAAGCGGAAGTTTTGATAAAATGTCATTCTTCAAAAAAGAAACAATTTTTTCTGGTTCAGCCATTCTGCCCTGCCCTACCAAACCGCTGGCCAATTCGCCAAAAGCCGCAGGGATTTGAATATTTCCGAAGCTTTCTAACTTTCTAAAGGTTTTTTCCGTCGATGGGTGTTGGTACATATCCAAATCCATTGCAGGGGCATAATACACCTGGCATTTCGCCGAAAGGTAGCACGCAAGCAAAAGGTTATCGCAGGCACCATTTGCCATTTTGGAAAGTGTATTGGCAGTGGCGGGAGCAATCAAAAAGAAATCAGCCCACAAAGCCAGTTCTACATGGTTGTTCCATTTGGGCTCTTTAAAGCTGTTATCTTCTTTTTCATCGGTAAAAGAAGAAAACACTTCGTTCTTTGAAAGCGTTGCGAGGGTAAGTGGAGTAACAAATTCCTTTGCGGAATCTGTCATTACAACTTTTACATTCGCTCCTTCTTTTATAAGGAACCTAACTAAAAAAGCTGTTTTGTACGCGGCAATCCCGCCGGTAACGCCAAGCAAGATATTTTTCCCGTTCAAAACAGCCATTTTGTATGTTTTTAAAAGTTATAAAGATAACTTTTATTATTCCACTACTTCGTCTTTGGTGTTGCGGTAGTAGATTTTGTTTTCAAGCCATTCCTGTACTGCCAAAGCGTGTGGTTTTGGAAGCCTCTCGTAGAATTTTGAAACTTCTATTTGCTCCTTGTTTTCGAAAATTTCTTCCAAACTGTCGTTGTAAGTGGCAAACTCGTCAAGTTTTTCCAAAAGTTCTTTTTTGATGTCACCATTTATTTGTGCGGCGCGCTTCGAGATAATCGAAATAGCCTCATAAATGTTGTTTGTAGGCTCGTCAATTTTATTCTTGTCAAGCGTAATGGTATTGATTGGCGCATCTGAATTTTTAATATCCATAATAAAAAATTGATTAAATAGTGGGTTCTGTTTCTAAAGGTACAATTCTGCTCTCTATGTCCTGATAAAGTTCCATTGCTTCTGGAGCTAAATCTGTATCCTTGTAATATTTTATAAAATTATTGTAATAAACTTTTGCATCGCGCAGACGTTCCTGCACCAAAACAGGAATACTGTTGATGGCCAACTTATATGCAGCTACAAATCTTCCGTAAAATGCGTCTTTTCTATATACAGAGCCAGGATTATCTGTAATAAAATTATCAAAAGCGCCAATGGCAGCTTTGTAATCCTCAACATGCAAATATTGTTTTGCAACTTCAAATTCTTTCTTTTCCAATTTATTTCGCAACTCCGCCACCAATGTATTTGCCTCGGTGCGCTTGTCTGAGTTTGGATATTGGTTTATAAATTCCTGCAATTTTTCAAGCCCTTTATAGGTATCTTTTTGATCCAAAGAATATCTAGGCGAAAGCTGATAAAAACTTTTTGCAGATTTAAAAGCAGCTATTTCAACACTATCACTCTGTGGATAGGCTTGGGTAAATCTTTCAAATTGATACCCTGAAAGATAGTAATCTTCCAAGTTGTAATATGTATTTGCGTAGATGAACATCAATTTTTCACCCTGTGGCTTTCCTCTGTATGCTGGCACCAATTGCTCCATCAATTTAAGGCCTTTTCTGTATTTTCCAATTCTGTAAAGTGAATCGGCAAAGGTGTATTTTTTCCCCATATCATCCTTTCGCAAAACTCGCTGATACTGGCTACAAGACGAAAGAAGTATGGTTAAACAAAGTATAATAAAAAGTGGTAATCGCATGGGCTTAAAAAACATCGTGCAAAAATAGGGAATTAAACATGATTGGACAAACTTATTCTTTGGCTAAAATATTGCGCTGAAGGCTATTATTTATAAGCCTTTTGAAATATTTAACGCATAAATTAGAAAGAAATGTTTCAGAAATTTTTAATGAATGAATCAATTTTGCCCCTCAAACCATCGCTAACTCCCACTAATGGAAGGCGTACCGTATCGCCACAAATATCTAAATTTTTAAATACCGCCTTAATACCAGCGGGATTCCCTTCGGCAAAAATATAATCGATTGCAGGTGCTATCTTATAATGTATTTCATAAGCTTCATCAACTTTTCTTTCCAAACCAAGTTTTACCATTTTTGAAAATTCCTTCGGAAAACCTTCTCCGATAACCGAAATCACTCCCGCTCCACCGGCAAGTATCATTGGCAGGGTAATCATATCATCCCCAGAAATAACAAGGAAATCTTTTGGGCAACCAGAAATCAGTTTCATTGCTTGTACAATATCGCCGGCCGCTTCTTTAATCGCAATAATTTTTTCAAAATCATTCGCCAAACGGATTACCGTTTCCGGAAGCATATTGGAAGCTGTTCTTCCCGGAACATTATAAAGTATTATGGGCAGCGGAGCCGCCTTTGCAATTGCGGCAAAGTGCTGGTAAATGCCTTCCTGTGTAGGTTTATTGTAAAAAGGAGAAACGGAAAGAATAGCGGTAAAAGCCGAAAGGTCACGGGTCTTCATTTCTGAAATTACCTCCTGCGTATTATTGCCGCCAATGCCCAAGACCAAAGGTAAACGACCATTATTTGCAGAAACAATAGTATTGATAACCAGTTGTTTTTCCTCTTTTGAAAGCGTTGCGCTTTCGGCAGTCGTCCCCAGTACCACTAAATAGTCAATTCCGTTCTCAATGTTGAAATTCACTACATTTTTAAGCCCTTCCACATCTACGGAAAAGTCACTATTAAAAGGGGTAATCAACGCTACGCCAGTTCCAACTAATTCTTTCATATCAATCTATTTTTTTTAAGATTTTTAAATATTTTTTTACTTCACTTTTAAAAGCTTCGGGTTTTTGAAGGTCAACGATTAAAAGTAAATCAAAAAGTCGCTCATCGGCCCCATTAAAACCAATTTTGAATTTTGCTTTGCTTTGCGCTACCATTGCTCCCAAAAACTCATGCTTTCCTTTGTAATAACCTATCAGCACATCAAAAGGAAAGTCTAGAAATTCCTGTGCATTTTGATTTTGGATTTCGCCGCGCCACGTAAATTCCTTATTGGTTATTTGGTTTTGCCTAAGTGAAGGAATCTTTCTCCGCGTTTCCACGAAAGTGAAAACTTTCACATCTTTCCGCTGCAAACCAAGTTCTTTTCCAAATTCATAAAGTCTCTCAAAATCGTCAAATAGAGCTTCGTCCACCAAAAAACCCAAATACTTTAAAGATGTATTTCTTTGTGAAATATCACGCTCCGTTAGGCTTTTTTCGGTATGTTTTTTTAAGGAATGCTGTTTTATTTTTTTCAACATGGAACGCCCAATTCTTACGTGGCAAAAATAGCTATTTTCAGCGCTTTTCTACTTTCAATTAAGAAATCATTTGCAAAAAATCGTCTTCGGAAATGATGGCGACACCCAAACTTTCGGCCTTGGTTTTCTTGCTCGGCCCCATATTATCCCCAGCTACCACATAATTGGTTTTTGAAGAAATGGAACTGGAAACCTTTCCACCGTTGTCCTCAATCAACTTTTTAAGCTCATCGCGAGAAACTTTTGTGAAAACTCCCGAAACAACAAAAGTGTTTCCATTCAGAGTATCGGTTTGATTGGCAAGTTTTTCAGGGGAAATCTCCAATTGCACGCCATAACTTTTCAGGCGTTCAATAGTTGCCATATTTTCTTCGGAAGCGAAAAAGGAAACCACGCTCTGCGCAATTCGTTCGCCTATTTCGTCAACAGTTACAAGTTCTTCTTCGGAAGCGTTTATTAAGGCATCTATTGTTTTGTAATGTTTCGCCAGCTTTTTGGCCACGGTTTCGCCTACATATCGAATTCCTAAGGCAAAAAGAACTCTTTCAAAAGGAATCTCTTTAGAAGCCTCTATTCCCTTTATCATATTCTCAGCGCTTTTCTGCGCCATTCTTTCTAAGGGAATTATTTGTTCTTCTTTTAAAAGATACAAATCTGCATAATTATTTATCAACCCATTGTTCACCAACAGCGCCACAGTTTCGCCGCCCAAACCTTCAATATCCATCGCCTTGCGGGAAATAAAATGCTGTATGCGCCCGATAATCTGCGGCGGACAGCCTTCACTATTTGGGCAATAATGCTGCGCCTCGCCTTCGGTGCGGACCAAAGTTGTTCCACATTCGGGACATTCGGTTATATAATTTGTTGGCAAAGAATTTGGATCACGTTGTGTAAAATCCACACCAATAATCTTCGGTATTATCTCTCCGCCCTTTTCAACAAAAACGGTATCGCCCTCACGGATATCGAGCTTTTCTATTTGGTCTGCGTTATGCAAAGAAGCGCGTTTTACGATTGTGCCAGCCAATTCTACAGGTTCCAGATTTGCAACGGGAGTGATGGCCCCGGTTCTTCCCACTTGGTAGGTAATTTGATTTAAAACCGTGGAAACCTGTTCTGCTTTAAATTTATAGGCCATCGCCCAGCGCGGTGATTTTGCAGTATAGCCAAGCTCTTCCTGATGTTGCAGGTTGTTCACCTTTACTACTACCCCATCGGTTTCGTAGGGAAGTTCGTGACGGTGAATGTCCCAATAATTTACAAACTCCAAAACTTCATCAAGGTTTTTTGCTAGTTTGGCAGCTTCGGGAACTTTAAAACCCCATTGCCTGGCTTTTTTTAGACTTTCAAACTGTGTTTTTATTGGAAGGCTATCACCTTTCAAACTGTATAAAAGACAATCAAGCGGACGCTTGGCAACTTCGGCGCTGTCCTGTAATTTTAAACTTCCCGATGCCGTGTTGCGTGGGTTTCGGTAAGGCTCTTCGCCTGCTTCAACCCTTTCAGCATTCATTTTCGCAAAACCTTCAAAAGGCAAAACTATTTCACCACGAATATCAAACAATGGCGGATAATCGCCTTTCAATTGTAGGGGCACCGAACGTATGGTTTTAACGTTTGCCGTAACATCATCACCCTGAAACCCATCGCCACGGGTTACGGCTTTTTTCAGTTTACCGTTTTCGTAAGTCAAACTGATTGAAGCACCGTCGTATTTAAGCTCACAGGTAAATTCTACTTTGCCGTCAACCATTTTTTCGATGCGTTTTTCCCAATCTTCCAAGTCTTCCTTTGAGTAGGAATTATCCAAAGAGAACATTCTATAGGTATGCAGGACGGTTTCAAAATTCTTTGTGATTTCCCCACCCACCCGAAGCGTGGGTGAATTAGGGTCATAAAACTCTGGGTGTGCCTTTTCCAGTTCTTGCAACTGTTTTAGTTTTTGGTCAAACTCAAAATCGGAAATGGTGGGATTGTCGAGGACGTAATAGTTATAGTTATGCTCGCGGAGCTCGTTGCGAAGGGCAGTGATTTGTTGTTCGATGTTCATAGAACAAATATAAAATTTTAAACCTCACAGCTTTTTAAAAACTGTGAGGTTTGTTACTGAAATTTTCAACAAATTATTAGCAATTAATCATCCAAAAATATCTTGCGTACCAAGGCAGCACAAAGTCCTCCGGCAATTGGGGCAACAATAAACAACCATAACTGCTGAAGTGCCATTCCGCCAGCAAAGAGTGCAGGGCCTAAACTACGGGCCGGATTAACAGAGGTTCCCGTGATCGGTATAACAACCATATGTATCAAAGCTAAGGAAATACCAATGGCAATACCTGCCATCATTGGTGAGGTATGCTTGGAAGCAGTAGCTCCAAAAATTACCATTAAGAAAAGAAAAGTAAAGGCAAATTCTGCTATGAGTGCAGATTTCATATCATATTCACCTAGATAACCGGGTCCCCAGCCGTTGGCGCCCAAGCCCCATTCGGGCATTGAGAAACCAGCGCTTCCCGTAGCCAGAACATAAAGTAAACCTGCGGCTGCCACGGCTCCTATGCATTGCGAAATTATATACCCTACGGTATCTTTTGCGGAGAGTTTTCCTGCAGCTAGCATCGCTATTGAAATAGCAGGGTTAATATGACAGCCTGAAATGGGTCCAATGGTATAGACCATTACCAAAACCGCGAAACCAAAGGCCAGGGAAATACCCAACAAACCAATACCTTCTGGACCTGAGTGGGTTACACTTGCAATTGTTGCGGCTCCACAACCAAATAAAACCAAGGCAAAAGTGCCGAGAGCTTCGGCAAAATACTTTTTTGATGAATTCATTTTCAATTATTTAAGAGGTTAGACAACTTAAATTTAAGAAAACGAGCCTATTAAAAGAAATTTGTTAAAAAGGAAAGGAAAATTGTTGATAAGGTATTATGTCCTGTCAGAATTCAGCCACTTGGGCAGCTGTGGAGTTTTGAATTCCTCCATCTTTTTTAGCAATTGATTTGGATTGGAATCTACTAAAAGTAAATTGTAGTTATCCATGGAAAGAAAACCCTTGCGCACCATCGTTTCAAGCATTTTTATAAGATCGTTGTAAAAACCGTTGATATTTAAGAGACCTATAGGCTTTTGGTGGAGCCCCAATTGAAGCCAGGTTATTATTTCAAAAAGTTCTTCCAAGGTACCCATACCACCGGGAAGGGCGATAAAACCATCACTTGTTTCCTGCATTTTAAGCTTGCGCTCGTGCATGTTTTGAGTGGTGATGAGCTTTGTTAGACCGAGGTGGACCACTTCTTTTTTCTTTAAAAAATTGGGGATAATGCCAATAACTTTGCCGCTATTGTCCAAAACGCTCTTTGCGATAGTGCCCATAACGCCAATCTTGGCGGCGCCGTAAACCAACGTGATATTTCGCTCGGCGAAGATTTCACCAAGTTTTGTCGCGGTATCTGTTATAGCGAGGTCATTGCCATCGCTACTTCCACAGAAAACGCATATTTTATTAAGTTGGTTCATTTAGATTACATTTTATCATCCTATTTTTTCCGAAGATGTCTTTTTTTACTTCAATATTCTTAAAATCTTCACTTTTTAAAAGCTCGGTCAATTCATCAGCAAGGTACTCATTAATCTCGAAAAAGAGTTTGCCATTGGATTTTAAATACCTTTTTGCCAAACGAGAAATGGTACGATAAAACAGCAAAGGGTCTTCATTGCTTACGTATAGGGCTGACTCTGGTTCATAGTTTAGAACGTTTTGCTGCATCTGTTTTTTTTCCAATTCGCGAACGTAAGGCGGATTGGATACTATAATATCGTACTGCTGTGGAAGTGTTTTGGTGTTTAAAACATCCATTTGAAATAAATCTACTTTCACTTCATTTATCTCAGCATTTTTACTGGCTATTTTTAAAGCTTCTTCGGAAATGTCCAAAGCGGAAACATTTGCACTGGCTAGGTTTTTGGCAAGCGAAATGGCAATACAGCCGGTGCCGGTGCCAATATCCAATAACTCAGAATCCTGAATTCTGAATTCTGAATTATCTAAAATCCATTCAACTAGTTCCTCGGTTTCTGGGCGCGGTATTAGGGTGTGCTTATTTACTTTAAAAGGAAGACCGTAAAATTCGGTTTCTCTAATTATATATTGAATAGGCTCATGTTTTTTTAGGCGAGAAATAGCTTTCCGAAATTTTTCGGCTTCGGTTTTGGAAAAGGTTCTATCGGGATTTAAGGCAACTTCAATTCGGGAAAGGTTTAAATATTTTTCAGAAAGAATATTGAAAAAAGATTGTATTTCTTCCAAAGGGTATAAGCCTTTGAGTGTATCCGTGAAGTCTATTTTTATTTTTTTTAAAGTCAAAACTATAACGTTTTCAGCATATGTACCGGACAAGAATAATGGCCCGTGTTGCCCATAGCGCAATCAATATATTCAAAACCTGCTTGTTTATACAGTTTTTGTGCGTGGGTCATATACTCCATGGTT
Organism: Aequorivita sp.; assembly: GCA_002715485.1. Taxonomy (GTDB): domain Bacteria; phylum Bacteroidota; class Bacteroidia; order Flavobacteriales; family Flavobacteriaceae; genus Aequorivita. Next base: position 18,284 of record PAZL01000031.1, on the reverse strand, counting down.
TCGAGGTATATTTTTTCAAAACCGAACTCCCGCGCCTTTGCCAAGCAGAATTCCATCATTTGAGCACCCACTCCCCTCCCGCGGGCTTCGGGCAGAAAATACATTTTTTGGAGTTCGCAAACGCTGCCATTATAATTATCTAATTTCGCCACCCCGGCCCCTCCAATTATTTTGTTGTTTTCTTCTACCACAAAATAAACGGCATTTGGCTTTTGGTAAGTTTCAAACATACAATCCAAAGATTTATCCGCATAAGCCGTACCTACTTTTGGCACATTGAAGTCTTCCAAAACTTTGCGTATTACCTTGGCAATTTGCGGGTTGTCCTTCTTTTCAATAAGACGGATAATTGGTGTGTTCATTCTAATTAAATCCTTGTATTTTTACGCAGTGAAGATACACGAAAAATATATGTTGCGCTGCATTCAACTGGCCAAAAACGGGCTGGGAACCACCTATCCAAACCCTTTGGTTGGCAGCGTGATTGTTCACGACGGCAAAATCATTGGCGAAGGCTGGCATTACAAAGCCGGACAACAACACGCTGAAGTAAATGCCATTAAAAGCGTGGGAAACGTAGCACTCTTAAAACAAGCTACCATATATGTAAGTTTGGAACCGTGCAGCCATTTCGGGAAAACCCCGCCCTGCGCCGATTTGATTATTGAAAAGAAAATAAAAAAAGTGGTGGTGGGTAGTTTGGATCCTAACCCCAAAGTAGCAGGACGCGGCATTAAAAAATTAATGGATGCAGGATGCGAGGTTATTGTGGGCGTTTTGGGAGAGGAATGTAACGAATTAAACAAACGGTTCTTTACATTTCATCAAAAGAAAAGACCCTATATTTTTTTGAAATGGGCTGAAACAACTGATGGATTTATATCGCCTAAAAATGAATTACGAACCAACTTAGAACCTGTTTGGATTACCAATGAGTTCGCAAGGCAATTTGTTCACAAAATGCGGGCAGAGGAACAAGCTATTTTAGTTGGCACAAATACGGTTTTGAAGGATAATCCTTCACTTACAGTTCGGGATTGGGCAGGTGAAAATCCATTGCGGATCGTTATTGACAGAAATTTAAAGCTCTCCCGCGGCTTGTCAATTTTTGATTCAAACTCAAACACAGTTATCTTCAATGAAAAAGAAACAAAAACTTCGGAGAATTTAGATTTTGAAAAGATTGATTTTTCCGAAAAAATACCGCAACAAATCTGTACTTCACTGTTCCGAAGAAACGTTCAGTCCGTTATAATTGAAGGCGGTGCAAAAACCCTTCAAACCTTTATTGATGCAAATATGTGGGACGAAGCTTTTGTGTTTAGGGGAAACAGCAGTTTTGGAGAAGGCGTTAAGGCTCCCATTTTTAAAAGTATTTTTATTTCCGAGGAAAAAATAAAGGACGATACATTGCGAATTTTTAAAAACCCCAACTCTTGATAGCACTGGCGCTCAGCATTCTTTCGTCCACAATGATTTTTGTGATTTTTAAACTTTTCTCAAGGTTTAAAATCAACACGATGCACGCCTTGGTTGTAAACTATATAATCGCCTGTTTTTGTGGTGTCATTTTTCACGAAAGCAAGACAACCATCACTGAAATAACGCAGTTTGCTTGGTTTCCTTTTGCACTGGGCTTGGGCGCCATGTTTATAACCGTTTTTAACCTAATGGCAATAACTACCCAACGTAGCGGACTTTCGGTAGTGTCTGTTGCTACAAAAATGAGCGTTGTTATCCCCATTCTTTTTGGACTTTTCTATTACAAAGAGAGTTTGGGCTTGCTTAAAATTTTGGGGATTGTACTCGCGATGGTTGCTGTTTATTTAGCATCAATTAAAACAAGGGATGGGTTAAAAATTAAACCCGCCAATATCATCTTTCCGATTTTGGTTTTTTTGGGAAGTGGCATTATAGACACTACCATAAAATACTTGGAAGGAGAATATATTGCCAAAAATGACACGCCTATTTTTTCGGCTACAATTTTTGCAATGGCGGCCTTGTTGGGAATTCTGTACTTGATAATTCAGGCGATTAAGGAAAATTTTAAGTTTGAATTGAAAAACGTATTGGGCGGCATCGCTCTCGGAATCCCCAACTATTTCTCGGTTTATTTTTTGGTACAAGCCCTTCGGAGTGACATATTGGAAAGTTCGGGAATATTTACCGTAAATAATGTGGCTATAGTTATGGTATCAACATTATTAGGCATTTTATTATTTAAAGAAAAGTTATTGACTAAAAACTGGATCGGGATAGGCCTAGCCATTCTTGGGATACTATTTATAGCTTTTGAAAAACTGTAAGGTTAAGAATTTGGAACTTGAAAAAGACACATACAAAACCATTTTAAAACCTTCCGAAGAAGTACTCTTTAAGGAAAAGGGAAGCAAGTTTTTCGGATATGCCTTTCCAGTTATTTCGGAAAAAGATGTTAAGGAACGTCTCGACAATCTTAAAAAAACACACCATAGCGCACGCCATTGGTGCTATGCCTGGCAATTGGGAAAGAGTTATGAACACTATCGCGCCAACGATGACGGTGAACCTTCAAACAGTGCAGGAATGCCCATTTATGGACAATTGCAGTCTTTCGACGTAACCAATGCTTTGGTTGTGGTAGTTCGCTATTTTGGCGGGACTAAACTGGGTGTGGGTGGATTGATTCAAGCTTACAAAACAACTGCTCAAATGGCTTTGGAAACTTGTAAAATTGTGGAAAGGACTATTAATGAAACCTTCCTTTTAAAATTTGAATATCCGGAAATGAACACCGTTATGCGGATTATCAAAGATGAAGATTTGAACCTAGTAAATCAAAAAATGGAATTGAGTTGTGAGTTTGAAATTGCGGTTCGAAAAAAAGATGCGGAACGCATTTTTGAATTATTTGAAAACACCTATAAAGTGGCAATAAAACACTTGGAAAATTAACTATTCTTCTCTCAACTTTTCCATTAAATAATCCGGCGCCTTCATCAATTTTTTTGTGGTGCTGTTCACAAAAACCAAAACTGTAGACGCGGTAACCAAAAGTTGTTTGGACTCATTATAAATTTCATAATAAAATTCAATTTTTACATTGGGAATTTGCTTCAAAGTTGTCTTTACTGTCAGCAAATCATCATAAAAAGCAGGCTGCTTATAATCAATGCTAAGATGGATAACAGGCAAGTGTACATTGTTGGCTTCCATCCATTTATAGGAAAAACCGAGCTCTCGCAACCATTCTGTCCTACCCTGCTCTAAGTATTGTGCGTAATTGCCGTAGTAAACCACCCCCATTTGGTCTGTTTCGCCGTAGCGCACTCGAATATGTGTAAGTGTATTCTTCAAAATTTTGTGTCGATTAAAGAAAGTTTTTTTGTAGTTTTATCGAAAGGGAAGTATGAGAAAAAAAAACTAAAAATTCAACCCTAATGTAGTTTTTTTTATAACTTTTTTGTTCACATATTTGCACTGTTAAGAAATAGCTCGGAAACTCTCCATCCCCTATTTTTTAGCCACACCTTTTAAAAAACAAAAAAACAGAATTTTTAACTATGAGCAAAACTGCGGAATCGGTTTGGAACAATTGTTTGGCTTTTATCGAAGATAACATTACTTCGCAGGCATACAAAACTTGGTTCGAGCCTATTAAAGCAGTAAAGCTAACTGACAATGCATTGAGCATTCAAGTTCCGAGCAAGTTTTTTTATGAATGGCTTGAGGAACACTATGTTAAAATTCTGAAAGTTGCTCTTACAAAAGAATTGGGAACTTCAGCCAAATTGGTTTACATTATTAGGATGGAAAACACCTATGGCAACAAACAGCCTTTTACTGAAAAAATTCCAAGCGCCAACAGAAGCAACCTTCAATCTCAAGAGGTTGATGTACCGTTGAAAAATAAGAGTCCAGAGCTTAAAAATCCTTTTGTTATTCCAGGCATTCGCAATGTAAAAATCGAATCGCAGCTTAACCCTAATTATAATTTTGAGAGTTTTCTTGAAGGTGAATCAAACCGCTTGGCGCGTTCCGCTGGTTTAGCGGTTGCGAACAAACCCGGGGGAACATCCTTTAACCCCTTGCTTATTTTTGGCGGTGTTGGTTTGGGAAAAACCCACTTGGGCCATGCGATTGGTGTTGATATTAAGGATAAATATCCAGAAAAAACAGTCCTTTACATTTCTGCGGAAAAGTTTACCCAGCAATATATTGAATCAGTAAAAAAGAATAATCGCAACGATTTTATTCACTTCTATCAAATAATAGACGTGCTGATTGTAGACGACATTCAATTGCTTTCCGGAAAGGCTGGCACCCAGGACGTTTTCTTCCACATATTCAATCATTTGCACCAAAACGGCAAGCAGGTTATTTTAACCAGCGACAAGGCGCCTGTTGATATGATTGATATTGAACAACGTCTATTGTCAAGATTTAAGTGGGGGCTTTCTGCGGAATTGAACCACCCAGACTACGATACACGTGTTGCTATTATAAAAAACAAATTATATCGCGATGGTGTGGAAATGCCGGAAGATATTATAGAGTTTTTGGCAAACAATATTAAAACGAATATTCGAGAACTGGAAGGTGCCATCATTTCATTGATTGCCCATTCTTCTTTTAACAAAAAGGAAATCACAATCGACCTTGCCCGCAAGATTGTCGATAACTATGTGAAGCATACCAAACGTGAGGTTTCCATAGACTACATTCAAAAAGTAGTGAGCGATTACTTCCAAATGGATGTTGATACTTTACAATCAAAAACCCGAAAACGACATATTGTACAAGCTAGGCAATTGGCAATGTTTTTTGCGAAGAAATTCACAAAGGCATCATTGGCATCCATCGGGTCACAAATTGGGCAACGCGATCACGCAACCGTACTTCACGCCTGCAAAACCGTTGATAATCTTTCCAGTACAGACAAACAGTTCCGCAAATATGTGGAAGACCTCAGCAAAAAGCTGACGCTTTAATTTAGTCTGCAAAATACCTTAAAATTATACAGTAAATAAATCTTATGTATTTTTACTGAATATTTTAACTTACAAAAATCGTTTTGAAAAAATATAAAATTCTTATGGTCTGCCTTGGTAATATTTGTCGTTCGCCATTGGCAGAAGGCATCTTAAAATCCAAGGTTGACACTTCAAAAGTCTTTGTGGATTCCGCTGGAACGGGACATTGGCATGTGGGCGATGAACCAGACCAACGAAGCATTGCCGTTGGAAAAAAATATAATATAGATATTACCAATCAGCGCGGAAGACAATTTAGTACGAAGGATTTTGAGGATTTCGATTTGATTTATGTTATGGACAACAGCAACAAGGAAAATGTTTTGGCATTGGCCGAAAATGACATTCAAAAAGAAAAAGTAAAATTAATTCTGGATGAAATTTTCCCTGGTGAAAATGTTGACGTGCCCGATCCTTATTTCGGAGGAAATTCAGGTTTTGAGAATGTTTTCAAAATGCTCGATGAGGCTTGTGAACAAATTGCACAACGCCTTTAACGCAATTTAACAGTTGGTTTTCTTACATTTAGAACTCACTAAATAAAAAGCCATGAAAAATTTACTACGCTTTATACCCTTTCTTCTATTTTCATTCCTCCTTAATGCACAAGATATATCTATCGAGTTTTTTAAAGGAGGTTTTGACAGCCCTTTAAGTCTTCAACACGCGGGTGATGATCGTCTTTTTATTGTAGAAAAAGGAGGTAAAATTAAAATAGTGCAAGCAGACGGAACCGTTAACACTACACCTTTTCTAGATATTTCAGGCATAATTTCAACCAACGGCGAAAGGGGTTTATTGGGATTGGCATTTCATCCAGATTATAGCAACAATGGTTATTTTTACGTGAATTATACAAATACCAGTGGCAATACTCAGATTTCGAGATTTTCAGTTGATAGTAGTAACCCCGATTTGGCAGATCCCTCTTCAGAATTATTTCTGCTGGGATATAATCAGCCAGCCAGCAATCACAATGGCGGCAATTTAGCATTTGGCCCCGATGGGTACCTCTATATCGCTTCAGGAGATGGTGGCGCAAATGCTGATAGAGGGCAAGATTTAAATACCCTATTGGGTAAAATATTGCGAATTGATGTGGATACCCAAAGCGGAGGAAATAATTACGGTATTCCGCCAGACAATCCATTTGTGGGAGACCCAAATGCACTGGATGAAATTTGGGCATACGGCCTACGAAATCCTTGGCGGTTTTCATTTGATTTTACTGAAAACAACATTTGGATTGCCGATGTGGGCCAAACCAATATAGAAGAGATAAATAGAGCCGGTACAAATGAAGCGGGCCTAAATTATGGCTGGAGATGCTATGAAGGATCCCAGACATTTAATACCCAAGGATGCCCTCCGATGTCTGAATTTACCTTCCCCATTGCCGAATATACTCATACCAATGGCAATTGCTCTATTACGGGGGGGTATGTATATAGGGGGTCGGTATATTCCGATATCGCTGAATTATATTTTTTCGCAGACTTTTGCAGCGGAATGATCGGTACGGTTGACAGTTCGGGCAATTTGGTAGACTACGGGGATTTTTCAGGAAGTTGGGTCTCATTTGGTGAAGACATTAATAAAGAACTATATATCATTAGCCTCGGTGGATCTATTTTTAAAATAAAAGGAGATGTAATTGCTAATTCTGAAGATTTTGCATTGGAAAATACGCTTACCATGCTCCCAAATCCCGCCTCTGGAAATGTTACTTTTAGTTTAAAAAAAGATACCCTTCAAACAATTCAGCTTTTTGATGTTAGAGGAAGCTTGGTTGCTTCAGAAGATAATATATACAGCGAAAATAAAGCTATTACTGTTTCAAATCTAAACCCTGGTATATATTTTGCCAAAATTACTTCTTCAAGAGGAAATGCAATTGTAAAAAAATTAATTGTACAATAATTAATGAATTCAAAAAAAGGAAGTCTATACCTAATTCCTTGCCCTATGGGCGATGTCCCTCCTTTAGCGGTGCTTCCCATTACAGCTAAAAAATCAATTGAAAAAATAGACCACTATATTGTTGAGCACGAGAAAAGCGCTAGAAGGTTTATAAAAAGTATTGTTCCCGAAAAATCACAGCCAAGCTTGAATTTTAAGGAAATAAATAAATTTACAACCCCCGAAGAAATACCTTCAATGCTAAATCCCTGCATTGAAGGTTTTGATGTTGGGGTAATTAGCGATGCTGGCTGCCCAGGCATTGCTGACCCCGGCGCTAGAGCTGTACAATATGCACACGAACTTGGAATTAAGGTAGTACCTTTGGTGGGGCCTTCCTCAATATTATTAGCGATGATGGCAAGTGGTTTTAACGGTCAAAATTTCGCCTTTAACGGTTATTTGCCTATTGATAAAGGGGAACGAAAAACAGTATTGAAAAAACTTGAAAAAACTTCTAAGGATTTGGATCAATCACAACTTTTTATTGAGACTCCTTATCGCAACAACCAGATGCTACAGAGCCTTACTGAAAACCTCCACCCAGAAACAAGAATCTGTGTTGCTTGCGATATTACTTTGCCCTCAGAATATATAAAAACTGCTCCTGTAAGTTTGTGGAAAAAAATAAAGGTGGACCTTCATAAAAGACCCACCTTATTTATCATTCAAGGATAAAATTTACATTACCCTAGGTTTCTTGTTCGGCACAATGTGCGAAGTGTCATAACCTGAAAACTTGCGTAGGTAATAACGAATTGAAGCGCCGTTTGCATCTTCAAATCTGTTTTCGCCAGCACTTCTAAGAAATTTTTTCACATTTCCTGCCCCTGCCAAATGCGCAGCTGCCAAAATTCCAGATTCGGTAACTTTCACTCCTCCAATGGTTTTTCCAGCATAACGCTTAATATCGTTACGAAGCACCCACTTATTTAAAGATGTGTATGCCAAGAAAGCCTCTTCCTGCTGACGGGTATCATACAGAAAATTATCCGTATCCTTAAAACCAATCATGCGCAGAGTGGCTCTTGAAAACTGATATTTACCCATATAACCATAATCATTTACAATATGGTAATCTCCTCTTGATTCTTTAAAACCGAGAGCTTCTTTAAATCCTAAATAAGATTTACCCAAAAACAAATAAAATTTTGGGGTCACAGGAGCTATTATTGGAATAAGCTCAGCTTCTGTGGGAACATTATAGTCTAACTCTAATCCTTCCGTACTAAAAGTAGAAAAATCGTAGCTATCTTTTGAAATGAAACCTGTCCCTACTATTACGGTAACAACAAGTAAAACTGCAATTAGATATATTCTTTTTTTCATTAAGTATCAAAATTCGGATATAATAATACATCCTCGTTTCAGCGCGCAAAGATACAGCTTTTTTTAAAAATCTGATTTGTAGGCTGTTAAATAAATATTAAATAAAAAAGCCAGGTTTGTCATCCTGGCTTTTTTCAATAATTATAATGTCGCTCTGGCATTATTGTCTGGGAGTATTTCAGATACATCGTAATCTACAAAGCGTTTCATATACCTTGTTATGGGAATATGATTTGCATCTCTAAATACGATTTCTCCATTGCTATCCAGAAATTTAATTACATTTCCGGCACCTCCCAGATGCGCCGCGGCCAAAAGGCCGGATTCGGTAATTTTAACACCGTTGATTGTTTGGCCATTGAATCTATCAATATAATCCCGAAGCACCCATTTGTTTTTGGAAATTAAGGCCTCGAAAGCCTTTTCCTGCAATAATGGGGAATTTAAGAAGCGGGACGTATTGTAAATTCCAACCCAATTAAGGGTGGAACGGCCAAATTGGTATTTGCCCAAATAACCCAATCTGTTCACGGCTCTGTAATTGCCACTGCTTTCGCTGAAGCCGAGGTCGTAACAGAAACCCAGAAACGACTTCCCAAGAAAGGGAACACTATCTTGGGAACTCATACTCACTTCATATTCATATGGAACATGGGCCACGTTCCCTACAATATGTGTAGTGAATATAGAACTGCTGTAGTCTTCTCTTTTGGAAGAGAATGCTGTTACTATAAAAATTGCAACAGCCAGCAGCACAGACAATTTCATAAAACGTTTTGTCATGTTTTACTTAGTTTTAAAAGTTATAATTATTGCGCCACCGCCTTATGCGGCGCGAAATAAAATCTTAAAAAGTAAACACACGTTTGGCAAACGCATGTTCGCCGCGCCATATGAAAAAATTGTGCCAAAGAACGATTGATTATCGACATGAAATCTGATAATCAACAACATATACTTAAATAGTATATAAAAAAATGATTAGAATATTTCTTGGGTTAACAGTATTTAACCCACTATTAGCGATAATTTTAACAGAAAATAAAATGTGATTTACCTGTTCAAACCTTGACTATTAACCCACCGCACATATTCAGCTTTATTAACGTTATGCTGCGCTAAACTTTTTGCAAATTTGTGATAACCAAAGTTGGTAACATCTGCCACAAAATAATAGTAGTCGTGTTTTTCGGGATTTAGTACGGCATCAATAGATGAAATATCAGGCATCGTTATGGGGCCTGGAGGCACGCCGGCATATTTATAGGTATTATAGGGAGAATCCAACTCCAAATCCTTATAGAGCACCCTTTTTATTATTTGGTTGTAATCCCCGCTTTCGCGTTTTATGGCGTAGATAACAGTGGGGTCGGCTTGAAGTAACATCCCTGCTTTTAATCTATTTATGTAAACTCCGGCAACTCTTGGCCGTTCTTCTACTTTTGCCGTTTCTTTCTGAACAATGGAAGCCAAAGCCATTACTTGTTCTTTGGAAAGGTTTATTTTTTTGGCTTTTTCAGTTCTCGATTCGTTCCAAAAACGTTCGTATTCGGTCTTCATTCGGTCGCGAAAGGTTTCCGCAGAACTGTTCCAATAGAATTCATAAGTATTTGGAATATATAAGGATAAAGAAGTCTCTTCATTTAAACCTACTTCCTTCAGAAATTGTTGATCGCGCATTGCATTTAAAAGCGAAACACTATCTGCCTCAATTTGGTTTGAAATATGCCCGGCCAAGTCCTCCAAACGTTCTTGGTTGTTAAACTTTACATTGATTGGAATATTTCGGCTGCGCAGTGTGTTCACAATATCATTATTCGTCATTCCCTTTTTAATAATGAAATGTCCCGGTTTTATATTGGAAGTGTACTTTTTTTGGTTCGCTATTGTGACAAAAGTTTCCGTATCCCTTAAAAGTGGCTCCAGTTCAGCCACTACATCATTTATTGTGGCATTTGTAGGAATATAAATGTGCGCTTCCTTATTATTGAAAGCTGTGTTGCCCGAAAAAGCAGTATTGTAAACATACCAAGCAAAAGCGCCCATCCCAACGGCACCGAGCAAAACAACGATTATCAATATTTTTTTTATATACATTATTTTAATTGGGATTTGAAATTAGTTGGTAAAAATATTCACTTTTAAATTTTCCTTCGGAAAAAATCCAGTCTTTTTTAATACCACTTTTTTCAAAACCTGCTTTTTCAAAAAGTTTGAGGCTTCTTTCATTTTCTTCTGTGATTCCTGCAAATATTTGATGCACATTCAAATGTTTAAAAGCATATTCGCAAATCATTTTTAATGCTTCCGAAGCATACCCTTTTCTTTTCTCCCCTTCGGAAAAAATAACGATGCCAACCCCTACCCGACTGTGTTTGGGTTCAAAATCGAAAAGGTCGATAAAGCCCACAGCCGCTTCGTCGTCATTTTTGCAAATTACCAAACGTAATTGCTTTACATCATAAATATCGCGATGACTGTTTTCAAGGTATTGTTTCAAAATATATTTGGAATAGGGTGTGGTGGTATTGCTCACTTCCCAAAGAGACTCTTCATTTTCAAGATTATATAGAAAATCAAGGTCTGAAAGCTCTAAGGCACGTAAAAAAATATGTTTTCCACTTAGTGTTTTCATTTCCAGATTCCTTTAAAAACTTGTGTTGCCGGCCCTTCCAAATAGACATTTTTATAACCACTACCCATTTTTTCAAAACGAACCTGTAATTGACCGCCCGGAGTTTTCAATATTACTTTATTTTCAATAGTTTTCCCTATTTCAAACATCGCGATTGCAACTGCCGTTACACCTGTGCCGCAAGAGAGGGTTTCATCTTCAACGCCACGTTCGTAAGTGCGGACTGAAAATTTGGTAGCATCATTTTGTTCTACAAAATTTACATTGGAACCTTCTTTTCCGTAAATTTTATTTCGAATATTTCTTCCGTTTTTAAATACGTCATAATTCTGAAGTTCAGAAACCATTTCAACATGGTGTGGTGATCCTGTATCCAAAAAAATGAAATTTTCAGAAACGTTTATTTTTTCAACATCGTTCATTTTAAGGGAAACCCAATCATCATCAACCATCGCATCGTGCATTCCGTCCACGGCTTCAAATGTTGTTTTTTTTGAAATGATTCCCAGAAATTTTGCAAAATGAGCAATACACCTTCCGCCGTTGCCGCACATAGAACTTAAATTGCCGTCACTATTGTAATATACCATCATAAAATCTGCTGAAGGATGATTTTCTAAAAGAAGTAATCCATCAGCCCCAACACCAAAACGACGATCACAAATTTTTGCCACAAGTTCAGTCTTCCCTTTAGGGAAAAAATTCTCGCGGTTATCAATAATCACAAAGTCGTTTCCCGTGCCCTGATATTTGTAAAAGGTAAACTCCATAACTGCGCAAAGATATAAAAAGCCATTGCGAGTACCATTGCCGTTTTGACGTTAAATGCAAGTTAAAACACAGTTTTTGGCATACTATTTTCAAGCTATCATTATTAAATTTGTTGAAGTAATTAAAATTATTTCTTCAAAAAAGAGTTTCCGCCTTTATTCTTGTCAGGATCGAAAACTCTTAAAACAGAGAAAAATGGAAAACTTGGAAAAAAAGTTTTTGAATTTTTTTAAAGCATTATTAATTAAAATTTTTATAAAATGAAGCAAACGATCCGTTTATTTCTAGTAGCATTATTTGCTGGAGCCATTACGCTTGGGGGTTACAAACTTTTTGAGACAAAAGACCACATTTCTTTCCAGCCCGAGCAAAGTACAAATTTTATTCCCACTAACTTTTCTGCGGCAGCTGCCGAAATGAATACAGATTTTACTGATGCGGCAGAAAAGACAGTACATGCAGTAGTACACGTGAAAAATATGAGTGTGAGCACACAACCCACCAATATCTTTGAATACTTTCAAGGTGGCGGCCAACCCCGTGCTCGCGTGGGCAGCGGAAGCGGTGTAATTATTTCACCCGATGGATACATTGTAACAAACAACCACGTAATTGCCAACGCTACAAATCTTGAGGTTACCTTAAACAATAATAAAACTTATACGGCAAAATTGATTGGCACTGACCCAAACACCGACATTGCTCTTGTAAAAATAGATGGCGATGAAGAGTTTCCCTTTATTCCCTTTGGCGATTCAAACAACGTAAAAATTGGCGAGTGGGTTTTGGCTGTTGGCAATCCTTTTAACTTAACCTCAACGGTTACCGCCGGAATTATTAGTGCAAAAGCGCGTGATTTAAACCAATTTGACGGCAACCCACAATCCTTTCTTCAAACAGACGCAGCCGTTAACCGTGGAAACAGCGGTGGCGCCTTGGTCAACACCCGCGGCGAATTGATTGGCATAAATACCGCTATCACCTCGGAGACGGGAAGTTATGTTGGCTACTCCTTTGCAGTTCCTTCCAACAATGCGCGTAAAGTGATTGAGGATATTTTGGAATACGGAAACGTGCAGCGTGGTATTTTAGGAATTCAAGTTGGAAATATCAATCCACAAATTGTTGAAAAATATGGCATCAACGATACCGAAGGCGTTTTTGTAGGTGGAATTGAAAAAGGTAGCGGCGCAGATAAAGCTGGAATAAAAGAAGGCGATATTATAAAACAACTGGATGGTTACAAAGTTTCAAAATTTGCAGACCTCTCGGGGTATTTGGGCTCAAAAAGACCAAATGATGTAGTGGAAGTAACTATTCTTCGCAATGGGCAGGAAAAAAAGGTACCAGTAACGTTGGTGAAGCTGGAAACTTTTTCCATTGACGATCTTGGGTTGGAAGTAAAAAACACTTCTTCTGAAGAATTAAAGGAACGTGGTCTTAAAAATGGTGTTACCGTTACCCGCGCCCTTACGCCAGAAATAGCACAATACAAATTAGAAGGAATCATAATTACCAAAATTAATGACGAGACCGTTAATGATATTGATGACGTAAAGCGAATTATGACACAACGCAATTATCGTTCGCCTATTAAAATGACTTTTATGGACACGGCGGGAAATATCAATTCCTTTATTTTTAGGTAGTAGCCATGATGAAGTCATTTTAAAATATCCTGAAATTAAATTTTCAAACCACGAATCCACGAATATTTGATAAGAATGTTTCGTGGATTCGTGGTTTTATTTTTAGTATATATTTCATCAAAACGATGAAAAAGAGTACTTTTGCACCAAATTTTAAACCCTTTTAAAAATCCTTCCATATGAGTTTTGATGACGTTTATGAAAAAGAACTTTCTTTTCAAACTGACCGCCGAAAAGCTTCAGTAGAATTTATTAAAATCGTTAGTGACCTTTGGTACGATAAGTCCATTGAACTGGTACTTTTCCGCAACCAACTTATAGATCGCAACGTGAGTGAAATTTTGAACCTTCACGAATACGCTGGCGAATTTGTTCAAAAGCCAATATCAATCTTTGATTCTGTTGAAATTGCGCAGGCCATCAAAACCTTGGATCTTCCACCAGCAAAATTGGATATAGGAAAGCTAACCTATGAGTTCCATTTGGAAGATGATAAATATTCAAATGCATTGGCATTCGTTTCCGATAAATTGAAAAATGCCAAAGAAACCAAAAACATTGTTCCAAAAGATGTGGTTCTGTATGGTTTCGGAAGAATTGGGCGTTTGTTGGCCCGTGAGCTTATGACACGCACCGGCCAAGGAAACCAACTTCGCCTTCGTGCGATTGTGGTACGCGGAAAAATGGATCAAACGGTCTTGGACAAAAGAGCAACTTTGCTTCAGTATGATTCGGTACACGGCGATTTCCCTGGAACTGTGCGAACCGATCTTGAAAACAATGCATTGATTATTAATGGGACTACGGTACATATCATTTCAGCAAACAACCCTGAAGATATTGATTACACACAATACGGAATTGAAGACGCCTTGGTTATTGACAATACNGGAGCTTTCCGTGATGAGGCAGCCTTGAGCCGCCATTTAAAGGCAAANGGCGCNTCAAAAGTGTTGCTTACCGCTCCTGGAAAAGGAGTGCCAAACATNGTTCACGGNGTTAACCAAAAGGAATACGATCCTACNAAAGTTGATATCTTTTCAGCTGCATCCTGCACCACAAACGCCATCACTCCTATTTTAAAAGCTGTTGAGGATTCTTTTGGAGTAGTTCGTGGGCATTTGGAAACAATTCACGCTTATACAAACGACCAGAATTTGGTAGACAATATGCACAGTAAATACCGTCGTGGCCGTGCAGCGGCGCTGAATATGGTAATTACTGAAACTGGCGCTGGAAGTGCCGTTGCGAAAGCATTGCCTTCATTGGCCGGAAAACTTACTTCAAACGCAATTCGTGTTCCTGTTCCAAATGGTTCTTTGGTTGTTTTAAATTTAGAAGTTGCAACCCCTACCACACTGGATGGAATTAACAGTACCATGAAAAAATATGCTCTGGAAGGCGATTTGGTAGAGCAGATTAAATATTCGTTGAGCAATGAGCTTGTTTCAAGTGATATTGTGGGTTCTTCTGCACCGGCAATTTATGACAGCAACGCAACCATTGTTACCGAAGACGGGAAAAACGTAGTCCTTTATATTTGGTATGATAACGAATATGGCTACAGCCATCAGGTTATTCGCTTGGCTAAGTATATTGCGCAAGTTAGAAGATATACTTATTATTAATAGTAAATAGCTATAAATACAAAATCCCGCTATTTTATAGCGGGATTTTTTTTATATCTCAGTCAACACGGCATTCATGTTGGGTCGTTCCGACCACACGAATGCTTAGTTATTGTAGCCAGTACTTATATTTTGTTAATCTTTTCTATTATTTTTTCAAGGTCATCATTAAATTCAGTCAGCAATCTGTTTTTTATAATTTCTCTCTTCTTATGATTTTTTTGAATCTCATCTTTTAAATCTATTAAGCATATTAAATCATCTATATGATATTGTTCTAATCTTACGTTAGAATATGTTTCTTCTGGATAATATCTTGAGTGTATAAAATTTTTGAAATCGAATAGAGCTTTATTATTTAAAAGCTTGACTTTCTTTCCAAGTTTTTTTCCATTTACCTCTTTAAAAATTGCTGTCCGCTCATAAATGTTAGTTGCATCAGGAATAGCTTCTTTAAGTTTTGAATAAATTTCCACAAGAGAATTTGAATTAAGATTTTCAAAAATATCTTTCAAATAGCTTTTGCTATTACTAGATTGTTTTTCTTTTAGTAATTTATCAAAGTATTCTTTTATGGATTTAAATTCATTAGTTTTATGCGATTGATATTGTTTTCCCCAAGATGCATTCATAAGTCCATATCCTAAATACTTGTTTTCGATAGAATCTTTAGAAAAAAGTGCTTTTAAAATTTGTTTTGACTTACTCAAAACATAAGATTTATTCTTTAATAAAAGCCCTTTATCTATTAATTTAAGGAAGATTCCCGCAATGTGAAATAAAACAGTCGTTTGGTTGATATCTCCTCTACTGAATTGTGACCAAACAGAGTTTCTGTATTTCTTGAAGTCGGAATCCTCTAAATATGACCAATACCATAATTTTTCCCAATCTTGTTCTTCATCTTGTCTAAAAAAAGCATTTGATTTTAATTCGTTATTGAATACTTCTTTATCAATGAAACCATTTACAATGTAATCAAGTATCTTATGTATTGAAAAAGTATAAGTTGAATGATATATGTTATATTTATTTAATATTTCTTGATATTTGCCTTCAACTTGTTTTTTCTTCTCTTTTGCTTCCTCGCCAACAAACATAAGACCTTGAAAGTTTTTTATTTCATCGTTGCCAGTTTTATGTTCTGCATAAATGATGATGAAATAAGTTAGAAAGCTCTTTATAAAATCATTGTAGTTTTCGTGATTTTTTAGTTTCGAATCAATGTTTTTTATAATCCTACTAAAATCCAATAATGCTTGTTTTAAGACTCGAAGATTTTCTAGTTTGGATGAATTAAATAAATCAATAATCATCTCATTGTGTAAAATCAACTCTGAATTTTCATTCAAGTTTTTGGTGTCCTCAATAAAAAAGTTAATTGCAGATTCTATGTCACTTTTTACTTCAAAAGTTTGACCAATTAATTTTTCTTTAAAATCCTTATAACTTACATCTAATTCTAATTTATTTTTTTCGTATTTATCTTTTATTTTTTTCTCATCTGAAAGTAAAATTACTTTGCAAGATGAATGCTCAACAAAATTATTTATATAACCGAAAATTTCATCTGTTTCAATTTTACATCTTTCAATATCATCAAAAATTAGTATTCTCTTTCCTTTGATTTCTTTATTTGATGAGTCAAGTATGCCAAGTGAATCTACGTTGAATGAAAAGCTACCATCATTTTTATCATCTTCATCAAAATTCATATCAATTTTGACTGTAGTTTTAAGAAGACCATTTAAAACTTTTTTTGCAACTTTCATTCCTTTTGAATAAAGAAAAGGACTTATTTCAGACCTTATTTTTTCATTTATAGAGTGAGTAGTTGAAATTCCATTTAGGCTAATATAAATAGGTTTCAATGATATATTGTCAGACTCATTATTTGGTTCTGTCCATTCTGTTACTTGGTTTTTAATGAAAAAAGTTTTCCCACAGCCCCAATTTCCAATTAACATTACAGCGTATTGAGGATTTTCTAATTCAACATAGTAATTTAAATAGTCAGTAATGTGTTCGTTCATTGATTATTCAGGTTTTTCTGGGTATTGGCTACAACGTTTAGTATAACCGCAGTTACGGGTTAATATGCCTTAATTTTCGGTTAAGAACTAGCGTTAGCAATTCCGAGTGGATTCGGACGTAGTCGAATCCGCCGTAATTGCGGTTATACATTGTTGCCACACGTTTTTTTTATTCGGTTGGTCTTACTTCTTGTCCGTTTTTATCTAAATAATAAACTCCACCACCAAAATGAGGTCCTCCGTAAAATTCAATTAATTCTCCTTGAAAACCCATAAAACAATGCATTTCAATATGATTAAGGAAATTGCCTTTTTCATCGATAATCGCATTCATTAAGTTGTCGTTTACAAATATAAATTCAGGTTTATCTACAAGAACAGCACAAATTCCGTTTTCAAATTTTCCTACTTTATAAAAATTTGGTTCTATAACCACATTGTTTTGCAAATCTTTAAAACCCCAAAGTTCATTTTTTTGGAAAGGGACAAATTGATCAGATTTAAATGCAGACGTATTTTTTGTGTCAATTTTTTTATCTTTTCTCAAGTTGAAAATTTCTATTCTTGAATAGGATTTATCATCAATCCTTTCACCATTTAAATTTATTGGATAAAAGTCGGAATACTGTTTATCGCTCACAAATGCAATTCCATTTTCAAATTCTCCTTGTCCATCTTTCCAAGTTTTTCCAAATTCATTTATTCCGTTTTTATTCACAAACCAATGTTCTTCCAAACTTGAAATTAAGGCAAAACCTTCGTTAAATCCTGTTTCTGGAAAATTATCCTTGATGTCAAACGCTTTATTTCCCAAAGTGTCTATAAAAATCCATTTATAGTCTTTTTTGATAATTTCTTTTGAAGCAAAGCAGAGTCCTTCGTTAAAGTCGCCAACTCTTAAATATTCCGCTTTTATTTTAATTTTTCCGGTTTTGTCCATAAACCCATACTTTCCATTCTCGGATTTGAATTTGTAAAGTCCATTTCCTTGACCATAGATAAAGCACGAAACTAAAATCAGAAGTATTGTTAATTGTGTTCTCAATGTTTTTTAAATGTGTGGCAACATGCGGATAAATACAATATTGCATTTATTCCCATTATAGCGCTATATTGTTTACTTCCAAATATAAACAAAATTCTACCTATTTACTCACCACCGCCATAAGCGTTTCCACCTTCGTTGTCAACACCTTATTCTCCTCCTCCAGCGCGGCTATGCGCTCCTTAAAAGGCAGTGTAGGGTCTGGGGAGTTGGTTGTAAA
>PAZL01000030.1 GCA_002715485.1 Aequorivita sp. | reverse complement strand
CCAGACCAGAGCACGGTAAGCGACCTTTCGGGAACCGAGATAACCAATGACGACCAGACCGTTGTCGAGCTATGCCAGAACCCTGACATCGCGATCGTGAAGACTGGAATCTTCAACGACGAAAATCAAAATGATTGTGCAGATGTAGATGAGACTATCAGTTACACCTTCATCGTAACAAATGAAGGTAACGTGAGCTTAAGTAATATAGTAGTAGATGATCCATTATTAGGTGGGCCTATTGCAGGACCGGATAGCGGGGATACTGACAACGACGGCGAGCTTGACGTAACTGAGACCTGGACCTATTCAGGAACTTACACAATTACTCAAAATGATATAGATAATGGTGAAGTTATTAATC
Source organism: Aequorivita sp. (assembly GCA_002715485.1). GTDB lineage: Bacteria > Bacteroidota > Bacteroidia > Flavobacteriales > Flavobacteriaceae > Aequorivita. The sequence goes on along the minus strand of PAZL01000030.1, from coordinate 46,117 downwards.
AAGCGACTGCAACAGGTACTGCGCCTGATCAGAGTACAGTAAGCGATCTTTCGGGGTCAACTACTACTACAGATGATTCAACTGTTATAGAACTTTGCCAGAACCCAGCTATTGCAATCGTAAAAACAGGTATCTTCAATGATGAGAATCAGAACGATTGTGCCGATGTGGATGAGACAATTACATATACCTTTACTGTAACTAATGAGGGTAATGTAAGTTTGAGCAACGTATTAGTAACTGATCCTTTAATCACTACCATTACTGGTCCAACAGGTGATACCGATGGCGATGGTGAACTTGATGTTACCGAAATATGGGTTTATACAGGGATATATACTATCAATCAAGATGATATAGATCTCGGATTAGTTAAAAACCAGGCTACAGCTGAAGGTACAGCGCCTGATACTACCGTAGTTAGTGATCTATCTGATGAAAGCAGTGTGCTAGAAGATGATCCAACAATTGTAGATCTATGTCAAGATCCAGCAATTGCAATAGTGAAAACTGGAATCTTTAATGACGAAAACCAAAATGATTGTGCCGATGTTGATGAGACTATCAGTTACACCTTTGCCGTAACAAATGAAGGTAATGTGAGCTTAAGTTTTGTTGAAGTTACAGATCCACTATTGGGAGGTCCTATTGCAGGACCGGATAGTGGTGATACTGATGGCGATGGCGAACTTGACGTAACAGAAACTTGGATCTATTCAGGAACTTACACAATTACTCAAGAGGATATAGATGCTGGAGAAGTAGTTAATCAAGCTACAGCAAAAGCAAATGACCCAACGGGTAATCCTGTTTCCGATCTTTCAGATGAGAGCAGTGTCCTTGAAGATGATCCAACAATTGTAGATCTATGTCAAGATCCAGCAATTGCAATAGTGAAAACAGGTATATTCAATGATGAGAACCAGAACGACTGTGCTGATGTGGATGAAACAATCAGCTATACTTTCACTGTTACCAATGAGGGCAACGTAAGCTTGAGTAGTGTAGTCGTAACCGATCCATTAATCACTACCATTACTGGACCAACAGGAGACACTGATGGTGATGGTGAACTTGATGTTACTGAGACTTGGATATATACGGGAACTTATGCAATTACACAGATTGATATAGATGCTGGCGAGGTTATTAACCAAGCTACAGCTGAAGGCACAGCACCTGATACTACAGTAGTTAGTGATCTATCTGATGAAAGCAGCGTTCTTGAAGACGACCCAACTGTAATTGCCCTATGCCAGAATCCAATTATAGCACTTATCAAAACTGGAGTTATTAATGATACAAATGGTAATGGATGTGCAGATGTTGGTGAAACTATCGAGTATAGCTTTAAAGTGTTCAACCTTGGAAATGTTACATTATCAAATGTAACTGTAACCGATCCATTGGTGACAGTAGCAGGAGGTCCTATTACCTTACTGCCAGGAGCAACAGACGGAACATCGTTTACAGCTATCTATACTATCACGCAAAGTGATATTGATGCTGGATTTGTTGAGAACCAAGCTACAGCAACTGGTAATGATCCATCAGGAAATTCTGTAAGTGACCTATCTGATGATGATAGTGAGTTTGAAGATGATCCAACGCTTACCGAGCTTTGTCAAAACCCTGCTATTGCATTAATAAAAGTAGGTGTTCCTAATGATGAAAACGGTAACGGATGTGCTGATGTTGGTGAAACCATATTATACAGCTTCAGTGTTAAAAACACCGGAAACGTTGCTCTGACTAATGTAATAGTAACAGATCCACTGGTAAATGTTGTAGGGGGACCAATCAACCTAGCCGCTGGAGAAGAGGATACAATGACTTTCACTGCTGTATATACAATAACTCAAAGTGACGTAGATACTGGCTTTATTGAAAATCAAGCTACGGCTGAAGGTCTTGCACCAAACGGTGATTCAGTATCTGATCAGTCAGATAACAACAGTTATCTTGAAAATGATCCAACTGTAACAGATCTTTGTCAGAACCCATCTATTTCATTAGAAAAAACTGGTGTATTCAACGATGAGAATGGAAATGGATCAGCTGATGTTGGAGAAACTATTTCCTATGCATTTACTGTAACCAATACTGGAGACGTGACATTGTATAATATAATGATAACAGACCCATTGCCAGGTATTGAAATCTTTGGAGGGCCTATAGCACAATTGGAGCCAGGTGAAGTAGACAGTACTACATTTACTGCTACCTACGTTATTAATGACCAAGATATAGGTAATGGAGAGGTTGTAAACCAAGCCACTGTAACTGGAGAAGATATAGACGGAAATGTTGTAGAGGATGATTCTGATGATCCAACTGATCTTACAAATAATGATAACAACGGTGATGGTGAACCTGATGATCCAACAGTAGTTACACTTCCTTTTGTATTGGATACTACTTTTGAAATATTCAACGGTATTACACCTAACGGTGATGGACTAAATGATTACTTCCAGATTGTTGGAATTGAGAATTGGCCAAATAATAACGTGAAGATATTTAACAGATGGGGCGTATTGGTCTTTGAAACAGACGGATATGGAGGTTCAGACGGAAAACAGAATGTTTTCAGAGGTATTTCTGAAGGACGTGTAACTATTCAACAGAATGAAGAGTTGCCTACAGGTACATACTTCTACATTCTTACCTTCCCAGCAGATAACCCTGGTAAGGCTGACTATACAGGATACTTATATATTAACAGATAGAAAAATCAAAAAAATTCCTGGGAGGAAATTCCCTCCCAGGATTAAAAATACATAACTATGAAACACAGTTATCTAACGCTAATAATTTTGATTTTACTTGGCACGTTTTCAAGTAAAGCGCAGCAGGATCCACAGTACACACAATATATGTACAATACGCAGGTGGTAAACCCTGCATATGCCGGAAATCGTGAAGCCTTAAGCTTTGGTTTACTCTACCGAACTCAATGGGTCAATTTTGGTGATGGAGCACCCAATACAGGTACCTTTACTGTAAATTCGCCAATAGCCAGTAATATGGGTTTAGGTCTATCTGTGGTAAATGACCGCATAGGTCCAGCAGTAGAAACCAATTTTAATATAGATTATTCCTATAGTATTAATACCTCTGAAACCGGAAAAGTATCTTTTGGTCTTAAAGCAGGTTTAGACATACTAGATGTTGATTTTTCTAAATTGAACATTTACGATTCTAATGATCCATATTTTCAAGAAAATAATATAGACAATAAGCTTCAGCCACAAATAGGTGCTGGTGTTTACTATAATACGGAGAAATTTTATGTAGGTCTTTCGGTTCCTAATTTCTTGACCACAAAACATTTTGATACCGGTAGCATAGAAAACACTCAAGTGGAAACCACTGCCGCAGAACGTATGCACTATTTCTTGATTGCAGGTTATGTGTTTAATCTTAGTGACAACTTAAAGTTCAAGCCAGCTACGCTTTTCAAAATGGTAAGTGGTTCACCGTTACAGGCAGATGTGTCGGCAAACTTTCTCTTATATGATAAAGTTACCCTTGGAGCAGCCTATAGATGGAGCGCTGCAATGAGTGGACTGGTAGGTTTTCAAGCTACCGACAATATATTTATAGGGTTTGCTTATGACTATCAAACAACAGATATTGAGGCCTATAGTGATGGTTCGTATGAAGTTATGCTTCGCTTTGAATTGTTCAACAGACCAGAACGAGTGCTAACACCAAGATTCTTCTAAAAAATAAAGACTATGAATACAATAGTACGTAACATATTTATTTTCGCAATGGTGGTTTTAACCTCCGGCAGCGTCCTTTCACAAAAAAAGGATATCGCAAAAGCAAATAAAGAATTTGACAAATTTGCCTACATAGATGCCCGTGAAATCTATTTAAAAGTAGTAGAAGACGGGTACGAATCTGCAGAGATTTTCAAGAAACTAGGCGACACTTATTATTTCAATAGTGATTATACTAACGCTGCAAAATGGTATGATAAACTTGTTAATCAGTTTCCTGATCAAACTGAGGCCGAATATTATTATCGGGCAGCTCAATCTTTAAAAAGTTTAGGAAAATATACCGAATCTGATGCCTTAATGAATGATTATATTTCTAAAGGAGGCAAGGGTCTTGTGATAAAAACGTATGAGGATGATCCTAACTATTTAAAAAGTACAGTTTTTAAATCAAGAGATTTTACGCTAGATAAGGTAGGGATCAACTCATCTACTTCAGATTTTGGGGCTTCTTTCTATGGAAAGGATAATATAGTATACGCTTCTGCATCAAGAACAGATGGAACAAAGGTTTATGAATGGACAAACCAACCTTTTTTAGATTTGTTTATAGCCGAACGAGACTCCACGGGACAACTTTCAAATTCAATGCCTTTAGGCGGAGACATTAACACACCTTACCATGAGTCCTCAACTGCTTTTACAAAAGATGGTATGACAGTTTACTTTACTAGAAATAACTTTTTAGATGGTAAAAAAGGAAAGGACAAAAACAAAACAATTCGCTTAAAACTATATAAAGCTACAAAAACAGGAGAGTATAACTGGACAAATATTGTTGAGCTTCCTTTCAACAGTAAGGAATATTCAGTTGCACACCCTGCGTTAAGTCCAGATGGGAAAAGATTATATTTTTCTTCCGATATGCCTGGTACCAATGGTATGTCTGATCTTTGGTATGTTGACATTCTTGGCAATGATAAATATGGAGTGCCAGTAAATCTAGGCCCCGAAATAAATACAGAAGCTAGAGAATCATTTCCTTTTATTAGCGAAAATAACAATCTGTATTTCTCTAGTGATGGTCGTTCAGGCCTTGGAGGTTATGATATTTTTGTAACTCCACTTGATAAAGATGGAAAACCAGGTAAAATTACAAACCTTGGCTCTCCCACTAACAGTGCTAAGGATGATTTCGGTTTCATTATAAATGAAAATGATCGTATCGGTTACGTTACCTCAAATAGAGGTGGAGATAGAGGTAGTATCGATGACGACATCTATCTGGTAAAAGAAATTTGTTCTATCACAATTCAAGGAAAAGTGTTTGACAAAGAAACTAAAGATCCTTTGCCAGGAGCACAGGTAAGCTTATTGGATGAGAACAATCAATTGGTAAGTCAAACTACTGCTGAAAATGATGGGACATATAGTTTTGTTGGAGATTGCGGAACCCAATATACTGTTAGAGGGGTAAAAGAAGGGTACAGGCCTTATGAAAAAATCATTGAAACTCCAATGCTATCTGGTATAGTAGATGTGCCGTTACCATTAGAGAGAATTGGCCCATGCCCTCCAAATGACTTAGGCTGTAAGTTGAACCTTCAACCAATCTATTTCGATTTCGATAAATCAAATATTCGTCCAGATGCGGAAATAGAATTGGCTAAAATTCTTGCCGCAATGCGAGAGTATCCAGAATTGATTATTCATATTGAATCTCACACAGATTCTCGTGGTAATGATAATTATAATATGGCTCTTTCAGAACGTCGTGCACAATCTACACTTAAATGGTTGGTTGGCAAAGGCATTGACGCTAATAGACTTACTGCAAAAGGATACGGAGAATCGCAACTTGTTAACCAATGTTCAAATGGAGTGCCTTGTACTTCAGAAGAACATCAACTTAACAGAAGATCAATGTTTATTATAAAGAATTAATTAACCAAGTTAAGTTATCTTAAAGCGTTCAATACTTGCTATTGAGCGCTTTTTGCTTTTAAAACATTTTCGCTTTTCGTACTTTTGAGCCAAAAGGGCTACTAATGGAAGAAGAAAGAGTAATTCTCGTAAACGAACAGGATGAGAAAATTGGGTTGATGCCCAAACAGGAAGCACATGAAAAAGGGGTTCTTCACCGTGCATTTTCTGTTTTTATTTTTAACAACAACAATGAACTAATGCTGCAGCAACGCGCCCTTCATAAATACCATTCACCAGGACTTTGGACAAATACGTGCTGCAGTCATCAGCGCGATGGAGAGTCATCGCTTGAGGCTGGAAAACGAAGACTTTCTGAAGAAATGGGTTTTGTCACAGATTTGAAAGAAACAACCTCATTTATATATAAAGCACCTTTTGATAATGGTCTTACAGAGCATGAGCTAGACCATATTCTTATCGGTAATTTTGAGGGAACACCCAACATCAATAAAGAAGAAGTAGCTTCGTGGAAATGGATGGACCTGGAAGAAGTAAAAAAAGATATTAAAATCAACCCCAAAATTTATACAGCTTGGTTTAAAATCATTTTTGATAAATTTTACCAACATCTCCTGGTATGAGTCTCACCGTCTATAGAAAAGCACACTTCAACGCAGCGCACAGACTTTTTAAAAAAGAATGGGATGATGCTAAAAACCTTGAGGTATTTGGAAAATGCAGCAATCCTAATTATCACGGCCATAATTATGAATTGGAAGTAGGTGTTTCGGGTGAAATTGATCCAGAAACTGGTTTTTTGATAGACCTCAAAATTTTAAGTGACATAATAAAGGAAGAGGTTGAAGATTGCTTTGACCATAAAAACTTAAACATCGAAGTTCCAGAATTTAAAAACCTCAATCCAACAGTTGAAAATATAGCTGTGGTAATTTGGAATAAAATAAGGAATCGAATTGATTCAAATTACGGTATTTCGGTAAAACTTTATGAAACGCCGCGTAACTTTGTTTTTTATAACGGTAATTGATGATTACAATTTCACCCTTATATCCTTTAAAATTTCAACCAATACTTAAACAAAAAGTATGGGGAGGTAATAAATTGCAGGAGTTACTGGAGAAAAACGCCAAAGGGAATGTTGGGGAAAGCTGGGAAATTTCTGGAGTTGAAGAAAATATTTCTAAAATTGCAAATGGTCCCCTCAGAGGAAATACACTTAATTGGGCCTTAAAAAATTATAAGGAAAAGTTGGTGGGGGAAAGTGTATATAAAAATTTCGGGAATCAGTTTCCACTTTTATTCAAATTTATAGACGCTCGCGAAGACCTTTCCGTTCAAGTTCATCCAGATGATTTATTAGCGAAAGCCAGACACAATTCCTTCGGAAAAACTGAAATGTGGTATATCCTCGATGTTGAAAAGAATGGTAAACTCACCATTGGCTTTAATCAACCAATGGATAAAAAAAAGTATTTGCATTCTCTTTCTGAGAATAAAATAACTGAAATTTTGAATGTTGAAGCCGTGAAGAAAGGTGACGCTTTTCTTCTTAAACCCGGAACCGTGCATGCCATTGGCGCAGGCGTTTTATTGGCAGAAATTCAACAAACTTCAGATATTACCTATAGAATTTATGATTGGGACAGGCCCGATACTAACGGACAATTACGTGAGCTGCACACAGATTTGGCGTTGGAAGCCTTAGACTTTAATCCGCCAAATTCCAAACTCAACTATTCCGACGTAAAAAACTCCCCTTCAACAATCGGGATTACTGACTTCTTTGCTGTAAATAAATTAGTGCTTTCTGAAAATTATGTTAAAGACTTGGAAGAAGTACCTTCATTTACCGTCTATATGTGCTTGGAAGGAAGCGCTGTTATTGAAACCGATGATTATTCTGAAGAAATCAACAAAGGCGAAACAGTTTTAATTCCCGCACAAATACCAGAACTAAAATTCAATACAAATTCAGCTTCGTTTTTAGAAGTGTACATTCCTTAAATGTTCGTACCTTTGCCGAAATTATAAAATTTACAACAAATTAAAAAATACCGCTTTAGCGGGAAAAATTATGGCAAACGTAAGAGATTTAAAAAAAGATATCAACTATGTTTTGGGTGATATTATTGAAGCAGTTTACATTTGGGAGCTGACCAATGCAGACAAAGACAATAAAAAGGCCGAAGCTATTATAGATGAAGCTATCGTTACTTTTGATGATTTAATTACAAAAGTGAATCAAAAAGATGTTGAAAATAAAAAGAAGCATTTTAAAGCCATAAACACCGAACTTGAAGAGCGCGGCAGAAAGCTTATTGACAAAATAAACGCCCTATAAGAGGGTATCTTCATTTTTACGCTTTACAATAAAAGACTCCAATTCCTTACCGTATTTGGAGTCTTTTATTTTTGGTGCTAAAGAATTATACACAGTATCTAGATATTTCACGCTAGAATTGTAAGCTTCACTTAAAATCAAATATGGAGCTACCTCATATTCCTTGTTATTTAGCGCAAAATTGATTGTAGTTAAATATTTACTTGAAATAAGCGCTTGTTGTTTACGATTTAATTCTAATTCTAACGAATCGTTATTCTTCTTTACTTTCTTGTAACGTTGCTCAATATATTCAAGGTTTTTTGCTACGTAACGTTGTTTCAGTTTATCGTACTCCTTTAAAATACTATCATTGGTAGAGCCTTTCACAGTTGCTGCACTTCCAAAGTTTTTTAAATTTGTTTGAATATTTAAAGCCCCATTTTCACCAAAAAAAATAATGCGATCATCGCGAAGACTTCCATCCTTCAACCGTACGTACAGATAATAAATTTCTGGGCTTTCCACTTTTTCAGAAAAGGAGAAATTTGAATTCCCGTCCACTATTACAGAATCTACGGTAACCAATACCGTATCCTCAAATTTCTGTAGTAGCAGGGTACCTTTTTTAAGCCCTTTAACAGTTCCGGTAAGATTCATTTTTTCCGTATCAGCTGAACAGCCTATCAAAGTCAGCAATATTATGGCAATGAAAAGAAAATAGCGCATTTTGTGATTTTTAAAAATTCAAACCTAACCTAAAAAATAGCTTCAGTTTGTAAAGGTGCAAAGATGGATATTTTTTTTAAATATTTATGCGCCAGAAGCCAATTGCATTAAAACCGTACACAAAATTGCTGCCACCGTACCAATGGCATAGCCAAACACAGCCAGAAGAACCCCAACGGTTGCCAATGAAGGGTGAAAGGCAGATGCTACAATTGGTGCAGATGCCGCGCCACCAACATTTGCTTGGCTTCCCACGGCTAAAAAGAAATAGGGTGCACGAATCATTTTTGCAACCAAAATCATTAATCCTGCATGAACAGCCATCCAAACCAAACCGATAACAATAAGCCACATGTTATCGAAAATAAGTGTCAAGTCCATTTTCATACCTATACTCGCTACCAAAATGTAAATAAACACGCTTCCATACTTGCTTGCGCCAGCACCTTCATAAGCTCTTAGTTTTGTAAAGGAAAGCAATACGCCAATAATTGTGGTTATGGTTATCATCCAGAAGAAGCTGGAATCCAGAAATGTAAATATATTGCGCGTTATCCCTTTGGGAATACCATCTACCACCGAAGTGAAATAGGCGCTTAAAAAATCTGCGCCAAAATGTGCAAAACTTACTGTTCCAAAAGCAATGGCTGCAAGAATCATCAAGTCGGTCAGGCTTGGATTTCTATCTACACTTTTGGCATAATCTGAAACCTTGTGCTTCAAGTTCTCTATCGCCGAGGTATCTGCTTTCAACCATTTATCGATTTTTGCGGACTTCCCAATTCCGAAAAGAATGACGGCCATCCAAATATTCGCTACTACAATGTCCACAAACACCATCCCGCCATACAATTTTTGGTTGTAGCCGTAAATTTCAAGCATTGCGGTTTGGTTTGCTCCTCCACCAATCCAACTTCCTGCAAGTGTAGAGAGACCGCGCCATACAGCGTCGGCACCTTCACCACCTACGGCTTCGGGATGAATGCTGCCCACTATCAAAACTGCCAAAGGACCTCCAAGGACAATGCCTACGGTTCCTGCAAAAAACATAATTAAGGCTTTAGGCCCCAGGTTGAGCACGCCTTTCAAATCTATGCTCAACGTCATCAACACCAATGCAGCAGGTAGCAAATATCGGCTAGACATGTAGTACAAACTAGTACTGCCCTTAGTGGCTTCACCAGTTTCCGAAACTGTAGTCCATTCTGGAGAAATTACTCCAGCGGTAGTCAATAAGGCCGGTAGAAAATAGGCCATAAAAAGAGCAGGTACAATCCCGTAGAATTTTTTCCAAAAACCTTCCTCGCGTGAAGAGGTATAAAAAATGAAGCCAAGGGCTATCATTAAAATACCAAAAACAATGGTATCATTGGTAAAAAGGGGGGTGGTGTCCTTTATAAGTTCGGTAGTTGTATCTTGCATTTTTGATGGTTTTGACGCAAAATACAATTATTTTTTAATTTGGATTATTTTTTAATGAATTCACTTATAACGGTAATTAATTTAGGGGTTACAGGCAGATTATAAATGTTATAGGATTTGCTGTTTTCCAAATCATTTCCTTCTATTTCTTTTAAAACATGGTTCATGTTCTCAATAATTTCATACTGCGAGTTGGGTTTAGCATTCCTTAGCAGTTCAGCTTCAGAAATCTGTACTTGAATATCTTTTTCGCCATTGATTATGAGAACCGGTATATTCAATTTGGTAATTTCAATCTGGGGGTCATACTGCATCCAGGTAAATATAAAGGGTTGTATTTCCTTTCTAAAAATTGAAGCTAATCCCGGACTATAATTATAAGCTATTCCATTGGCACGTAAATCATCAAAGGAAGTGCGGGCATTATCTACCAATCCCGGAGCTTGTTCAGCCAATTGAGCAACAATAACATCATCAATTTCCTGTCCGGCTCCCGCAATGGAAACAAAACCATCTGCACCATTTTGTGCGGCCACCATTCCCACAAGCGAGCCTTGACCATGGCCTATGATATATATTTTTGAAAAGCGTTCGTCTTTTTTAAAATGCTCCAGTATTGCAGCTGCATCTTCAATAAAATGATCAAACCGAATGTTTTTTTCATTTAGCGACCGCAGCTTCATTTGTTTTACAAGTCTTTTATCATATCGAAAGGAGGCTATATTGTTCTCATAAAGACCTTCTGCCAAAAACTTTAGGGAATTGTTCACCATCATTTGTTGGTTGCCGTTTCGGTCCGTGGGGCCACTATCGCCAACAATTATTGCCAATGCAGGCTTTTCATCAGTTTGAGGAACTATAAGCGTTCCTTCAATCAAGGGTGTAATGTTTAATTCTTCCGAGTTATATTTCTTGTTTTGAGCCGAAGCAATTCCGAAGAGTAAAAGAAAAATTATAAGAATGTTTTTCATCAATGACCTTTTAAAATGCTATTTAATTGCAAAGCTTAAACAGAGAAATTGTGGGTATATTGTTTTTTAGCAACGCTATTTAAATTTTAAAGTATTTCTAAATGTAAAGATTTCTTTTGAACTGATGTTTGTTGTTTAATTTAAAAAATTTTAAATCAGTTTTAAAAATAGGAAGCTATCTTTGCCCAATATTGAAATGTTTTTTCAGTATAAAAATTATCTACGATGAAAAAAATTATAATANCATTATTGATTTGTGCAGCTTCAAATAGTTTGACAGCAGCAGAANACTGGGGAAAAACGGGTCACAGAGTTGTGGGTGAGATTGCCGAAAACTATTTGAGCAAAANGGCAGATAAGGAAATTTCAAAATTGCTGAATGGGCATTCATTGGCATTTGTGGCAAATTACGGCGATGATATTAAAAGTGATCGCCAGTATGATTCTTACAAGCCGTGGCATTATGTAAACTTTCCCTTTGGTGAAAAATATGAAACGCATCCCCAAAGTGAACATGGCGATATTATTCAAGGAATAGAAAAGTGTATTTCCGTTTTAAAAGATGTCAATAGTAGAAAAGAGGATAAAATCTTTTATTTAAAAATGCTTGTTCACTTTATGGGCGATCTTCACCAACCGCTTCATATTGGTTTGGAAGATGATAAAGGGGGTAATGATTTTCAAGTGCGCTGGTTTAATGATGGCACTAATCTTCATACCGTATGGGACTACAAAATGATTGATTTTTATGATATGTCTTATACCGAATTAGCTGCAAACACCGATGTGCTTTCAAAAGAACAAATAGCACAGATTAAAAAAGGCAATCTTTTGGACTGGATGTACGAAAGCCGTGCATTATGTGAGAATATTTATGCAAATACAGAAATTGGTGAGAAACTTGGTTATGAATATATGTATAAGTATATGGATACGTTGCGTTTTCAACTTCAAAAAGGAGGAGTCCGCTTAGCCAAAGTTTTAAATGAAATTTTCAGTTAGTTAAAATACCTTTTAGTTAGGTATATAAATACGCCCAATAGATTAACCCAAATTGTAACGGAAGGCGTAGAATAAGTACCCATTTTGGTAATTTCATGGCTGCTTCTTTATTTTGAAGCATATAAATATGCACGGGTATAAAAGCAATAAGCATAATAATTATTCCCCAGGCAGCTTCTTCTTGGGTGTTTTTATTCATTATCATAAATCCTAAGATCATTTCAGCAACTCCACTCAACATCACTAAAGTGCTGTGCGCAGGAATATAGGGAGGGATAATGCGTTCGTACATTTTCGGTTTGCGGAAGTGATTCATTCCTGCAAGTACATAAAGAACTCCCATTAAATATTGATGCCAAGGTAACATAGTTTTTTTTAAGCTTTAAAAGTAATCTTTTTGAAGGTTTTGTCAAGCTTGAACCTATTAAAAAGTGAAAGCCTCCCTTGTTTAGAAGGAAGGCTTTCTTTTTTAAATAATTAAATATGAGAAAAAATTACTCTTTAATCAAGCGTTTCACAGTGCTTGCATTGTCACCAATAATCTGAACAACGTAAACTCCAGCAGCAAGCGATGAAACATCTACCGCTCTCTCACCTTGCATAGTNCGAAGGTCTGTCTGGTTTACCAGTTTACCGTTTATGTCATAGATCATCATTTTCTCTAGGGAAATGTTGGTCTTGTTAACAAGGTTCACAACATTGCTCGCTGGGTTTGGATATAATGCCAAGCCAGCGTCCAAAGAATTCTGGCTAACACCAAGTACAGATTCTACGGTAAGCTCAAAGTCACAGGTAGAAGTATTGCCGTACTCATCGGTGGCCGTAAAGGTCACTGTGTACACGCCGTCAGGAATTGCTGTTCCGGGCGCTGGGTCCTGGGTATATACAGTTACCGGGTCGGTACAGTTATCCTCAATTGTGGCCTCGCCAGTTGCAACGTAGTCGGGCACTATGTAGAAGATATTTCCTGGTCCTGGATCAACGGTTTGGTCGGCAGGACAAGTGATCTCAGGAGCCAATAGATCAACAACTATTACATTCGCTGTACAAGAAGCTAAGTTTCCGCTCTCATCTGTAACAAATACTGTTACAGTTATTGGCGTTCCTATGTCAGCACAGCTCACAGTTGGCACATCAACAGCTGCAGTGGCAATGCCACAAGCTTCATCCACACTGTTTATGATATCATATGGATCAATATCAGCAGTACCATCAGGACCTAATTCTATAACAACATCGGTATTTGTATTTGCATAAGAATAAGTAATGCCCCAATTGTTAAGAGTTCCGGTGTCACCAGAAGCATTGTCAGATATTGAAATAGTCCAATCTCCAAGAGTACTTTCACCGTTGAAAGCAGCAAGAGGGTTATTTGGACTAAAGGTTCCATCGATAGATGGCACTCCTGTACCACATTGAGTTTCTACTGGCTGAGCAGCAGCATCATCAAGGGTTGCAAGGATGTCATCGCCACCACATCCTACACCACCGGTAGTAGTACCTATACGATCGATCATCGTTACGGAAGTACCTGCAGGTGAAGTCAAGGTAATAATTAAATCACCTACCCAAGTATGGGTAATATCAAGATCCACATTTAAATCATCAATAATTACATCTTCGGTAATAGAAATTGTTGTTGTAACTCCAGTTGGGTCATTATCTGGAATAGCCAATGCAGGACTATCGCTTACTGTTTCAGTGATTGTTGGTTCAGGACCACAAGTGATCACTGGCGCAATATTATCGATCACATTCACTACTGCCATACAGGTAGAAGAGTTTCCACTGTCGTCGGTAACGGTAACCTCCACGATGTTCTCGCCCAGGTCGGCACAGGTAAACTCAAGGCCTGAACCGTTATTGACGGTATAGTGAATAGTTCCGTTCCAAATACGAGGAGAGAAAGCGGTACCGGTAAAGAGCCCGGAAACTGCCGAACCTAAGTTCAGGGTTACATCTGCATTGGAATACATTAAAGCGCCCGGGGCCGGGTTTGATCCCGTTCCTGAGTAATTTACATCAACATCCATATTGATCGCAACACCATAGGTGGTATTTGCGGAAAGCGTCACTGGGGTTGCAAGAACGGCATTGCTAGGATTGTTCGCGCCCATTCCAGTTCCGGTACCCGTAGAAACAGGGGAGCCCCAAGCCGCAGCATTGGTCTCGTTGCCTACATAGGTACCTACCAATGTATACATGCTCAGGTTAAACGCTCCCGTAGCATCTGTATTGACATCAAGATCGGTGATCTCGATATCGTTCGCGCCAACAGTAATATTGTAGAATACGGTTGCATTTGCGCCCAAGCCGTTGTTTGTGTCAAATACCGTAGTGATTGAAGCCATGGTCCCGCCACCAGCGCCGCCGGCAGTTATTGTATAGCCACACGCCTCATTAACCCCGGTAACCAAATCGTTGGGATCAACAGTCGCGACACCACTGGCATCAAGGAAAACGTCAAGTCCGCCGCCAGAGGCTGCCTCATAGGTCAATAAGAAGTTGTCCACGCCAGCTCCCCAGTTCCAGCCACCATCTTCGTCATCATACGTGAAACGAACTTGGAATGCAGGGTTGGCAAAAGAAGTAACATCTATATCGCCTGTATTTGTTGGGTCCGCATCTGTATCATCAAGAAATAATATTTGTTGCCAAGCAGCACCATCCCATACTTCTACTTCAAAAGTTCCAAATCCTATGAAATCTTGAAATGCGTAATCAAATGATAGTTGCGCATTGCTTGCGCCAGTAAGATCATAGACTGGAGATAGAAGTCTTGCTGAGTTTGGAATACCCGTGTTACCAGCTGCGTCATCATCAAAAATAGCTGCATTGGTTGGGAAATCACCTCCAGTTGGCATATCGCCACTGCCGAAAGTCCAATCTTGAGCACCAGATTCAATTACAGTTGTCCAGCCTGAAGGGATAGACGACCCTTCAAAGTCCTCAGACTCGGTGAAGATGCCAAATCCGCCCACACAGAATACCTCGGGAGCGGTAACGTCCTGAACGGTAACGGTAGAGGTACAGGTGGCAATGTTTCCTGAGTCATCGGTAACCGTCAAAACCACGCTGTTCGCACCGGTCATCGAGCAATCGAAAGAAGAAACATCCAGACTCATCGAGGCAATGCCACAGTTGTCGGTAGAACCGTTGTCCACATCCGCAGCGGTAACGGTGGCCATTCCGGTAACGGGGTCAAGATCTACGGTAATATCCTGGCATACAGCCACGGGAAGCTCGTTGTCTATTACGGTAACGGTAAAATCACAGGTTGAGGTGTTTCCGTCGCTATCGGTAACCGAAAGGGTTACGGTGGTCACGCCAACAGGGAAGGTACTTCCGCTTGGGTGCGTGGACACGATATCATCGGTAATGATGCCGTCCTCGGTATCAATGGCAAGGGCCGAATAGTTGGCCACGGCGCCACAGGTCCCGGCAACGTTGTTCGCAGTAATGTCTGCGGGACATACAATAACTGGTGGGTCGCCGATAACAACTGTTGGAAATCCGGAAACATTGAGATTAAAAGGTCCTGTAGCTCCTCCAAAACTATGGACTAATACATAATAGGTTGAAGAACCATCTGTGTTAAAAGTTACTTGACTTTGAAGTCCACAGAAGTCATCATTTCCAGTTACGCACGAAAAAGCTCCACAGGAGCCTGAATAAACATTGATTTTGGTATCAAAGGAAGCACCACCACATAAACTTAATGTAACAGCAGAGCCAATTCCAGAATTGTCAGTAAAATTATACCAAACTCCGGGTGAAGTGATAGTTGTACCACAAAATGGGCTTCCCGTGTCTGTTGTTGCAAAAACAGTAGTGCCACTTATATTCCCGTCACCATTAATAGTAATGGCATTGGCGCAGAGATCATTTGGTGGAACGGCTTCTGCCTCCAATTTCATTGAAAAATTATTTATTAAACCAAAATTTCGAGTACAACCATTATTGGATGCTATACTTCCGCATCTTTGAACTACACTCAATGCAGGTTCTCCAGCTGGTTGTGCTCCAATTACAGGATTCTCATTTAATATCCAGAAAACATCATTTCTACTTGCATTGAGAGCAACTGAAATAGTATTGTCTGTTTCAGAATAAAGATTAACATTAGGAAGAGTAAAAACAACAGAATAGATAAAGCCTAGGGGTCCAGGTGTTACTGTTTGCGTAACTGTTGATGCTGCAACTAAAGTACCGGGGCCACTACCACAAGCGCCTGTTGCACCATTAGTGGTACAGTCAGTATATATACGTAGTGTTAAATCATAGGGGGCTGCAGAAGCTAAATTAAAAACATTTACTGTTACGGTTTGTAAGAGTCGGTTGCTGCCTGCTAACACNATGGCATCTGCCATTGAAGTACTGGCGCCATTTGCAGCTGCTGTTATTTCAGCACCATTGACTCCTAAATTGTCAGTTTCGTAAATTGTGGTCAAAGCACGCGATTGTACGTGTTGTGTTGTGGAAACTCTTGCATCTCCAAGCGCGGTGGCTACCCTATCTTCCTGGGCATTCGCGACAAATAAAGTGCAAAGTCCCAAAAGTAGGAACATTGTAATTTTTTTCATAATCAAAATTATTTTATAGTTAGACGATTAAAAGTATGTTAAAAGTTTGAGATATATACTATTATATATAAGTTTTTATGTTAAATTTTACGTTTATCAATAATCTATCCATATCACGCTANACCCTCAATAAAAAAAGCCATTGATGAATTTTCAACAATGGCTTTATCCCGAATATTTATCTTTTATTTATTTAATCATCTCGTAACTGCGTTTTATGAAAGCTGTAAGCTCTTCACCTTTGAGTAAATTTTTGCTCAATCTTGCCAAATCTAGGGCTTGGTTTACCAAACGTTCTTTTTTCTTTTCGGTTTTTGTTTTCAAGATTTCGCTTATCAATTCGTGATTGGTATTCACGATTAAATTATACATTTCAGGGAAGCCTCCCATCCCAAACATACCGCCACCGCCGGTTTTCTGCATATCTTTCATTCTACGCATAAATTCGGGTTCGGTGATAATAAACGGATTGGCATTGCTATCTAATGCTTCCAGCTGTACACTGAATTTTTCCTTCGGAATAACGCCGTCCAAAAAGGTTTTTAAGCTTTCCTTTTCTTCATCGGAAAGTTTTGAAATCTGTTCCTCTTCTTTTTTGATGAGGTTTTCTACGTGATCGCTNTCTACGCGTACAAAAGAAATTTTTTCTTCCTTGCTTTCCACTTTTTGAAGCAAATGCGCAACTATTGGTGAATCCAAAAGCAATACCTCATAACCTTTTTCCTTTGCTGCCTCAATGTAGCTGTGCTGTTCTTCTTTGTTGGAAGCGTAGAGTATTACAAGATTTTCATCTTTATCGGTCTGAATGTCTTTTATTTTTTCCTTGAATTCTGAAAAGGTAAAATACTTATCATCCACTGTTGGGTACAGCGCAAAATCCTGAGCTTTGTCAAAGAATTTATCTTCGGTCAGCATTCCGTACTCAATTACAATTTTAATGTCATTCCATTTCTTTTCAAATCCTTCCCGGTNGTTGTTGAAAAGGCTTTTAAGTTTATCTGCAACTTTACGGGTAATGTAGCTCGAAATCTTTTTCACCGCTCCATCGGCCTGCAAATAACTTCGCGAAACGTTCAGCGGAATGTCTGGACTGTCAATTACCCCGCGGAGCATCGTCAAGAATTCGGGCACGATTCCTTCCACATTATCGGTTACGAAAACCTGGTTTTGATAGAGCTGGATTTTATCCTTTTGGATGCTCATATCATTCGTCATCTTTGGGAAATAAAGAATCCCGGTAAGATTGAATGGATAGTCAACATTTAAGTGAATGTGGAAAAGCGGCTCCTCAAACTGCATAGGGTACAATTCGCGATAAAAAGAATTGTAATCTTTATCCTCTAGCTCAGTGGGTTGCTTGGTCCAAGCTGGATTTGGGTTGTTAATAATGTTGTCAACTTCTTTGGTAGGAGCTTTATCTTCTTCTTTTGCGCCTTCGGGTTTTGGAAGGGTTTCTGTGCGTGTTCCAAATTTTATTGGAATAGGCATAAACTTGTTGTACTTNACCAACAGTTCACGAATGCGGTTTTCTTCCAAAAACTCGGTAGAATCGTCTGCAATATGAAGGATAATTTCTGTACCTCTTTCCTTCTTGTCTGCTTCTTGAATAGTAAATTCTGGTGAACCATCACAAGTCCAGTGCACAGCTGGTTCGTCTTTGTAGCTTTTTGTGATGATCTCTACCTTTTTGGCGACCATAAATGCGGAATAGAAACCAAGGCCAAAATGCCCAATTATTCCAGCATCTTTACCGTTTTTATCCTTGTATTTTTCTATGAATTCCTCGGCGCCGGAAAAAGCAATTTCGTTGATGTATTTTTCAACTTCTTCTTTGGTCATCCCGATTCCCTGGTCTATTATGCGAAGTTCTTTTTTCTTTTTGTCTAGCTTCACCTCAATTATTGGGTTGCCGTATTCTACACCTTCGGCTTCGCCAATGTTCGCCAAATGCTTCAGCTTTAATGTTGCATCTGTTGCGTTCGAAATCAATTCACGAAGAAAAATTTCATGATCGCTGTATAAAAACTTTTTGATCAGCGGAAAGATATTGTCCACTGATACATTAATAGTTCCTTTGCTCATATTTCTTATATTTTATTTAATAATGCTATTAATTGATTCTTAATAGTCAAATAAAATACCAAGCCTCACAATTCTGCCACGTTGTCACCTNAAAAAAGAAATCTTTTCTATTAAACTTTAACACAACATTTTGTTTAACTTATCTATAAAAACATTGAACNGTAGTTATCTTTGTATTCGGATNACGACTTATTCCTTAACAATAAAAAATTAGACTTCATGGCAATGGCAACAAAGAAAACAACATCTAAAAAAAATGTTAGCGCGGACAAGATTACCGCTGCATATATGGAATGGGTTTTAACCAAGGAAAAAGCTCCGCTGAGTGTTTATAAATTTTGCAAAGAGAATAATTTTACAGAAACTGAATTTTATAAACATTTTGGATCTTTCAATGGGTTGCAAATAGCTATTTGGAATGACTTTTATGAAGAAACTATCCGTTTGGCAAACCGGGATGAAGGATATGAGACTTATACCAATAAAGANAAAATGCTCACCTTTTTCTATACTTTTTTTGAATTGCTCACCCTAAATCGAAGCTATGTATTATTTACATTACGCGAANATCAAAATGTAATGAAAAATTTAAGTCAGCTTAAAGAGTTGCGAAAAAAAATCAAACATTTCGCGGCAGATTTGATTCGCGAAAATAATGAAGATAAGAACTTAAAAATTTTAAGGCAATCAGTAACCGTTTTTTCTGAGGGGGCGTGGTTGCAAACACTCTTCCTTTTGAAATATTGGATGGACGATAATTCCGCAGGTTTTGAAAACACAGATATTGCCATCGAGAAATCTGTCCGTGCCATTTTCGATGTTTTTGATACCCAGCCTTTAGAAAGTGTGTTGGATTTCGGAAAGTTTTTATGGAAAGAAAAAATGGCTTAATGAAGACGATAGATAAAATTCCCACTAACAAAATCCAACGTGCTTCAAAATTGATGACCACCGGTGTAAAAGTAGGCGGTAATTATTTAAAATATTATAGCAAAAAACTTGTCAATTCNGAAACCACAAAAGATGAATTGAACGAAAGCAATGCTGAAGATATTTATGATGGCCTAAAAAACCTAAANGGCAGTGCGCTAAAGGTAGCACAAATGCTGAGCATGGAAAAAAACATAATGCCCAAAGCGTATGTTGAAAAGTTTTCTTTGGCGCAGTTTCAGGTACCACCGCTCTCCGCGCCCTTGGTACGAAAGACTTTCAAAAAATATTTTGGCAATACCCCCGAAAGCCTCTACGATACGTTTAATGCAGAATCGGTNGCTGCAGCAAGTATTGGGCAAGTTCACAAAGCCACGAAAGACGGAAAAAATCTTGCTGTGAAAATTCAGTATCCCGGGGTGGCAGAAAGCATAAGCAGCGATCTGGCAATGGTAAAGCCAGTTGCAATGAAAATGTTCAACATTAAAGGAAAGGACAGCGANAAATATTTTAGGGAAGTGGAAGATAAATTGCTTGAGGAAACCGATTATATGCTAGAGGTAAAGCAAAGTAAGGAAATTACAGAAGCTTGCCGAAAAATACCCAATTTAAATTTTCCGAAGTATTACGAAGAACTTTCCGGNGAGCGCATTATTACGATGGACTGGATGACGGGGGAGCACCTTTCAGAATTCTCAAAAACAAATACTGATAAATCAAAAGCGAAAAAGGTAGGGCAGGCGCTGTGGGATTTTTATATGTTCCAAATNCACCAGTTGAAGCGTGTGCACGCCGATCCGCATCCCGGAAATTTTTTGGTGGACGAAGATGCAAACTTGATTGCGATAGACTTCGGTTGCGTAAAAACCGTTCCCGAGGAATTTTACGTACCCTATTTTGAACTGGCAAAACCAGAAAATATTCATAATCCTGAAGTTTTTTTGGAAAAAATGTATGCTTTGGAAATTTTAAAGAAAGAAGATTCGCCCGAGGAAATAAAATTCTTTTCAGAACTTTTTCACGAAATGCTAAGTCTGTTCACGCAACCCTTTCACAGTGAAACTTTTGATTTTTCGGACGAAGTATTCTTCGGAAAGATTGCAGAATTGAGCAATAAATATTCAAAGGATACTGAGCTTAGGAAAATGAATGGCAATCGCGGTTCTAAACATTTTCTGTATATAAATCGAACTTTTTTCGGTCTTTATAACTTGATGAATGATTTGGGGGCGAAGGTATCGATAAATAATTATAAGAATTACATATAAACTTTAACAAAACTTTGTTTAATCCTTTAACAATTCCACTAAACAAAGAATGGTATCTTTACAAAGAGTAATCGAATATTAAATTGCTATGAAAAAGTAAAAATATTCTATTATTTAATTGGTTAGGTTGTTTAAAAAGGGCGCATCTTTTGCGCCCTTTTTTTGTTATTAAACCTATTGCTTTATTTCTTCGGAAACATTCACTGGATTTTCATTCTTGTTTTTCACATATTTATCGAGCCACTGGTCTTGCTCCCAGAGCACATGCAGAATGCTTTCTTTTGCACTATAGCCGTGGCTTTCCTTTGGTAGCATTACCAATCTTGCGGTAGCCCCCAAACCTTTTAGTGCATTGAAATAACGCTCGCTCTGCAATGGATATGTTCCTGAATTATTATCTGCTTCTCCGTGAATGAGTAACAACGGTGTCTTCATTTTGTCAGCGTGCATAAAGGGAGACATCGTATTATAGGTTTCGGGCGAATCCCAATAACTGCGCTCTTCGCTTTGGAATCCGAAAGGTGTTAAGGTCCTATTGTATGCGCCACTGCGCGCAATTCCTGCCGCAAAAAGATCTGAATGGCTCAAAAGGTTTGCAACCATAAAAGCACCGTAGGAATGGCCGCCAACGCCAACTCGATTCCTGTCAATATAACCCATTTTATCAACGGCATCAATGGCAGCTTTGGCATTGCTCACCAATTGTGTTCTGAAAGTGTCATTGGGTTCTTGATCGCCTTCGCCAACAATTGGGAAGGCTGCATCATCCAAAACCACATAACCCTGGGTTACCCAATATATAGGCGAACCATAGTACGGATAGATAAATTCATTCGGGTTGGTGGTATTTTGGGAAGCACTGTTTTTATCCTTAAATTCGCGCGGATATGCCCAAAGAATCATTGGCATTTTTTCCTTTTTCTGCATATCGTAACCAATGGGCAGATACAATGTGCCCTCCAATTCCAATCCGTCCTCACGATTGTAAGTAATCACTTCTTTATGTACATTTTGGATACTTTTAAAAGGATTTTCAAAAGAAGTTACTGGCGTTAAATCATTCTTCTTTTTAATATTTCTGAAATAATAGTTTGGGTACTCATTTTGTGATTCTATGCGAACCAATATTTTCCCTTTCTTCATATCGATTGCTGAATTCAAGTTTTCAAGCTTATCGGTATATTGAGATTTATAGATACGTTTTGTCTTTTGTGTTTTTAAGTTGAATTCATCAATAAAAGGAAATTGTCCTTCCTCCGAATAACCGTCGCCCATAAGAAAGGCATTGCCGTCAACCACTTCGAGGACTCTTTCGTCAAAATCGTTTCGAGTGGTTACAAAATTGCCTGGATCGTTATATCTATCTTGATAATTTCTGTCGAAAATAATCTTCGGAGTTTGCGAAGCATTCGAAGGATTGAATAGATAGGATTTTGTATTCCGATCGTTCCACCAATAGTCTGTTGCAATGGCTAGATTATCATTTCCCCAAGTAATTCCTGAATAACGGTTTATTGTTTTTAGCAGCAATTTACCTTTTCCGTTAAAGGGAGCTTGCAATTCATAAACGGCATCGCGATGATCTACTTTAACTTCGGGGTCACCTTTGTCAAGTGCCTCGGCCCAATAAATTGTTGCAGGTTTATCAGCACGCCAATTCATGCTGCGTTTTCCCATTCGAGTTGCCATAAATCCTTTCGGCTCTACTTCGTTCAGCGGCACATCGTTTACTTTTTGAATGAGTTTACCTTGGCTGCTGTAAATAGTAGTTTCAAAAGGAAATCTGCTGTAAGGAACAATGTAAGAGAACGGTCTTTTGATTGTACTTACCATTAAATAATTGCCATCTGGCGAAAAATCAATATCGTCATACATAGCCGTGGGAAGAAAATCGGCAACTTTTCCTTCCACCGAAATCTTTTTTATTTCTGAAAGGGCCAGTTGTTCAAAATTATATTCATCGTTGGGGCTGCTAAGCAAATCCTGATAGGTTCTGTTTTGGGCTTTTTCCCCATCACTAACCGTAATGGTTGGCCCATCGGGAACTGCCTCATCTGTATTTATCAATTCTTTTCTATCCTTTGGGATTACATTTACTAACAGGGCACTGCCATCTTTAAACCAATTTATAGGGTTGCCCATATTTGCGTTTACTTTTAAAGTGCTGAGTTGTTTGGCAGTTCCATTTTCAATATCTGCGAGCCAAAGCTGTACGCCATCTTCCACGGTATTTAGAAAGGCAACCATTTTTTGGTTAGGTGAAATGGTAAAGTTTGAAAGCCTTGGATTGTTGGGAATTCCCGATACTTGCCGGGCATCTTTTTCGGAAGCCTTTTTCACTTTTATATTGTTATAAAACCGGGTTCGGCTACCAATGTTGGTTTTTGGATTTATTCGAAGTCCGCCCAACCGCAATTCAGCTTCGGAAAGTTCAGTGATAGATTTATATGCATCGCGATAAAAAAGGACTACATTCTCACCATTGCTATCAATCCAAACGGAAGGCGCCAAAGGTGCGTCCACAAGTTCCAGAATTTCCTTTGGAGGTTTTTGATAGGTGAGTTTTTCCTGTGCAATAAAATTTCCCGATAGTAGGAGAATGGTAACAATGGCGATAAGTTTTTTCATAATTGTAAAGTTTAAGTTCTAAAGATATTCAAAATAAAGAGAACGTATTTACTATGCACGCATACTATATAAACTTAGTTTTCTTTCCGTTAAAAGCGGTATATGGTTATCTTTCCGAACTATTTTAAATTGAATTAAATGTACACATCAAAAATTACCGGTTTAGGATATTATGTGCCCGAAAATGTGGTTACCAATGACGACCTTTCAAAGTTAATGGACACCAATGATGCGTGGATTCAAGAGCGTACGGGTATTAAAGAACGACGACATATTAAAAAAGGCGATGGCAATTCTACCTCAGTGATGGCGGTTAAGGCCTCAACCATTGCGTTGGAACGCGCCAAACTTAAGCCCACTGATATTGATATGATTGTTTTTGCCACGCTGAGTCCCGATATGTATTTTCCGGGCGGTGGGGTGGAAGTACAGGAAATGATGGGAATGCGCACCATTCCAGCTTTGGACGTTCGCAACCAGTGCAGTGGTTTTGTTTATGCAATTTCGGTTGCGGATCAATTTGTGAAAACAGGAATGTACAAAAACGTTTTGGTAATTGGCAGTGAAAATCACAGCGGCGGGCTGGATATGACCACGCGCGGCAGAAATGTGTCGGTCATTTTTGGCGATGGAGCAGGGGCGGCGGTAGTTTCCAGAAATGAAACTGGAAAGGGTGGTATTCTTTCCACACATTTGCATAGTGAAGGACAACATAAAAATGAACTTTCATTGCAGGGCCCGAGCACTGGCCATTGGGTGCCAGAGATTATAGCTGAAAACCCGCAGGAAAATATACCTTACTATCCGGTGATGAACGGGCAGTTTGTTTTTAAGCACGCCATTGTTCGTTTTGCTGAGGTTATTCAAGAAGGATTGGAAGCTAATAATTTGAAGGTTGAAGATATTGATATGTTGATTCCGCATCAAGCAAATCTTCGTATTTCACAATTTATTCAGCACAAATTGAAGTTGACCGACGATCAAGTTTTTAATAATATTCAAAAATACGGAAATACTACTGCAGCTTCTATCCCAATTGCACTAACAGAAGCATGGGAAGAAGAAAGGATTAAAGAAGGTGATTTGGTTGTTTTAGCAGCGTTTGGCAGCGGTTTCACTTGGGGAAGCGTGATCATTAGATGGTAGGCAATTGCACAGAGATAACTTATGGATGATATCGCCTTTGATAAAAGTAGAATAATAGGTTTTAGCGATGCTATTTTTTCAATAGCAATGACGTTGCTTATTTTGGAAATAGCAGTACCGAATGGCGAATCTGTTAATGAATACGGAACTTGGAAAATTCTTGAGGCGAGAATACCTAGTTTTATTGGTCTTGTTGTGAGTTTTCTTGTTACGGCAATCTATTGGGTAGCTCATTTAAGATTAATGAAATACGTTACTGATGTTGACAGTAAACTACTTTGGCTAAATATTTTTTTATTGCTTTTTGTAGTACTGCTGCCTTTCTCAACCGCATTTTATGTCGGGAGTTTCTTCTTGACGGGACCTTACGTTTTTTACTGCTTTAATTTAGCCGTGATTGGTTTGTTTAATTATTTGATGATTAGATACGTTGTTAAAAAGGAGCATGGAGAAACTGGGCTTACAGGAGTATTGGCGAAATGGCACAAAGCACGAGCGATAAATGGTATATTAATTTGGGTGATTTCAGGAATATTGGCATTTGCTTTTCCTATATTTTCCAGATTTGTTTTTGTATTTCTCTTCTTGATTATTTTGATTATAAATAGATATTATAAAAATAAGATGAAACGCGAGTTATAGTAAATTCAAAGAACTTATAAAGTAAGAAAGCCTTTCAAAAAAATGAAAGGCTTTTTTTTACCCAAAAATGGTATAATTCGTTAAAGGCTAATTCAAATAAATTATAAAATGAACTTTTAGGTACTGTATTAAAATAGACGAGTGGAAATCACAAATAGTTTCACGTAATATTCCTTTTTAACAAAAGAATAACGCTCTAGAAAATTCCTCCGCCTCCAGATGATGTGTTGTCGTCTCTGTTTTTTCGGCTTTTTGCACGGTAATTACTTCCTCCAAACCTATAGGATAAGCCAACGTAAATAGTATTACTCTCGTTTTTAAACTCACCACTCTGAGGATAGGGCGTGTTGCCGCTGAAGGCAAATTTCATGGAATCCAATACATCATTGTAGTTTACACTAAAGGTCCCGCGGCCTTCCCATAAAGTATAACGCGCTCCCAAATTGACAAAATAGAGGGGTTCGGATTCAAACTGGATACCCTTGTTTTTTGCGCGATAAAGTCCAAAGGCCGAAAACGTAAGATCTTTGGTAATCGTAAAATTATTCGACATTCTTACATTCCAAGCTATGTTGTCAACTTCCGTCACTTGTGTTATTATGTCATCCACTGTTGGAGTTCCGGTTGGATTTTCAAATGCTTCGGTAATTCCCTTTTGGGTTCGTTTGTAAAGCTCAAAACTTGTATTGAAACTCCACCATTTCGTGGGTTTGTAATTTGACGAAAGTTCAATTCCGTATAAATCCGTGCTGCTAAAATTTTGAAAGGTAAGAATGGATCTGTCCAAGTTGGTTCGATCAATAAGTATGGCGCGGTTTATTTCATTATCTACCAATCGGTAAAATATTCCTCCCGTGATACTTCCCTTTTCTAAATTTCGAGTATAGTTGACCTCTATTGAATTGGTAAACTGTGGTTCCAGATTAATGTTTCCGAATGAAGAAATTAAAGGCGTGCTGAATTCGCGAATTGGATTCACCTGGTCGAGTCCGGGACGATCCACTCTACGGCTATAACTAAGCTGGTATTGGTTTTTTTCATTGGGAGAATAGGTAACAAAAGCGCTGGGGTATACCTGAAAATAATCGTTGGTGAAAGCACGTATCTTGTTGGTGTCAGCTTTTACGCTAACGTTTTCTACGCGTGCTCCTAGCTGATAAGACCACTTTTCGTAATTTTTTCCAAATGTGGCATATAGTGAATAAATATCGCGTACGTATTCAAAACGGGTTGAGGGCGTTGGTACCAATTCGCCATTGGCATTATAACTTTTGCCGTTGGACGCATAATCGATATTAGTTTCAAATAGTCTCGCCTCCGCACCGGCTTCAATTTTTACACTTTCAGATAGGGGGTTCACATAATCCAGATTTACGGTAAGTTGATTACGGTCTGTCTCGTCATTATCTGCAAAGTTTTCTAAAGGAGACGCACCACTGAACACATATTTTCCCAGGGTTTCATTTGAAAATATATTGTAGTCAGCCTCAAGTTCAAGCGTGTGATCGGTCTTTTCAAAATTCAGCTTATAATCAAAATTATATTGGGAAGAAATATTTTCATTGTCAAAATAGAATAACTGTTGCTGATTGAGGGAGGGTTGGTCTAAATAAAATATCGAAGAACTTCCCACGCCCAGTCCGTCATATAAATTTTGGTTGGTGAAGAAGGATAGGGTGTTTTTATCATTTAAATAAAAATCCAATCCCACTTTGAAAAGATTGGATTTGCTGTCATCCAAAAAATGGATTACTTCCCTGGAATTGTTTAGTGAACGAGAAATGAGCCCATCGTTCTCGTTTTTGGATACATTGTTGCTAAGATTGGTATAGAAGTTAAATTTTCCGTTTCTGTAATTCATATCCAAACCTGCATTAAATTTTGCGTTTTCCTTATAAGTAAGCCCTACGGACACGTTGCCATTGAACCCCACATTTACGTTTTTATGAAGAATAATATTTATTATGCCGCTCATACCCTCGGGATTGTACTTTGCCGAAGGGTTAGTAATAAGTTCAATTTGTTTAATAGATGAAGATGGAATTTGCTTCAGCAATTGCGCTACTGGAATGTTTGAAAGCTTGCCATCTACCATTACGCGGACATTTTGATTACCGCGCATGGAGAGTTCACCAGTTTGTTGGTCTATGCTTACCGTAGGTAGGTTATTCATAATATCTGAGGCGGTAGGGCCAGCGGTAGCTAAATCTTTGCCCACATTTATTACCTTTTTGTCCAAACGTTGTTCAATGGTTGATCTTTCGGCCACAATATTTACCTCGTCAAGAGAAGCTATATCTTCTTCAAGCAATATTTGGCCTAAATAAACATCTTCATTTCCCTTAGTAATATTAATTTCAGTCGTAAAGATTTTGTACCCAATATACTGGATGCTTACATTACTCTTGCCTTCCGGTATTTTGTGGATTTCAAATTTACCGGCATCGTCAGTTACTGCACCTGTGATGATTTCTCCGTTTAAGTTTTTTACTACTACAGTTACGTAAGGAAGGGGCTCATTTAAAATTTTGTCCATAACACTACCATAAATATTGCCCGGTTTTTCTTTAGGATCAACTGAAGCTTGTAGTGTGCCAAATGTGATGAAAGCGATTAACAATAAAATGTTTTTCATTTTGTGATTGATTGAAGTTAATGATTGATGAATTTAATAACACGAATAATATTGTATTGTATATTACCTTGTATAACATACTAAATATGCAAATACTGTTGTGATTCTACATACAAGACGAAATATTTTTTTTTCTGTTACATCTAAAGTGAAGAATTTTTAAAAAAACAAACCCGAAGCAAGTGCCCCGGGTTTGAATCTTTACTGCAATTATTAACACTAACCATCAACGTAAAAATTGCTGCAGTAAAGAATGAAATTCCAACTACTATATAGACGCTCTTATTTAAAGAATGTTTCAAGCTGTTTGCCATTTTAACGAACATTTATGAATTCTTGCGAAAGAGTATTGTATTTTCATAACAAAACAATCAAAATGAAGAAAACCTTAGTACTTGGCGCTAGCTTAAATCCTGGACGTTATTCTAACCTTGCAATAAACCGATTGGTAAGTTATGGACACACTGTGGAAGCTGTGGGTTTAAAAAAGGGTATAGTTGCCGGGGTTGAAATTTCTACGGAAAAAAAACAATTTGAAAATATAGATACCGTAACACTTTATCTAAACCCCA
The DNA here is from genome assembly GCA_002715485.1 of Aequorivita sp. Lineage (GTDB taxonomy): Bacteria > Bacteroidota > Bacteroidia > Flavobacteriales > Flavobacteriaceae > Aequorivita. Next base: position 17,512 of record PAZL01000030.1, on the reverse strand, counting down.
AACGCCAAGAGGAATATTACGATTATATTCTTTCCTTAAAGCCGGAACGCGTTATTTTCAATCCAGGAACAGAAAATCCTGAGTTTTATGAAATACTAAAAAAAAACAATATAGAAAGTGAGATTGCCTGTACCTTAGTTCTTTTGGGAACGAATCAATATTAAGCCGAAAAATGTAAGCGCTCCGTTTAATATAAGTATAAAGAAACCAAATTCGAAATTTAAATATGTGGCGCTCAATGCACTTATCGCATATCCCAAAAATGGCGTTAAAACTGCAACTATAGGAACCAGTTTATCTTTCACTTGCCATTTCGTGAATAGTCCATAAGCATACAGCCCCAAAAGGGGTCCATAGGTATATCCAGCAAAAACAAACAATTTTGCAATCACGGAATCATCAGCAATTACATATTTAAAAATGATGATCACAGCTATCAGCACCAATGAAACGAGAATGTGAATTAGCTTACGTACGCGTACTTGCTTTGCCTCGTCATATTTTTTTTCAATTTCAAGAATATCGATACTGAAGGAAGTGGTTAATGCTGTTAAAGCGCTATCAGCACTACTATATGCAGCTGCAATCAATCCTAAGATGAAGAGTACGGCCACTCCTATACCAAATTCATTTTGCATTGCAAGTGTGGGATATAATTGATCCTTGTGTGCGTCAATTCCATTTTGCGCTGCATAAACGGTCAGCAATAAACCAAGTACCAAGAAAACAAAGTTTACTATAGTCAAAACTATGGTAAACCAAAACATGTTTTTCTGAGCATCTTTTAAGTTACGGCAGGTCAAGTTTTTCTGCATCATATCTTGGTCCAGTCCTGTCATTACAATAGCAATAAATGCTCCGCTTATGAATTGCTTCACAAAATGATCGGCCGATTTCCAATCATCAAAAAAGAAAATCTGGCTCATATCGCTATCGGCAATAAAAGTGAAAAGTTGACTTCCCGAAAGGCCTAAATCTGTAGACACATAATAAACGGAAACACCTACGGCTATTAGCATGAACAGTGTTTGGAGTGTATCGGTCCATACAATTGTTTTTATTCCGCTTTTAAAAGTGTAAAGCCAAATCAACAAAATAGTGATGGTAACGGTTACCCAAAAGGGAATATTCATTGCGTCAAAAATCAAACTTTGGAGTACTACAGCAACCAAATAAAGCCGAAAGCTTGCGCCCACCACTCTTGAAAGTAAGAAAAACGAAGCGCCAGTTTTATATGAAGCATTTCCAAATCGCCCCTCCAAATAAGTGTAAATAGAAGTCAGATTTAAACGATAATAAAGTGGGAGCAGGACAGTACCGATAACTGCATAACCTACAGTATAGCCTAATACCACTTGAAAGTAACTGAACCTTGAAGCTTCTACCCAGCCCGGAACCGAAATAAAAGTTACACCGCTCAACGAAGCTCCAATCATTCCAAAGGCTACAAGATACCAGGGAGACTGTTTCCCCGCCTTAAAAAAATCTGCATTACTGCCGCCTTTATTGGTGAAATAGGAAATTAGAATTAAAACCAAAAAATAACCAAGAATAAGTAACAGTATGTGTAAGGATTGCATAAAATTTAATACTTCAATGGTTTAGGGCAATTTTTTTGGTAAAAATACAAAGAATGCGTCCTTCAACATTTTAATTTTTAATACATTTGAAAACTTTGAATAAATAATTATATAACTTCCTTAAAACTAAAAAGATGCGTTTTAAATTACTTCTACTTTTTACATTATTTTTGGGTTCTTTTGTCGTTCAGGCACAGGATTACCTCCAAATGATTGATGCAGGTACCTATAAGGTACAAGATATTATTGACAGTGCCGAAGCCTACTTCGCCGATAAAGACAAAGGCCGCGGTAGTGGGTACAAACAATTTAAAAGATGGGAGTACAATGCCCTCAGAAGAGTAAAAGAGGATGGATATCTTCCTACAACTGAGGAGCGTTTAAATGAACTTCAAAGATGGAATGCTTATTTAAATGAAACAGCGTCTAACCGTCAAGTGCTACCGGATAACTGGCAAGAATTAGGTCCAACTTCTTGGAATGCTACATCAGGGTGGAACCCAGGTGTGGGTAGAATCACGGGTCTTGCAATTGACGAGGGTGATGCAAACCATATGATTGTTGGCGCGAATACAGGTGGTGTTTGGAGAACAACCGACGGGGCTCAGACTTGGACGCCTTTAAGTGATTATTTCTCTAATTTATCAGTTTATTCAGTTGCCATAGATCCTACAGATTCTGATACTTATTTTTTTGGTTCAAATAGTGGAAAGATTTTCAAATCAACCGATGCTGGTGCCACTTGGAATGTTTTGGGAACTGTTGGAAGTAGTAGAGTAAACAAGATAGTGATTAACCCATCTAATACGGATATGATATTTGCTACATCTGAAAATTCTGGAATTTATAGAACCACAGATGGCGGTGCCACTTGGGTTAAAGTAGTTTCAGGAGACAATAGCGGTTTTGATGTTGAGTTTAAACCGGGCGATCTTTCAGTAGTATATGCTTCGGGTAGCGGTTTTCATAAATCTACAGACGGCGGAGCCACATTTACAACAATCGGCGGTTTTACCTCGGGGGCAAAAATGATAGGCGTTTCTGCGGATGATGCAAACGTTGTATATGTTTTGGAAGCAAATGGTGGTAGATTTGGTGGGTTTTATACTTCCAGTGATAGCGGTAGTTCCTTCACAAAATTAAATCACGGAGGTCTTAACTTTTTTGGCTATAGCACTAGCGGAAATGACAATAGCGGTCAAGCTCCTCGTGATATGGGGATTGCAGTTAACCCAACCGATGTAAACGAAGTGCATATTGCCGGAATTCTTACTTGGCGCTCTACAAACGGAGGTGTAAATTTCTCTTGTACTTCAGATTGGATTCCAGGAAACGCAGCTTCACAAAATATTGGCTATTGCCACGCAGATGTGGATGATCTTCAGTTTTATGGAACGACTTTATTTGCAATTACTGATGGTGGTATATTTAAAGCTGCAAATACAGGAACAGTTAGTGCCAATTATTATGAAGATTTAACAGATGGTCTAGGCATTCGACAATTTTATAAAATAGGTGTTTCTCAAACAGCTGACGTTATTGTTTCTGGAGGTGCTCAAGATAATGGTACCTCATTTTATAAAGCAGCAACAGGCTGGAGAGATTGGTTAGGAGCAGATGGTATGGAATCTTTTATAGACAAAACCAACAATAATACATTTTATGGCACTACCCAACAAGGTCAATTATATCGTTCCATTAATGGAGGAAGTTCTTATAGTGGTCTTAATGAACCTGGAAATGGTTCTGGAAATTGGGTTACTCCTTTTGAACAAGACCCAATTACGAGTAACGTAATATATGTAGGCTATAATGTTGTTTACAAGTCTATAAACTCGGGAGGTAGTTGGACAGCAATTTCACAAAATTTAGGTTCAAATCTTGATAACTTAAAAATAGCACCTTCCAATAACCAAATTATGTATGCTTCCAGATCTGCATTTTTATTCAAAACTACTGATGGAGGAGCAACTAATTGGGTGCAAACTGCAAGCGCTGGCGGAGGAATTAATTCTATAGCAATACATCCCACAGATCCAAACAAAATTGCCGTTGCTGTGACTTCGGCTAACCGTGTAATGGTTTCTAATGATGGAGGCGCAACTTGGATTAACTATAAAAAGAATTTACCTAATTTCAGTGCTTTTGCGTTAGTGTGGGATGATAACGGTCAAGATGGATTGTATTTGGGTATGGATTACGGTATTTATTATATAGATAATACTTACACAGATTGGCAGCCTTACAGCAACCTGTTGCCAAATGTATATGTAAATGAGTTGGAAATTAACAAAGTTGATGGCATGCTGTATGCGGGAACCTACGGAAGAGGCCTTTGGGCATCTCCATTGGTTACGGGTGTTGCAGGAGTTGAAGATAGAATTTCTGAAAATAACGTTTCTTTATATCCAAACCCTGCAAACTCTCAATTTACCATTGCCTTGCCAAAAGCGATGAAAGCTGAAATCAGGATTTTTGATATTTCCGGAAAGCTTCTAATTAAGGAGGCAAAAGAATTAATTTCAAACAAACATTCTGTTGATGTTTCCTCACTTTCCAGCGGCACATACTTTGTTCGCATTAATAGTGAAGAAGGAACTGCAACCAAAAAACTTCTTATAAATTAAGAGTCTTTTTTTATAATAGGAATGCTTCAGGAAAAGCCTCTTTTTCTGAAGCATTTTTTTTATATTGCCAGCATGAATTAGGCTATGGAATTTTCTTCAAAACTTCTTGAAAATGCAGTGAATGAAATGTCCCAACTCCCCGGAATTGGTAAGCGTACCGCGCTTCGTTTAGTGCTTCATTTACTTAAACAGCCCAAAGAACAATCTCAAAAGTTAGCAACTGGATTGGTAAAAATGCGCGAGGAAATAAACTTCTGTGCAAATTGCCACAACATTAGTGATACAAAACTCTGTGAAATTTGTGCAAATCCGCGTCGCGATGAACAATTGGTTTGCGTTGTTGAGGACATTCGCGATGTAATGGCCATAGAAAACACAAGTCAATATCGTGGCCACTATCACGTTTTAGGTGGAAAAATTTCTCCGATGGATGGGATTGGCCCTGGCGATTTGACCATTCCTTCCTTAGTCGAAAAAGTAAAGACTGGAAATGTCCGCGAGCTTATTTTTGCACTCAGTTCAACTATGGAAGGCGATACCACAAATTTTTACATATATAAGCAAATTGAACCCTATAATATAACCACAACTACCATTGCCCGTGGAATTTCGGTAGGCGATGAACTCGAGTATGCAGACGAGGTCACCCTTGGCCGAAGTATTTTACATCGCATTCCTTTTGAATCTTCATTAAAAAACACCTAAGTTTTGAAACTATCTGTCGTTATACTTAATTATAATGTGCGTTATTTTTTGGAACAATGCATTCGTTCGGTTCAAAAGGCTACCCAGTATTGGGATGCTGAAATCATTGTTATTGATAATGACTCAAAGGATGACAGTTGCCAAATGGTGAAAACCCTCTTTCCAACTATCGTTTTAATTGAAAACAAGGAAAACGTTGGCTTCAGCAAAGCAAATAATCAAGCCGTTGCAGTTGCAAAGGGTGAGTATGTTTGTATTCTGAATCCAGATACTGCCGTTTCTGAAGATACCTTCAGAAAAACGATTGAATATTATGAAAGTGTTGAAAACATAGGTGCGCTCGGTGTTTATTTGATGGATGGAACAGGAAACTTCCTCCCAGAAAGCAAAAGAAACCTTCCTACCCCAAAGGTTTCATTAATGAAACTCACCGGTTTTACACAGAAATATTATGCAAATCATATAATTGATAATGAAAATGGTTTGGTTGAGGTACTCGTGGGAGCCTTTATGCTTTTAAAAAGAGATATTTACAAGCAAGTGGGCGGATTTGACGAAGACTATTTTATGTATGGCGAAGACATAGATTTTTCATATAAAATAACAAAGGCAGGGTATCAAAATCATTATTTTGGGGGCACGACCGTACTTCATTATAAAGGCGAAAGCACCAAAAAGGATGATGCTTATTTTGAGCGTTTTTACGGCGCAATGCAGATTTTTTACCAAAAGCATTTCAATAAAAATTTTCTATTGGGAAGTTCCGTGTCTGCCGGAGTTGCCTTGGCCAAAGCTGCGCATAAAATTTCTTTCGATAAAAAAGTGGAACCACTTCCTACTTTGGATCGAAACTACTTCTTCACCGAAAATATTGAATTACTGGAAAAACTTTCAGAGAGTACAGCCACTATTTTCCAAATGGTTTCAAAAAATATGCATCCCTTAATTTCCTTAGAAAACAGTCTGCTAGTTTTTGATGCTGAGTATATTTCCTATGCTGAAATTTTCAAATTGATGAAACAATTGAAAAACAAAAACAATCTTTTCCGCATACGTCCTGCGGGCTGCAACTTTATAATAGGGAGCGACCAAAGCGACGAAAAGGGTGGCGTGGTTGTTTTTTAAGAAATTTGAAACCCAGAACGAACAAATTTTAACTAATTTTGCAAGGTTTTTAAAACAAGCACATTTGTGCTTACCAAATTCGACATTGAAAAAGTATTATGGCAAAATTTGAATTGAAACTGCCCAAAATGGGTGAGAGTGTTGCAGAGGCAACCTTGACTAACTGGCTAAAGGAAGTGGGCGATACCATCGAGGCTGATGAGGCTGTGCTTGAAATTGCTACCGATAAGGTAGATAGCGAAGTACCCAGCGAGGTAGATGGCGTTTTGATTGAAAAACTTTTCAACGTTGATGATGTAGTGCAAGTAGGGCAGACCATTGCTATAATTGAAACTTCTGGAGATAACGGAACAGAGAAGACCACTGCTGAAAGCGTTCCTTCGCCGGAAGTTGTGAAGGAAGTTGAAAAGCAAGTGGAAACCGCCAAAGAAGCTACCCAAGCTCCAATTGAAAATAGCGGGGACCGTTTTTATTCTCCATTAGTTAAAAATATTGCTGCTACAGAAAATATATCACAAGCAGAACTTGACGGAATTTCCGGTACCGGAAAAGACGGACGCGTAACCAAAAACGATATTTTGGAATATGTTGAAAATCGTTCTTCAGCAAAAACAACAACTCCCCAGCCACAAACAGTAGTGGAGGCCAAAAATCCAGAAACAGCAAAAGCCCAAACTGCTGATCCCGCAAAACCAAAAGCTCCAGTTTCAGTTAGCGGTGAGGATGAAATTGTTGAAATGACCAGAATGGGCAAACTCATTGCCCACCACATGGTTGAAAGTACACAAACATCCGCACATGTGCAGTCTTTTGTTGAATGTGATGTTACCAATGTTTGGAACTGGAGAAATAAAGTAAAGAACACCTTTGCGAAACGTGAAGGTGAGAATCTTACTTTCACCCCAATATTTATGGAAGCCGTTGCAAAGGCTTTGAAAGACTTCCCTATGATGAATATTTCCGTTGACGGGAATAATATTATTAAGCGTAAAAATATAAACTTGGGAATGGCTGCGGCTCTGCCCGACGGAAATCTAATTGTCCCAGTAATTAAAAACGCCGATAGATTAAATTTGGTTGGAATGAGTAAAGCTGTAAACGACCTTGCAAACCGTGCACGCGAAAACAAATTAAAACCAGACGAGATACAGGGAGGAACCTATACGGTTACAAATGTGGGAACCTTTGGCAGTATTATGGGTACGCCTATAATCAACCAACCACAAGTTGGTATTTTGGCTTTGGGAGCTATCCGTAAAGTACCTGCAGTTATTGAGACCCCAGAGGGTGACTTTATTGGAATTCGCCATAAAATGTTCCTTTCGCACAGTTACGACCACAGAGTTGTGAACGGTGCTTTGGGCGGACAATTTGTTAAGCGAGTTGCCGATTATTTGGAAGCTTGGGACGTTAATAGAGAAATTTAATTTAGTTATATTTTGAAAAAAGGGAGATTTTGAATTCAAAATCTCCCTTTTCGTTTTTTATACCCTTCAAAACTTCAATTAAAAGTATCTTTGCACAACAAAATAAAACAATGGAACTCAATTTAAAAAAACCAATCTGTTTCTTCGACCTTGAAACCACCGGAATTAATGTTGCGACGGACAGAATAGTAGAAATAGCTATATTGAAAGTATTCCCAAATGGAAATAAAGAAAGTTATACATGGCGCGTAAACCCTGAAATGCCAATTCCGGAAGAGTCTTCCGCAATTCACGGAATTACTGATGAAATGGTTGCCAACGAACCAACTTTTAAAGAATTGGCTCCCAAAGTATATGCCTTAATAAAGGATAGCGATCTAGGAGGATTCAACTCAAACCGTTTTGACATTCCATTACTGGCAGAAGAATTGCTTCGTGCCGAAGTGGATTTTGATATGAAAAAAGCACTTTCGGTAGATGTTCAGACTATTTTTCATAAAATGGAAAAGCGTACTTTGGAAGCGGCCTATAAATTTTACTGCAATAAAGATTTAACGGATGCACACAGTGCTGCTGCTGATACCAATGCCACCTACGAAGTTTTAAAAGCCCAACTGGACAAATACGCGGAATTGGAGAACGATGTGAATTTTCTTGCAGATTTCAGTTCGCACCGAGATCATGCAGATTTTGCAGGCTTTATAAGTTATAACGAAGACGGCGTTGAGGTTTTTTCCTTCGGAAAATACAAAGGAAATTTGGTAACCGAAATTATGGAAAAGGATTCTGGCTACTTTGGCTGGTTGCTGAATGCAGACTTTCCGTTATACACCAAAAAAGTATTGACCAGAATCCGACTTCAGAAGTTAAACACCAAACTTTAATTTTAAGATGAAGATTATCTGTATTGGTCGAAATTATGCAGACCACGTTAAAGAACTGGATAATGCAAAGCCAACCGACCCAGTTATTTTTTTAAAGCCAGACACTGCAATATTATTAAAGAAGCAACCGTTTTTTATTCCAGAGTTTTCAAGTGATGTGCATCACGAAGTAGAATTGCTAGTTCGCATAAACAGAATAGGCAAGCACATTGATAAAAAATTCGCATATAAATATTACGATGAAATCGGTTTGGGAATCGATTTTACGGCTCGTGATTTGCAAAAAGAATTGAAAGAAAACGGATTGCCCTGGGAAAAGGCAAAAGCGTTTGATGGTTCTGCAGTTATTGGAAATTTCATTGATAAAGAGCAATTTACAGATATAAACAACATAGAATTTAGCTTAAAAAAGAATGGAAAAACCGTTCAAAATGGTAATTCTATGCTGATGATGTGGAAAATCGATGCTTTAATCGAATATATTTCAAAATATTTTACCTTGAAAATTGGGGATGTTATCTTTACAGGAACTCCCGCAGGGGTTGGTAGTGTTAAAGCTGACGATGTGTTAACGGGATATATAGGGAAAACAGAAATGTTTTCCATTAAAGTTAAGTAAGATGACTAAATATTATGCAAAAGAGAATCTTAGCGAAATTGCTGATGGAGATCAAGATTTTTTAAAGATTCTGGCACAAACATTTTTAGATGAAATCCCCCCTGATTTGCATTCCATGGAAGAAGCCATTGAGAATGAAAACAGAGAATTGGCATATCAGTTTGCCCATAAAATGAAGCCAAACATTGAAATGTTCGGTATAGATGCGCTGAAGGATATTACAAGTATCGAGGCGTGGTCAAAGACATCCAAAAGCAAAGCTACAGTTCTTCCGCACTTGGAAAATGTGCTTGGCACATTAAACCATGTGTTTGACGAACTGAGAGAAGACTTCCAATTATAATATGCTCGCAGAAATTATTACCATAGGCGATGAGATTCTCATAGGCCAGATCGTTGATACCAATTCGGCTTACATTTCAAAAGAATTGAACAAAATTGGGGTAAAGGTCTATCAGATTACTTCTGTGCAGGATGAGCGAGAACATATTCTACAAGCGTTTAAGGATGCAAAAGAACATGCCGATTTAATTATTATCACTGGGGGTTTAGGCCCTACCAAAGATGATATTACCAAACAGACTTTTTGCGATTTTTTTAATGATACGTTGGTTGAGGACCAAAGTGTGATTGAAAACGTAGCGCATCTTTTTGAAAAATATCAGCTCAATAAACCTTTGCCCGCAAACTTTCGTCAGGCAATGGTCCCTTCCAAGGCTACTATCTTGATGAATAAGTACGGTACCGCTCCAGGAATGTGGATGGAAAAAGATGAAATTGTTTTTGTATCACTTCCCGGTGTGCCCTATGAAATGAAGCATTTATTGCAAGAGGAAGTTTTACCACGAGTAATTAAGCGTTTCAATAGGCCGCATATTTATCATAAAACGCTTTTAACCTATGGTTTGGGCGAAAGCGCCATTGCCGAACGCATTGCCGATTGGGAAAACGCCTTGCCGGAGGAAGTAAAACTTGCCTATTTACCCTCTTTGGGAAAAGTGCGTCTTCGCTTATCTTCAACGGGAAATGACGAAAGAGTACTAAAGGAAAGCATTGACTCAAGAATGGAAATCTTGAATGAAATGCTGTCGGATATTGCAATTGGATATGAAGATGAAACCAGTATAATTGGTAGGATTGCACATATTTTAACTCAAAAGAACCAAACATTAAGTTTGGCAGAAAGCTGTACCGGTGGGGCAATTGCAGAAAATATAACAGCCGAGGCGGGCGCTTCTTCCTTTTTTCTGGGAAGTATTGTCCCATATAAAACTGAGTTAAAAACCAAAATACTCGGCGTTCCATCTTCTATTATAGAAGAATATTCTGTTGTTAGTATAGAAGTTGCTGAAAGTATGGCGAGTAATTGCAACAAACTTTTCAACACAGATTATGCCATTGCAACAACAGGAATCGCGGGACCAACAAAAGGTGATGGCATAGATGAAGTGGGCACGGTATGTATTGCTATTGCTACCCCTATCGGGATTGTGTCCGGAAAATTCAATTTTGGAAATGACCGTTTTCGTGTGATTAGAAAAACCACAAATAAGGTCTTTGAAATGCTTCTAAAAGAAATTTCAAAAAACTAATTTTCTTTTGTTGTACATCACAAAAGAATTACTTAAATTTGCACCCTGTTTTAAAAATAACTTAAAAAGGTTAAGGAATGTCAAGAGTTTGTGAACTTACCGGAAAGAAAGCGATGGTTGGAAATAACGTATCGCACGCAATGAATAAAACCAAACGTAAGTTTGATGTAAACTTGCTCAAAAAGCGTTTTTATATTCCAGAGGAAGACAAATGGGTTACCCTTCGTGTTTCAGCTTCTGCTATAAAGGACATCAATAAAAAAGGTATTTCTGCGGTTATGAAAGAAGCCCGCGAAAAAGGCTTTTTAACTAAATAATTGCAATAATCAATAAAGTCTGTTACAATGGCTAAAAAAGGAAATAGAGTACAAGTGATTTTGGAGTGCACAGAGCACAAGGAGTCTGGACAACCAGGAACTTCACGTTATATCACTACCAAAAACAAAAAGAATACACCGGACAGAATGGAGTTGAAAAAATTCAACCCAATCCTGAAGAAAATGACGGTTCATAAAGAGATTAAATAATATAAGTCATGGCAAAGAAATCAGTAGCATCGTTACAAACAGGTTCAAAGCGTTTAACCAAAGCAATAAAAATGGTTAAATCGCCAAAAACAGGAGCATATACATTTACTGAAGCTATCATGGCTCCAGAATTTGTAAATGACTGGTTGAACAAAAAATAACCAGCTTAAAATATTAAGAAAAAGCCACTTTTTTGCGAAGGTGGCTTTTCGTATTTTTGCCTTTTTGAAAAATTGCAATATTAAATTTTTCACTAGCTAACAACCTACAACTGAAATATGAGTTTATTCAAAAAAATATTTTCAAAAGAAAAAAAGGAAACCCTCGATAAAGGGCTTGAAAAGACAAAGACATCCTTTTTTGACAAACTGAGCAAAGCCGTTGCGGGCAAGAGCAAAGTGGACGATGATGTTTTGGACAATTTGGAAGAAGTTCTTGTTTCCAGTGACGTTGGTGTAAACACTACCCTTAAGGTAATTGATAGAATTGAAGCTCGTGTTGCCAAGGATAAATATGTGGGAACAGATGAGTTGAATAAAATTCTCCGTGAGGAAATAGCAGGTCTTTTAAGCGAAATAGATTCAGGAAACGCCACAGATTTTGAAATTCCCGCAAACAAAATACCATATGTAATTATGGTTGTGGGTGTAAATGGCGTTGGTAAAACAACTACTATTGGAAAACTCGCATATCAATTTAAAAAAGCAGGAAAAAAAGTAGTCTTAGGTGCTGCGGATACTTTTCGTGCAGCGGCTATAGACCAATTACAGATTTGGGCAGACAGAACTGATGTTGAGATCGTAAAACAAAGCATGGGTAGCGATCCTGCAAGTGTCGCGTTTGATACGTTACAAAGCGCTGTAACCCAAAATGCCGATGTTGTTATCATTGATACAGCAGGACGATTACACAATAAGGTAAACTTGATGAACGAGCTCACCAAGGTGAAACGAGTAATGCAAAAGGTAGTTCCCGATGCGCCGCACGATGTACTTTTGGTATTGGATGGCTCTACTGGACAGAACGCTTTTGAACAAGCCAAGCAATTTACTGCGGCAACTGAAGTTACTTCCCTTGCGGTTACAAAACTTGATGGAACTGCAAAAGGCGGTGTGGTAATTGGAATCAGTGACCAATTCCAGATTCCTGTGAAGTATATTGGCGTAGGCGAGGGGATGGAAGATCTTCAGGTATTCAATAAGTTTGAGTTTGTTGATTCTTTTTTTAAATAGATGAAAATAGAAACCCCTTCCAAAAATAGTAAGCTCTTTAAATATATAATGTGGGTTTTAACAGGCTACATTGGCATACTTACGGGTTATCACGCTGTTAAGATACTTCAGTATTATATTAAACCTGTTCCAAACCCCTTGATGCCTTTGGATTTGTATAAATATATTGCGTTTCCTTATTTGTCTTTTATTCCACCTCTTTTGTTTTTACTTTTTGTAGGGCTCTTATTTATTAAGAGGGAATATTTTAAAAAAGGGCACATTATCTTTTATGTCATTCTCATTCTGATTTTTCATTTATCACAAACCAGCCTTCTCAATCTGTTTGACAGTTTTAATCCATATGGTGGATAAATAAAACCACGAACTCGAGAATATATCTTTAAAATATTCCTGAATTCGTGGCTATTTTTAATCTTTTGTCTAATGTGTATTTAAAGCGTTTCCTTCAACCAATTAAAAAACTCACGTTGCCAAACCAGTGCATTTTGCGGTTGAAGCACCCAGTGGTTTTCTTCAGGAAAATAGACCAATTTGCTCTTTATTCCCTTTAATTGTGCTGCCTGAAAAGCACCTAAGCCTTGTTCAATAGGAACGCGGTAATCTTTTCCACCTTGTACGATCATAATGGGAGTGTCCCATTTGTCAACATAGGTTATGGGATTGAATTCATTGAATGACTTTTGTGCTTTCGCATTATCTTTTTCCCAATAAGCCCCACCCATATCGTGATTTACGAAGAACAATTCCTCGGTAGTTCCGTACATAGCGCGGGTATCAAAAACACCATCGTGGGCAATAAATGTTTTAAAACGGCCATTGTGATTTCCTGCCAACCAAAACACGGAATAACCGCCAAAGCTTGCACCGATAGCCCCTAAACGGTTTTTATCTACATAGGGTTCTTTTGCAACATCATCAATGGCATCAAGGTAATCCTGCATTGCGCCACCGCCCCAATCGCCACTAATGGCTTCGTTCCATTCCACACCGTGCCCGGGCATACCGCGACGGTTTGGCGCTACAATGATATAGCTCTGGGAAGCCATTAATTGAAAATTCCAACGGGTAGAGTAAAACTGTGAAAGTGCCGATTGCGGCCCGCCCTGGGCGTAAAGTAGCGTTGGATATTTTTTATTTTTGTCGAAATTTGGCGGAAGAATAACCCAAACCAACATTTGCTTACCGTCTTTAGTGGTAACCATTCTTTTTTCAACAGTGGGCAAATCCAATTTTCCGTAGAATTCCGTATTTACTTGGGTAAGTTGTTTAAAAGTTTTGCTATTTAAATCAAAAGAAAAAATTTCAGTAGCGTGGTTCATATCGGTACGCGTAACGATGAGTTGCCCATTATTTTCTGCAACAATGCCCGTCACATCAAATTGTCCCTTTGAAAGTTGCTCAACTACCGGCATTTTTCGGGTTTTCCCAGGATGGTCTACTTTAAAAAGTTGTACGGTTCCATCAACTGGAGCGGTGAAATAAATATCCTTGCCATTGTTGCCCCAAATAAATCCATTTACAGTACCGTCCCACTGGTTGGTAAGATTCTGTTTTACGCCACCTTGCAGCACAACAATATCATTTTTATCAGCTTCGTAACCTTCGGTTACCATTTGCAGCCATGCCAAATTTCCATCTTTTGAAAAAGCAGGTTGGGTATCATAACCTTTGTTTTCCTCAGTAATATTTTCTGTCTGTTTGGTAGCTAGATTGTATTTATAGATATCGGTATTGGTACTAACGGCATAATCGGTTCCTGCCTTCTTTTTGCTTACATAATAAATGTTTTCGCCCTTTGGCCCCCAAATGTAATCCTCGTCGCCACCAAAAGGTTTTTGGGGCGTATAATATGGCTGACCTGGCGTGATATCGGTTTCGGCGCCAGTGTTTACATCTTTATAAAAAACGTGATTGTAGGTACCATCGTTCCAAGTATCCCAGTGTCTATAATCTAAGGAAGTATATACGTAGGCATCACTTTTGGGAAGGTCGTTGTAAATCTCCTTTCCGGTAACATCTTTTACCTGTACTGGTTTGTCTATTAAGAGAAACTGTCCGTTTGGTGAAAGGTTCTTGTCGGTTACCTTGGCTTCTTCTTTGGAAATTTCAGTAAAATTTCCGCCGGTAACGGGCATTTTGTAAAATTTGGAATCAAAACTGTTTTCAGCCATATTTGGAGTTGATACTTTGTAAAAAAGTTCTTTTCCGTCAGCGGAAATCCCGATAGGACTAACTTTTTTAACCTGCCACAAAAGTTCAGGTGTCATTGTTTTTTGGGCAAACACAATTCCGGCGCAAAGAAAGGCCAGTAAGTAGATGATTTTTTTCATTTTAAAAGTATTTTTTAGATGCGTAAAGTTACTTAAAAAGTCGCAGTGTTCAGTCTCAGTTAGCAGTAATTGGAATTTGGCATTTGTTTCAGATTTTTCGTGGTATCTTTGCACACTTTTAAAAATTCAGGACTTTATAGTAAAACAAGAAGTTCTGAATAAAAATTACAACTGAAGTATGCGTACCAAATCCATAAAGAAGAATAAGATAAACGTGGTAACCCTTGGTTGCTCCAAAAATGTGTATGATAGTGAGGTGCTGATGGGGCAGTTGCGTGCCAGCAACAAGGAAGTGGTGCACGAAGAGGAGGGCAACATAGTGGTAATAAATACCTGCGGTTTTATTGCCAATGCGAAGGAAGAAAGCATTAATACAATCCTTGAGTACGTTCAAAAGAAGGAAGAAGGCGCGGTAGATAAAGTATTTGTTACGGGATGTCTTTCTGAAAGGTACAAGCCGGATCTTCAAAAGGAAATTCCGAATGTGGATGAATATTTTGGAACCACGGAACTCCCTGGGCTTTTAAAAGCGTTGGGTGCAGATTATAAACACGAATTGATTGGCGAACGAATTACGACTACCCCAAAAAATTACGCCTATTTCAAAATTGCCGAAGGTTGTGACCGCCCGTGTTCTTTTTGTGCAATACCTATTATGCGCGGAAAGCACCGAAGCACACCTATGGAAGATTTGGTTACTGAAGCTGAAAAGCTTGCTGCAAAAGGTGTGAAAGAACTTATCCTTATCGCACAGGATTTAACCTATTACGGCCTTGATTTATACAAAAAAAGAAACCTTGCCGAGTTACTTCAAAAGCTTGTAAAGGTTGAAGGAATTGAGTGGATCCGTTTGCATTATGCCTTCCCCACCGGTTTCCCGATGGACGTTTTGGAAGTAATGCGCAACGAACCTAAAATTTGTAATTATATCGATATTCCGCTGCAGCACATTGCAGACCCCATTTTAAAATCCATGCGCCGTGGAACAACCAAAGCAAAGACTACAAAACTTTTAGAGGAGTTTCGTGCAGCTGTTCCCGGAATGGCAATCAGAACTACGCTAATTGTGGGCTATCCTGTTGAAACTGAGGAGGATTTCAAAACACTAAAACAATGGGTGAAGGATATGCGCTTTGAGCGTTTGGGCTGTTTTACCTACAGTCATGAAGAAAATACCCACGCTTATAATTTGGAAGACGATGTACCCGAAGAGGTAAAGATGGACCGCGCCAACCAGATTATGGAAATACAGTCGCAGATTTCGTGGGAGTTGAACCAAGAAAAGATTGGCAAGGAGTTCCGCGTGGTGATTGATAGAAAAGAGGGTGGCTATTTTGTAGGACGCACCGAATTTGACAGCCCCGATGTAGATAACGAAGTTTTGATCAATGCCGAAGAAGGATATCTTCGAACTGGCGAATTTTTCCATGTAAAGATTACCGCCGCAGAAGATTTTGATTTATACGCTGAGGTGGTGTAATTTGTTGCTAGGTGGGATAATTCAAATAAATTTGATTTCTGAAACCTGAAACTTGAAAAAACTTTTAATCATCGGTCACACTTTTCCCGAACCCAGTACCACTGCGGCGGGGAGCAGGATGATGCAGTTGATTGGATTGTTCCGGGAAGAAAACTACCAAATTACCTTTGCGAGTACGGCAGCAGTTTCAGAACGAACTGCAAATCTCCGGGCACAAAATATTTCCGCAAAAAATATAAAACTGAACGATGCTTCTTTTGATGCCTTTATAAAAGAATTGAATCCTGAAGTTGTACTTTTTGACCGCTATATCACCGAGGAGCAGTTTGGGTGGCGGGTTGCTGAAAATTGCCCCAATGCTTTAAGGGTGCTTGATACCGAAGACTTACATTTTCTTCGAAAGGCTAGGGAAGAAGCTGTAAAAAATGGAAAACCTGTTTCTGAGGCCGATCTTTTTTCGGAAACCGCAAAACGTGAATTGGCGAGTATTTTACGTTGCGATGTTTCGCTTATCATTTCAGAATATGAGATGGAGCTGTTACAGAACACATTTAAAATTACTCCAGACGTACTATTTTACCTGCCCTTTCTAGTGGAAGAAGTTTGTCAAAACACCCCTGCTTTTAAAGTACGCCAAAACTTCCTTGCCATTGGCAATTTGCTGCACGCGCCTAATGTAGATTCCGTATTGCAATTGAAAAAGCTCTGGCCCGCAATAAAAAAACAGCTTCCCCAAGCGGAGCTCCATATCTATGGAGCTTATGCTCCCCAGCAAATCCTTCAACTGCACAATGTAAACGAAGGTTTTATTGTAAAAGGCTGGGCACCGGATGTGGAAGGCGTGATGAAAAATTATCGGGTGCAATTGGCCCCCTTGCATTTTGGTGCGGGATTAAAGGGAAAACTTTTGGATGCGATGCGCTTTGGACTGCCATCGATAACTACAGCAATAGGAGCGGAAGGGATGCACGGCGAACATTCTTTTGGTGGTATTATTGCATCTTCAAATGAAGATTTTATAAGTGCTGCCGTAAAATTATATTCCGAGGAAAACCTTTGGAACCAAGCAAAACAAAACGGTTTTGAAATCATTGATAAACGTTTTCAGACAAGCCTACATTCTTCCGCTTTCCAAAAACAAATTCACGGCCTTATAATTAACCTAGCGAAGCATCGGCAACACAACTTTATTGGGCAGCTATTGCAGCACCACAGTATGCAGAGCACAAAATATTTGAGCAGGTGGATTGAGGCGAAAAATTCATCTAAACCCTAAGCTTATGACAGTCATTTCAAAAGACATTTCAGCCTACAACCATTCGCAAACAGAAGCAGATAAAGCTATTTGCGAAGTGCTTTCAAGAGAAATCAGTACGCATCT
>PAZL01000029.1 GCA_002715485.1 Aequorivita sp. | reverse complement strand
TTTTCCATGCGTTCGCCATTTATCATCTTATCCTGTGGATTGATGCGCATGGCGACGTCCATAAATTCCTTATCGAGAAAAGGCACACGTCCTTCAATGCCCCAACTTGCTAAACTTTTGTTGGCGCGCAGGCAGTCGTACATATGTAGTTTGTCCAGTTTGCGGACTGTTTCTTTGTGTAGTTCTTCTGCATTGGGGGCTTTGTGAAAATAGAGGTATCCGCCAAAAATTTCATCAGAACCTTCACCGCTCAAAACCATTTTTATACCCATTGCCTTGATTGCGCGCGCCATAAGGTACATGGGCGTGCTGGCACGGATGGTTGTAATGTCATACGTTTCAAGATGATAAATTACATCGCGAATGGCGTCTAGGCCTTCCTGGATTGTAAATTTTATTTCGTGGTGCACGGTTTTTAGATGGTCTGCCACTTTTTGTGCTGCAGCAAGATCGGGACTGCCTTCAAGACCTATTGCAAAGCTATGTAGTTGTGGATACCAAGCTCCTTCGGTATCTTCGCTTTCAATACGCTTGTCGGCATATTTTTTTGCAATTGCGGAAGTAATGCTGCTGTCCAAACCACCGGAAAGTAAAACTCCGTAAGGTACATCGCTCATCAATTGACGGTGCACGGCGGCCTCCAATGCTTTTCGAAGTTCTGCAATTTCGGTAGCGTTGTTCTTTACGTTTTCATAGTCCATCCAATCGCGGGAATACCAGCGCTTTAATTCACCTTCGCGGCTGTCTAAGTAATGACCGGGAGGGAAGAGCTCAATTTTGGTACAAACGCCTTCCAAAGCTTTTAATTCGGAAGCCACATAGAAAGTTCCATTTTGGTCCCAGCCCATATATAGGGGAATGATGCCCATGTGGTCGCGGGCAATAAAATAGTTGTCGTTTTCAATATCATAGAGCGCAAAGCCAAAGATGCCGTTCATTTCATCGAGGAAGCTGGGGCCTTTCTCTTTATATAGAGGAAGAATTACCTCGCAGTCGCTTTTAGTTTTAAACTCGTAATCTTTGAATTGCTTGCGGAGCGCCATATGGTTATAGATTTCGCCATTGGCGGCCAAAACAAGATTGCCGTCACTGCTGAAAAGCGGTTGCTTTCCAGAAGTAGGGTCAACAATAGCAAGGCGCTCGTGAGCCATTATAGCTTTGTCGTTACTAAAAATTCCGCTCCAGTCCGGTCCCCGATGACGGATACATTTTGCCATTGATAATACCTGGAGCCTGAGAGCCTCTGCAGGCTCTTTAAGTTTGAATGCACATACAATTCCACACATAATTTCTATAATTTAAATGATTAGTTTTAGGTAAAAAAAAGCCCGCCAGGTAAAAAACCTGACGGGCTATATATCGCGACAAGTTTTTGTTACGGCAGCTCGTTATTATTATTGTTATTTAAACTGATGGAATACATAAACTTGATTTTGTTTGCAATTGTATTGCTAATTTAAAGTAATTAATTTCAGAGTTCCAAATATTTTTTGAATAAAATGCAATTAATAGTTTAAACTATTAAATATTCGATAAAATGCAATATTGAATTATAAACCTTCTTTTGGAAAATATTTTGAATTATCTGTCTTTAATTCATCAATAATAAAATTTCCTCTGGAAGGGAATCTTTAGGAACTTTATTGCCTGCAGTGTTATAAAACACGTAATTAACATTAATCTCATCTAATAGTTTTATCATATAAATCTCGCGTTTTGGGTTGTAAAAGGTTATAAAGTCTGCATGGCGAATAGTATAATCTTTATAATCACTATCTATTTTCAGCCTAACCTTTGCGGGAATAATTTCACTGGGCATAAATTCGGAATTGAAAATTAGCATGCCATTGGGAAGATAGGAAGCCGAAAAGCCAGGGCGACCATCCTCCTCAAATTTGGCGATGTAACGGATGTTCTCGGCATTTTGCATACCATCCATTTCCTGGACTTGCCATTCTGAAACAAAATTAGTAGGAAACAAAGCTTCCTGCCTATCCAGGACGGGTTGGGGCACTTCTGATTGGGCAACGTAATGCACATTGTTGTTAACGTCTTGCGAATACGTAATAAAACATATTAAAAGACTAAATACTAGTATCGTAATTTTTCTCATAGCTATTATTTTAGAATATGCTATAAGATACGGAGCTTAGCTGAAGAATAAGAGGACTTTAGCGTTATCTTAACTTGGGAAACTCGCTGGGATTAGCTTCGTGCATAATTTCATAAACCTTTTCGTAAACATCTTCTGCAGAAGGTTTGCTGAAATAATCACCATCTGTGCCATAGGGTGGACGGTGGTCTTTTGCAGAAAGCGTTTGTGGCTTGCTGTCCATATATTTATATCCGCCCTGTACGTCTATTATTTGGTTCAAGATGTATGCTGAAGCTCCGCCAGGTACATCTTCATCAATAACAAGAAGTCGATTGGTTTTTGCTACACTTTTCACAATGTCGTGGTTGATGTCTAGGGGAAGTAATGATTGAACGTCAATAATTTCAGCATTTATTCCTGCCTGTTGAAGCTCTTTTGCGGCTTCTTCTACAATACGTAATGTACTGCCGTAGGAAACCAAAGTAATGTCGGTTCCTTCCTTAATTGTTTCTACAACGCCTATTGGGGTCTTGAACTCCCCAAGGTTGGTAGGCATTTTTTCCTTCAAACGGTAACCGTTTAAGCATTCTATTACCAAAGCGGGTTCGTCGGTTTCCAATAATGTATTGTAAAAACCTGCTGCTTTGGTCATATTGCGAGGTACGAGAATATACATTCCGCGAAGTAAATGGATCAATCCGCCCATTTGTGAACCACTGTGCCAAATACCTTCCAGCCTGTGGCCACGGGTACGGACAATTAACGGTGCTTTTTGGGTGCCGTTTGTTCTATAACGTACGGTAACCAAATCGTCACTCATAATTTGAAGGCAATATAGAATGTAATCCAAATACTGAATCTCTGCTATAGGACGAAGCCCACGCATCGCCATCCCAATTCCCTGTCCGAGGATAGTGGCTTCACGTATTCCAGCATCGGCTACACGTAATTTGCCATATTTTTCCTGCATTCCTTCGAGACCTTGGTTTACATCGCCAATTTCGCCACTGTCTTCACCAAATATCAAAACCTCTGGATATTTGCTGAAAATAGCGTCAAAGTTATCGCGGATAATTACCCGTCCATCCACTTCTTCAGCATCATTTGCGTAGGAGGGAAGGACTTCTTTTACGGTCTTGGCATTTTCCTTTGCTTCGCTGTAGAGGTGTGCGCTGTATTTTGGTTGGATTATTTCATAATAATTGTTAATCCAATCTTGTAATTGTTTCTTTTCTGAAGAATTTTCACCCACAACATAACGCAATGCTTTGCGCGCTGAAGCGAGGATATTTCTTCGCAATGGCTCTTTTTCGGAGGCCAGTTCGTTCTTTATCTTTTCAATGAAATTTTTGTTGGAACTGTTTTCGGCTAAATTACCCAATAATAAAACAGCTTCTTCCTGTTCCTTTTTTTGGGGTGAAATAAACGCTTCCCATGCAGCTTTTTTGCCGTCGCGTACTTTCTTTTTTATTTCCTTTTCAATTTCTGAAAGTTGCTCGTCCGTGGCAATATCGCTGGCAATCATCCACTCGCGCATTTTTACGTTACAATCGTATTTAGCTTCCCACTCTAAGCGTTCCTTGCTTTTATAACGCTCGTGCGAGCCGCTGGTACTGTGGCCTTGGGGCTGTGTAAGCTGTAGTACGTGAATTAATACAGGAATATGTTTTTCTCTCGCAATCTTTGAAGCACGGTGGTAAACCTCAATAAGTTCTGGGTAATCCCAGCCTTTCACCCGGATAATTTCATATCCATCCTCTTCTTCAGTGCGCTGGAATCCTTTTAAAATTTCTGAAATATTTTCTTTGGTAGTTTGGTATTTAGCGTGGACGGAAATTCCGTATTCATCGTCCCAAACGCTCATTACCATCGGTACCTGCAATACACCGGCAGCATTAATGGTTTCCCAAAAAAGGCCTTCACTTGTACTGGCATTTCCTATGGTTCCCCAGGCAACTTCATTTCCGTTAATGGAGAAATTAGTTTTGTTTTCAATACCTTTTACATTTCTGAAAATTTTGGAAGCCTGCGCCAATCCCAATAAACGTGGCATTTGGCCTGCCGTGGGAGAAATGTCTGCACTGCTGTTTTTTTGTTGGGTAAGGTTTTTCCAACTGCCGTCCTCGTTTAAACTATGGGTTGCAAAATGGCCGCCCATTTGCCTTCCGGCGCTCATTGGGTCAGCATTTATATCGGTGTGGGCATAAAGTCCTGCAAAAAACTGTTCGATGGTAAGTTTACCGATGGCCATCATAAAAGTTTGATCGCGGTAATAACCACTGCGCCAATCTCCATTTTGAAATGCTTTTGCCCAAGCCAATTGCGGAACTTCCTTTCCATCACCAAAGATTCCAAACTTCGCTTTTCCGGTAAGTACTTCACGGCGCCCAAGCAGACTACATTCCCGACTGGTAACAGCTATTTTGTAATCGTTTATAACTGTTTCTTTGAAATCGTCAAAGGAAATCTCGCCGTTGGTCTTTGGGTCTGTCTGCATTTCAATGTGTTTTAGTTTTGCAAAAATAGCGAAATTGAGGGTGTTTCGCAACGCTTAGTTATCCACAGCCAGTTTTTGGAGACCGACGAATATTAAGTTTATTCTTTTTTGGAAGGAAGCATGCTAATAATCAACAACCTAAGCAACAACACAAAAGGAAGGCCGTGCAATAATACATCAAACCAATCGGCCCCCTTCATCCCTTCGGCGCCCCCTGCAATCCATTTCAATTTTCCCCAAATGTGTGGTTCGGGCAGAAAGGGGGCAAGGCCCAATGTTAGACAGAGCAGTATGATGATGCGCCAGTTGTTTAGTAATTGCATATTTTTGGTTTGTAAATTTGTGAATTTTCAATCAATACCATCTCCGCGTAAAAAGACCCAGTAATGTTTTTGGACTTAAAGTAATTATGAACCTTACCTTTTCATCATAATGTGGCAAATTTGGTTCAAAACCTAAGTTGGAATAAATTGGGAAATACACCTCAAAGTAATCGGCTACCAAGCTAACGCGTATGCCGCTGTCAAAAACAGCATTAAGCCCACGGTCTTTATTGCCAACTAGGCCTACATCGCCATAGGCATATATCCATTTCCAAATATTGGTACTTGCATTTACCGTAGTAATCCAACTATTTGCGTAGGCAGGCTCCAATTGCGATTTAAAACCGCCTTCGGCTATGATAAGTTGTTGGCTGAAAAGACCAGAATCCTCACTTCTTCCGTAGTAATTATAGTCAAAAAGGTAATCGTTTGGTCGATCCAGTGCAAAGCTGAAAAAGTCTTCATTTTCTCGTGTGTCATTAAAGAGGAATACACCAGCAAAGAAGCGAAGGTTCAATTGGCGGTTGCTCAAGAAGAGCTTACGATATTCCAAATCAACGGAAAGTTTGCTGAATTTTGAAGAGATTTCGTAATCTGCAACACCCCTAAAATAGTTGATAAGGTTGGGATTGGAATATACATACTGCATATTGAAAACGCTGTAGTTGGGCTCTTGGTCTGGATCATTGGGATTTTCATCTCTGTAAACGTTCACATTCCGAAGGTTAATGAACTGTTTTTCATTGTCTCTTAAATCTTTATTTCTGAAAGCGAAAGTGATGTAGGGTGTAAAGCGTTTGTAAAAAAGTCCACGATCGTAGGAATAATAGTTACCCGAAAAACCATAGCGCATGGCATAGAGATTTCCTTGGTCCATAGTTTGCGTATAGCTTATGGACGCACTACCAACAAGGGTTTTTGATCGGAACCCAAATTGTGGCTCTAAGCTATAGTGCACCGCCTTGGGCAGCACCGTTTTGTTGTAAAGTCGCAACCCTGCCGAAATACCGTCGTACAGATTATACTCAAAGATTGGCATAAAGAAAAACTGGGTGTAATTTGGATCCTCCACATCTTGAAAAAGCCTGAATTGTAACGGTTTGTTCAAAAGACCATCGACTGTTTTAAAGTTGTTTCTTCTGTTGTATTCTGGAATCCTGCCTTCATAGTTGAGGGCTAATTTTCGAATGTTTTTTGCAGGAATGGTTACCGTACTTATGCTATCTACAGGTTTTGTCCAGGTTTTATAGACAATTTCATCTTTGTTAAGACCGTAAAGCGATATTGGTAATTGGTTTTTTCTATTATTCTTTATGAAGACCTTTAGGGAGTCACCTTGCTTTTCTACTCTTTTTATTTTGAAATCAATTGTAGTACGGGTATCGGCAAAATCATCAAAGAACCAATTAATGGGAAGTTCAGTCCTTTCAGAAAGAAAACTTTCAAAATCAGAAGATTTAATGGGCTTCAATTTATTTTCGGCATAAAACTCCTTTATACTGCTATTCAAAATCCCATTACCCAAATAATCGTTTAAATATCGCAAACCAGTTGCGCCGTAATAGCCGTTGGCAATGTTCATATTAAATTTCAACAAAGAATCCTTGGGCGTATTCAGGGCTTGGTGAATATTATTACGCGCCATATTCAAATACAGAATAGGGTATTGGTCATTGAATTCAAGATCCGCAGCGTGCGCCCAACGGATGATCCACCAATTGCTAAGATTACCTATTATCTTCATTTTAGGATAGTAAGTATCCACATATTCCATCATTAAATAAATCTGCAAAGCATCCTGAAGCCAATAATCATCGCGAGAGTCCATTATAAGAGTGTTGTCAATATAATGCCTCGTTATGGTTTTTAACTGCTCCATATCATACTCAAAGCCATCGGGAAAAGGACTAATGAAACGTGGCAGTTGGTTTAGGCCGTATACAGGGTTGGTTTTATAATCAGTCTCACTGATTACCATTTTCTCGAAAGGATAGGGGCCAAGCCTTTCATCCAAAAAATGTACAATCCTATCAATCATTAAGGCTTGTACGGGTGGATTTACCTTACTATTCTGCAAGTTTGTAATCACTTTTAGCTTGTCTGTCTCGATAGTTTCAAATGTTGAATTCTTTTCGAGGTAAATAGTCAGGTTGGTTCGTTTCTCGGCCGAAAGAGAAATTGATTTTGTGTTTTGTGAAGTGTTTTCTTCGATTACATTAAAATCTGAAACAATCGTATAATTTTTTGGAAGATGAAGTGTAACCGAAAACTCCGATGGTGTTAAAAATAAATCGTCTGTATTTTTGTTACTGTAAATCTGCCATTCACCATTATAAACCGCAGGTGATATGTACCAATACTTCAGCTTGTAATCTCCGTTTTTATCTACTCCATACCGCGTAAATTTACTATCGGGAAGTTTAACCGCATACTCTAAACTAAAAGTATAACTATCGTGTGGCAGTAAAGGCTTTTCGGGAATAACCTTTATAATATCTACTTCATCGCCGCGCTGCCACTGCAATGGCACTAGTGTATTTCCATATATTTTTTCGATAGTTGTTTTTCCTCTGTCTTCATTTTTTTCAAAGTGGAAGGAGCTGTTGTAATTTTCGGCAAACCGCTGTCCCAAGGGGCTCGTTTTTGTTGAAAAACTGTTGGCCCAATCAAAGAGGTAGAGTTCCCTTAACGTATCTGCCGATGTATTTTTATAGGTTATTTCCTGCTTTATTGAAAGCGTTTTTTTTAAAGGAACCAGTGTGGCATCAATATGTACATTATGCTGTGCCAATGCTTGGATTGCCAAACAAAGAAAAAGTATGTATAATATCTTTTTGGGCATCAAGAAGTTTTGATAAATTTTAGCATTCGTGAGACTGGTTGGTCTGTTTTTAAATAATATACTCCATTGGTGAGTTGGCTAACATCAATGGAAAGATGCGCAGAGGTTTCTGAATTAAATTTCATCAGTTTCTGACCAAGTGTATTGTAAACTTCAAACGTAATATTTCTAGAAAAGTTTGAGCCCATCTGAATATTGAGATTTTTAGAAACAATTGTATTTTCAATAATAATAGAGTCCTGTGCTAAAAAGTCATCGGTACTTAAAACTATTTCCTTGTTTGTTTCCAGATCCATTACAATAGGCAAGTGGTCGCTCATATTGTAAAGAAGCTCCCGCAATTCTTGACTAAACCCGCCTGAACAATCCGTACTATTTATACTATTGTCAAAACAATTGCCATTATTCCCGAAAGACTTATAAGTATCGGTTATGTATTTTAATTTTGGGTCACTGAGCATGTTTTCCGAAACGGTAATAAAATCAAACCTATCATCAAGCCCACCGCCAGCTCCTGCACCAAATGGGCCAGAGCTTATTCGCGTGCTTTGCGAATGTATATCCTGAAAATTAATATTATTGTTCCAAGAGCCCGGACGGTCAATGGGATCAACCATCACGATAGCGTTCGTGGGGTCCAATAGCTCTTGGTATCCTGGTTCGCTTGCAGTATAAAAGTTGAAATCACCGCTAAAAATCACAAATGAATTGGGGTCTAACGTTTCCAGTCTATTGGTAAACTGATTCACCATATCTAACCGTAAATTTTGATTACTGCTGCCTTGGCTCGATTTAAGATGGGTAACAAAAACTTCAATAAATACTGGGTCTGTTTGTTGATCTGCAGTACTGAGTTTAAGAGTATAATGGTTTATATCACGTACTTGCGTAGAGATAACTTCAGATGCTTCCAAAGTGAACATTCCCTTTCTATAAAATAAAATTTGCTGATGGTCTGGATCGCCAGATTGGCTAGGTTCAAAAGGAGCTCGTAAAAAATTAATGCCTTCATCATTAAGTGAAGTATCCAAAATTAAATCGGCGCCAAACTCACTTTCCAGCTCACATATCATAAAGAGATCAGGTTCATATTCGTCAAGGATTTCCATCAAAATTTGTTCACGATTGTTGGGTTGGGCAGAGGGAAATTCAAGTAAATTATAAAACATTGTCTTAATGGTTCCTTGTGCATTAACGCCCAGTGAAACAATTAAAAAAACAAATGTCAATATATTTTTAAGCATTCTGAAATTTTAAAAATTAGAAGTTCGGACTTAAGTTATACTCGTTGTAAAAATCATTTAAAATCTGAAGCACCTCATCTTCGGTATCAACTAAATGTACCAAATCCAAATCTTCTGCACTTACGTTATTGTTTGCCTCAAGAAGGGTGGTCTTTATCCATTCAAAAAGACCTCCCCAAAATTCTGTTCCCACAAGTATTAATGGAAATTTATCAATTTTATGTGTTTGTATGAGGGTTAAGGCTTCGAAAAACTCATCCAAAGTTCCAAAGCCTCCGGGCATTACTACAAAGCCTTGTGAATATTTTACGAACATAACCTTTCTCACAAAAAAGTAATCAAAATCGATACTTTTATCACTGTCAATATAAGGATTGTCATGCTGCTCAAAAGGAAGCGTAATATTTAGTCCCACCGAGGTTCCACCGGCCAAATGGGCACCTTTGTTTCCAGCCTCCATAATTCCGGGGCCTCCGCCAGTAATAACACCGTAACCATTTTCGGTTATCTTTTTGGCAATGTTTTCTGCAAGTTTATAATATTTATGGTCTGGTTTTGTTCGGGCAGATCCAAAAATAGAAACACAAGGCCCTATACGGCTCATTTTCTCATAACCGCTTACAAACTCTCCCATGATTTTAAAGATGGCCCAAGAGTCATTTGTTTTTACTTGATTCCAATTTTTAGGTATTTGTTCGTCTCTCATGTATTTAGTATTCAGTATTTCTTTTAAATTCTCTTGTTTTAGAGCTTTTAAAGTTTAAAAACGTTTTGGGTCTCAATGTAATTCTTTTTTAAGAAATTGGGCGGTATAGCTTTTTTTGTCTTCTGCTACTTCTTCCGGAGTTCCTAAAGCCATGATCTTTCCACCTTGTTTTCCCCCTTCAGGACCTATATCGATAATATAATCAACGGTTTTAATTACATCTAGATTGTGCTCAATTATCAATACGGTGTTTCCTTTGCCTACCAATTTATTTAATACAATCATCAACACGCGAATGTCTTCAAAATGAAGACCAGTGGTGGGTTCATCAAGAATATAAAAGGTGTTTCCGCTATCGCGTTTTGAGAGTTCTGTAGCCAGTTTAATACGTTGTGCCTCACCGCCGGAAAGTGTGGTAGATTGTTGCCCCAAGGTTATATATCCCAAACCAACATCCTTTATGGTTTTTATTTTTCGATGAATTTTCGGAATATTTTCAAAGAAACCATCAGCTTCGTTAATTGTCATTTCCAAAACATCATAAATGGATTTTCCTTTGTAGCGAATTTCCAACGTTTCGCGGTTGAAACGTTTGCCTTGGCAAGTTTCACATTCCACATAAACGTCGGGAAGAAAATTCATTTCAATAACGCGTAAACCAGCGCCTTTGCAAGTTTCACAACGCCCACCTGCAACATTAAAACTGAAACGGCCGGGTTTGTAACCCCGAATCATTGCCTCGGGTGTTTTTGCAAAAAGGTTACGTATTTCCGAAAAAACGCCCGTATATGTTGCCGGGTTGCTTCGCGGTGTCCTACCGATGGGTGATTGGTTTATATCGATTACTTTATCAATTTGTTCAAGTCCTTCAATCTTTTTATAGGGCATCGGTTTTTTTACCCCATTAAAAAAATGTGCGTTTAGAATAGGGTAGAGGGTTTCGTTGATGAGCGTACTTTTTCCGCTACCGGAAACGCCCGTTACCCCAATCATTTTTCCCAATGGAAATTCAACTGTAATGTTTTTAAGATTGTTGCCCGTAGCACCTTTTAGGATTAGTTTTTTCCCGTTACCTTTTCGGCGTTTTTTAGGGATTTCAATTTCCTTTTTTCCGTTTAAATAATCTGCCGTTAGGGTATTGTGCTTTTCAATTTCCTTGGGCGTACCTTCGGAAACTATTTCGCCGCCGTGCCTTCCTGCTGCTGGACCAATATCAATTACATAGTCGGCGCTTTCAATCATATCTTTGTCGTGCTCCACAACAATAACGGAATTGCCTATATCCTTTAATTGCTTCAAAGAATAAATTAAACGTTCATTATCCCGCTGGTGCAGGCCAATACTGGGTTCATCCAAGATATAAAGAACGCCTACCAATTGCGAACCTATTTGTGTTGCCAAACGGATTCGTTGTGCCTCGCCACCTGAAAGTGATTTTGAACTGCGGTCCAATGCCAAATAGGTCAAG
This sequence comes from Aequorivita sp., assembly GCA_002715485.1. Taxonomy (GTDB): domain Bacteria; phylum Bacteroidota; class Bacteroidia; order Flavobacteriales; family Flavobacteriaceae; genus Aequorivita. Next base: position 42,977 of record PAZL01000029.1, on the reverse strand, counting down.
CCCACATCAACCAAAAACTGAAGCCTGGAGCGCACTTCTTTTATAATCTCAGAAGCGATTTTAAGCTGCGTTTCCGAAAGATTTTTTTCAAGATTGGCAAACCATTCCGCAAGTTCAACCACATCCATGTTGGCAAGCTCTGCAATATTTTTTTCGTTTACTTTGAAGTAGAGCGATTCTTTTCGAAGTCTAGTTCCATTGCACTCAGGGCAGGGAATTTTGTCCATATATTCCTTTGCCCATCGTTTTAGGGAAGTAGATTCATTTGCGTCAAAAGTGTTTTGGATAAATGTAGCAACCCCTTCAAAATCTATTTTGTAGCTTCGGGTAATACCAAGTTCTTTAGAAGCAACATCAAACTTTTCATTTCCGCCGAAAAAGATAACGTCCTTGGCCTCTTGGGGAATGCTTTCAAATGGATCGCTCAATTTAAATTTGTAACGTTCAGCAATCAATTCGAGTTGTTTAAACACCCAATTGTTTTTCTGCGGACCATGTGCAGCAAGAGCACCTTGTTTTATTGAAAGTTTAGTGTTTGGGACAAGCTTGTTTAAATTAACTTCATAAAGTTTTCCCAGCCCTTTGCAATTGGGGCACATTCCTTTGGGGGAATTGAACGAAAAGTTGTTTGGCTCGGGATTAGGGTACGAGATTCCCGATGATGGACACATTAGCGAACGGCTAAAATAGCGGGCTTCATTTGTATCGTTATCCAAAACCATCAGCACATCATCACCGTGATACATCGCGGTATTTATGGTTTCGGAGAGGCGTTTGTCGTTATCGCTTTCTGTGGAAACCTTTAAGCGATCAATGACTATTTCTATATCGTGGGTTTTGTAACGGTCCACTTTCATTCCCTTTACAATATCGCGCACTTCACCATCAACCCGCACTTTTAGAAAACCTTGCTTTGCGATTTGCTCAAAAAGCTCGCGGTAATGCCCTTTGCGGGAACGAATTACTGGAGCCAAGATACTTACCTTTTTATCGGAAAAATCTTCGAGTATAAGCTGTTTTATTTGCTCATCGCTGTAGCTTACCATTTTCTCACCTGTGTTGTAACTGTATGCATCACTTGCGCGCGCGTAAAACAGACGGAGGAAATCATAAATTTCGGTAATGGTACCTACTGTGGAACGTGGGCTTTTACTGGTGGTTTTTTGCTCTATGGCAATTACGGGGGAAAGGCCTTCAATTTTATCAACATCGGGGCGTTCCAAACTGCCGAGAAATTGGCGTGCATAAGCCGAAAAAGTTTCAATATATCGGCGCTGCCCTTCGGCATAAATGGTATCAAACGCCAAAGAGGATTTTCCGCTGCCGGAAAGCCCTGTGATTACTACTAATTTTTCCCTTGGAATTCGAACGTCAATGTTCTTTAAGTTGTGGACGCGGGCACCCAAAACTTCAATAAAATCCTCATTTTTCGACATAGCTTGCAAAGGTACTCAATAGAATGGAAAATAAAGAATGCATGGCATCACGGAGGTGTTAATTTTTAATAAATAAATAGACGGTTTATTAACGGTTTACCTCTTTGGAAAGAAAAATATGAAATGTAATGGCAACGTAAAATATCGTGCTTATTACAATGGAAAACCCAACTATTATGGCCAATACTGAAAAACTGAGCATTAAATAAGTAAGTGGAAGCAAAACACCAAAGACAGTTAGCAACAAAAAGACTATGTATAAATAATATATTAAACGTGGAGTCTTTCTATCTATATGGTTTTGGAATTGCGAAAGTTTGGGTATTACATCCTTCGTTAAATGCTCCCAAAGTTTTGAAAAGAAAACTTCATTAAACGAAGAATCTTCAAACATTTCGTGATTTATTGTGTTTGCAAGGGTTAGAATTTTTTCTCTGTGCCGTTCAAAAACAGCTTCTAAGTTTAATGCCTCTTTATAATTTCCGAACTTATAACCAAAAACATACCACAGCCCTGAACCGGATTTGTGTTCCACCCATTTTTCGATGATATCATTGTCATAAAAAATAGGGTAGTTTATGGTTTCGGGAATGTGTTTTTCTTTTGGATTGGTCATTAACAATGATTTCAATTCCAAATAAAGGTTTTCAGTCTCGCCAAAATGATGCGTTTCCTGAAGAAATTCGATAGCCAGTTTTGATTTTCCTTTGTAAAATTCCTTAACGTCAAAATAGGTGAGATCGGCATAGTCTTTATCCATATATTCCTTCAGTCCAGGAAGCCAAATATTTGAGTTGAACAAAATTTCAGCAATATTGCGGAAATTGTGCATTTTCTGTGTTGTCTTGCTTATTTTATGTATGATTTTGGCTTTGTATGACTTTTGTCTCATGGCAGAAGCCGCCAGAAAAACCATCAAGATTGCTGATAAAAAACCACTGATACCTATGTAAATTGAAGTAAGTTTTTTTAAATTTTCTTCGAAACCCAGTGTGTTTTGGTATTTGTCATAAAGTAGAAAAATAAGCCCTGCGCAAAGCGCTCCACTTATTACAAAAGCAATAATAGAGTACAAATCCTTTAAAAAAGATTTATTTTTCATAGGCTACACAACGCCAAACGGCGAAAAGATGATAAAACGAGGATTTTTAAAACAAGAGAATTATTTCAGGAATGTAAAATAATTAATTCCTGCAACTAGAGATAAAGAAAAAGATTATATAGGTTTCTACGGTAGAAGAAATAAATAGTTTTTTCAAAAAGTCTCAATCTAAATTTTAAAAATCCTTGGTTAACTCCCTCAAATCTAACCTTTTTTATTTCCCAAATGTACACCTTTCGACATAATGCACAACATTTCGATTAAGCGTGAATAATACGTTAAATTAATAACCTACAGCGGTATCGTCGCCACGACTGTCAGCGCCACTTTCAAGTTTTCCGTTAGGCAAAACCCGTATTGCATCTACGTAACCAATCTGTGGTAGAATTTCGGTAGAAATATCATATCCTTTTGATTCAAGATCTACGACAATAGATTCTGAAAAACTTTTTTCCTCCATAAAAATTACATCTGGCAACCATTGATGATGAAATCGTGGCGCATCTACAGCTTGCTGCATATTCATATTAAATTCATAAACATTCAGAAATGTTTGTAGCACCGAGGTAATAATAGTAGAACCGCCCGGAGTGCCCAAAACCATTAATAATTTTCCGTCTTTTTCTACGATGGTTGGGGTCATTGAGCTTAACATTCTTTTTTGTGGAGCGATGGCATTAGCTTCTCCGCCTATAAGCCCAAACATATTTGGAACACCCGGCTTGGCGCTAAAATCGTCCATTTCGTTATTCAAAAAGAAGCCAAGTTCCGAAATATAAAGTTTTGAACCGTATGAAGCATTAAGTGTTGTAGTTACTGACACGGCATTTCCAAATTTATCAACGATGGAATAGTGAGTGGTTTCCATACTTTCGGCACCGCCTATTTTTCCTGGCTTAATTTCTTTGGAAGGAGTTGCCTTTTCTAGTGAAAAGTTTTCCATTCGTTTTAAAAGATAATTTTCTGACAACAGCGAATCCACAGAAATATCGATAAAATCAGGGTCGCCCAAATATTCACTTCTGTCTGCATAGGCCCTTTTTTCGGCTTCGACCAAAAGCTGTATATATTTTGTGGAATTGTGCCCATATTCTGAAACAGGATACGGCTCAATCATTTTTAAAATTTGTGACAAACAAACGCCTCCGCTAGAGGGTGGTGCCATGGAAATGAGCTTAACATCTTTGTACTTAAAAACTATAGGTTCCCGCCAAATTGCCTCATATGCGTCTAAATCTTCCTGTGTAATGATGCCTCCTTTTTTCTTCAGAAAATCGATCATTTTTTTCCCAGTATCACCTGCATAAAACTCTGAGCGACCATTTTTCGCAATTCGTGAAAGTGTGTTTGCGAGTGCTATATTTTTTAAAGTATCCCCTTGTTCGTAAATTTCAGTAAATATTGAAGATTCACCGTTTGTTTTTTCAAATTTTTCTTTAAATTCCTCAAAACGTGTTTTTTGCTTTGCAGTTATTACATATCCATTATTTGCAAGGTCTATAACTGGTTTTAGTAAAATTTCCATCGGAAGGGTTCCAAACTTTTCGTGTACTGCAAATATCCCCGCAATACTTCCCGGAACGCCTACGGCAAGGGCTCCATTTGTACTTTTTTCAGCAATTACATTTCCATCTTTGTCCAGATACATATCTCTAGTGGCTGCCAACGGAGCTTTCTCCCTAAAATCGAGGGAGCCAATTTCACCGTATTGGCTTCTGTAAACCATAAATCCACCACCACCAAGATTACCCGCGTTGGGGTAGGTAAGGGCTAGTGCCATTTGTGTAGCGATCATTGCATCAAAGGCATTTCCGCCCATTTTAAGTATATCGGCTCCAATTTTGGAAGCTTCCGCACGTGCAGAAACTACCATGGCGCTGTCTGCAATTACGGCTGCTTTTTCAGTTTTTGGTTTTTCAATACTTGCTTGAGCTTTCGGTTTTTCCTTGCAGGCGAAAATCAAAAAAGCAAATAATAAAAGATGGGCTGGTTTCATAAGCTATCAAGTGTTTCTTTGGAAAAAACAATCAATTCATCAAAAAAGGACGTAAACTCGGCATCAAATTCTTCATAGTATTCTTCAAGTTCTGCCACGGCGAGATTCATTTTTGAAACGCCTTTGGTACGCACGTTCATTTGTGCCAAAATTTTACTGATTCCCTCAACTGTGGCGTAACTTAAAAGCCAATTGTCAGCAATCATATAAGGCATCATTTTTTGTATACGTGCTGGAAGAATAGTGAAGTTTTTCCGAAGCAATCCATAAAAATTTTGCACATATACATCCAAAGGCTCATTAGAATATTTACTCCAGTTTTTTGCCAAAAAATGGTCGTAAAGAATATCTACAATTACTCCGCTGTAGTGACTGTAGTTTTTGTGAAGCCGGGCTGTACTTTGGTGTACCGTGGGATGTGCATCTGTAAAGGTATCTATGGCACGGTGCAGCAAGATTCCCTTTGCGATGGAAGGCGGAAATTTTAAATAACGTTTTCCTTTGATGCCATCGGCAATAAAATTACCGATTATAACGTCTTCGTCATTGCCGGAAAGATAGATGTGGGCTAAAAAATTCATTCAATAAATATATGTATTTTTGGACTGTAAAAACTGAAAATTGAACCGATTACCAAATTTGGACCCACTGCGGTTTTTTCTTGCATCCTTTGTGTTACTCTTTCACTTGCCCCAACTTTCGGCCAATCAGGGTTTGCCNTATTTTGATGGGCTTCCCATATATCATAGGGGTTTAGAGGCAGTTTATATGTTTTTTGTACTAAGCGGTTTTTTGATCATTCGACTTATTTATAGGGCAAAGATTCGAGGTGCATTTTCCATTAAGGATTTTTATGTAAGAAGGGTTCTACGGATTTTTCCACTCTATTATCTCGTTTTAGGGTTTGGTTTGTTTTTTTATAATGTGCTTTTGCCTTTACTGAATATTCCTTTCGAAATAAATTATACTTGGAAAGAAGCACTTTTCTATAATGTTTTTTTTCTTCCGAATGTCTTTGCAAAAATCTACGAACCGGGCGGCATACTTGAAATTTTGTGGTCTATTGGAATCGAGGAACAGTTTTATTTGGTAATTGCGCCTTTGCTATTCTTCATAAATGTTAAATGGGTATTGCGGGTTTTGAGCCTGTTGCTGCTTGGCTATTTCATTCTTTATTGGTCTGATATTTTTGATGTACTTCGGCAATATACTTTTGTGTTTTTCTACCTTTTCTCCGGCGGAGTGATTGCAATTTTGGAAGAAAAGAAAAAGCTTGAATTNTTGAAAGGTTTTGCGGCAATCCCTCTTATAATTTGTGTTGCTACATTACTTTATTTTGTAACCGATTTTTTTATGATTGAACCCTTGTGGCTTCGGTCTCTGTTCACTTGTNTGCTTTTCGGTTTTTTCATTCACTCATTGGCTTTCAACAATCGGGGAGTGGCTATACACAACAGGATATTGCATCATTTTGGAAGTATTTCATACGGAATTTATATGTTTCACGCCATTGTTTTAAATGCTGTGGTATTTTTGTTTCTGAAACTTGAATTCCTTCAAAACCTTAATGAAACTTTAACCATTATTTTATTGCACCTGCTTACCTTCGCAGGAACACTTTTTATAGCTCATNTATCGTATACTTACTTTGAGCTATATTTTTTAAAATTGAAAAATAAATTCAGAAAATGACACTAATTAAATCTATCTCGGGAATCCGTGGAACTATTGGCGGAGCACAAGGCGAAAACTTAACGCCAATTGATGCGGTAAAGTATTCAGCAGCCTATGGAAGCTGGGTAAAACAGCAACGAAACAAAGATAACTACAAAGTTGTCGTGGGCCGTGACGCACGTATTTCTGGCGAAATGATCCAGCAATTGGTAATGAATACACTTGTAGGAATGGGCATTACGGTGATAGATTTAAACCTTTCAACAACACCAACNGTGGAAGTGGCAGTAGCATTGGAACACGCCGATGGCGGAATAATTCTTACTGCAAGCCACAACCCCAAACAGTGGAATGCCCTAAAATTGCTAAATAATAAAGGCGAGTTTTTAAATGCCGAAGCCGGACAGCAAATTCTCGACATAGCCGAAAATGGCAACATTGAATTCGCTGAAGTGGATAATTTGGGCGAAATACATAAGAATGATGCTTACATCGATTTGCACATTGANGAAATATTGAATCTTCCTTTAGTGAAAGCCGATGCCATAAAACGTTGTAAGTTTAAAGTGGTTGTTGATGCGGTAAATTCAACAGGAGGAATTGCGGTGCCCTTGCTTTTGGAAGCTTTGGGCGTAGAACCAGTAAAATTGCATTGTACGCCAAACGGACAATTTCCGCACAATCCCGAACCTTTAAAAGAGCATTTGGGCGATTTGATGGAAAGTGTTGTAAAAAACCACGCCGACTTCGGAATTGTGGTCGATCCCGATGTGGATAGGCTTGCTTTTGTGGATGAAAAAGGTGAAATGTTTGGCGAGGAATATACGCTCGTTGCGGTTGCCGATTATGTTTTACAAAACACGCCCGGAAATACGGTTTCAAATATGTCATCTTCCCGAGCTTTGCGCGATGTTACCGAAAAACACGGCGGAACTTATACTGCCAGCGCAGTGGGTGAAGTGAATGTAGTTGAAAAAATGAAAGAAACCAATGCGGTTATAGGTGGCGAGGGCAATGGTGGAATTATATATCCGGAATTACATTACGGTCGCGATAGTTTGGTGGGCATAGCTTTATTTTTAAGTTTTTTGGCTGAAGAAAAAATTGCTGTAAGTGAACTTCGGAAAAAATACACAGCTTATTTTATGAGCAAAAAGAAGATTGAATTAACCCCACAGTTGGATGTTGANGCCATTTTAAAAGCGATGGAGGCAAAATATACTTCACAGGAAATAAACACCATTGACGGTGTAAAAATAGACTTTGCGGAAAATTGGGTGCATCTTAGAAAATCAAATACGGAACCGATTATCCGGATTTATACCGAAGCGAAAAGNCAGGAAGAAGCAGATGCTTTGGCGGATAGGATTATTGGGGAGATAAAAGCAGTTGCAGGACTATAGTCAATCCATTTTCCTCAACTTCCAACGTTTATGCGACCATAAATAATACTCCGGTTTTTCACGAATTTGGNNTTCCAANGCATCAAAAAACATACGCGTAATTTGAAAATCCGGGTATTCTTTTGGGTTGTCAACCAAAGGAACAAAAGTGGCAGTATAATAGCCTCGCTTCACTTTCTCAACCTTTAAGTAAAGTACGGAAAAGTCAAGCTTTTTAGCNAGTTCCTCCGTTCCGGTGAACATTGGTACGTCTATTCCCATAAAAGTATCGCGATGTTTAAATGCACCAAGTTTTGGGGTTTGGTCTGAAAGAATATAAGTGAGTGTTTTAATCCCTTTTTTCCATTTACGGAAAAGCACGCCCACAATTTTTTTATTGCTGACAATGATACCACCAAAGTGTTCCCGTGTTTTTTTTACCAAAGCGTCAAATTGCTTGCTGCCCAAAGGCTTGTATACCGCATGGGCTTGATGTTGCATCAGCTTGTTGAGGATTCCACTCCATTCCCAGTTGCCATAATGGCCTGCCATAAGTAATATACTCCGATCGTTATTGTAATAATCTTCAAGTATTTCGGCATTGGTAACCACAAAGCGTTTGCGGATTTCCTTTTCGGAAATGGTAAAGGCCTTTATGGTTTCAAAAATAATATCACAGAGATGTTTGAAGAATTGTTGGGCAATATGATCTCTTTCTTTCTGTGTTTTTTCAGGAAATACCAAGGCTAAATTATCCTTCACAACTTTTTTGCGATAGCCAATAATATAATAAGCCAAAACGTACAGCGCGGAAGATTTAATGTACAAAATACGCATCGGCATAATGGAAAGAAGCCAAAGAATTGGATAAGCCAGTATATAAAGCAATCTTTGCATAGAAATTATTAGCACAAAACTAACTAATTTTATTGCAAGAATTAGAATTCAAAATTCATTATAAAATAATAANCCAATAACNTCTATTNCTCAATGCAAAACTTAGATATAGCAACAATCGTAATCATTGCCGCCAATGTAATTATTTCTATGAAAGGCTTCAATGATTTTTCATTTTTTGAAAAATATAAATTCAACATTGCGGGAATACGTCGTGGGGAGCAAATACGAATGTTCAGTTCGGCCTTTCTTCATGCAGATTTTTCACATTTGCTTTTCAATATGCTTACGCTATACTTTTTTGCGCCAGTAGTTATTATGAGCGTGGGCGTAACGTATTTTGTGATAATTTATGTGGCGAGTTTGCTGATTGGAAATTTACTTTCCTTTTATTTCCATAAAGACGAATATCATTATAGTGCAATAGGGGCGAGTGGTGCAGTTATGGGCGTATTATATTCTGCTATTTTATTTTTCCCCGATATGGGACTGTACCTTTTCTTTATTCCTATCCCAATACCAGCTTGGCTTTTTGGGATGGCATATTTGTTGTACTCTATATACGGAATGAAAAAAAGATTGGGAAACATTGGCCATGATGCCCACATAGGCGGGGCCATTGGAGGCTACGTTTTAACGCTGATATTTGCACCCTATTTGTTTCAAACAAGTTTATGGATTGTAGTTTTACTGGCCATCCCGTTAATTCTTTTATTCATTCTTCATAAACTAGGAAAAATTTAAAAATTAAAAACTATGAAAACCTTACAAATACTATTAATCTTAGCAATTACAACCACTACCGCAATGGCTCAAAACGCATTACCACCAAACACAATAGATGTTACCGGCGAAGGGATTGTTCGCGTAGTTCCAGATGAAGTAACAATTAACATTCGCGTTGAAAACACTGGAGAAAATACAAAAACGCTTAAAGAACAAAACGATGCAACCATTAATGAAGTTTTAAAATTTCTAAAGAAAATGGATATTGCAGATAAGGACGTGAAAACAGAGTATATGAACCTTAACAAGAATTATGATTATAACAGCAAAACATACACCTTTGCTGCCAATCAATCACTTTCGGTAAAATTGCGTGATCTTAAAAAATATGAGGCAGTAATGAAAGGTTTGATAGATACTGGAATTAACAGGATTGATGGCGTGAGCTTTTCTTCTTCAAAAGAAGAATCACTAAAAAGCGAAGCTAGAAAAAAAGCTGTTGAAAATGCCCAAATGAAAGCCAAGGAATATGCTTCAGTACTAAACCAAATGGTTGGCAAAGCAGTTTCTATTAGTGAATTAAGTAATCCTGGCGGACCAAGACCTATGTATAAAATGGCAATGATGGATTCTTCTTCGGGAAGTGGGGAACAAACAATCGCACCTGGCGAAATGGAAATTAGAACAACGGTAAACGTTAGCTTTCTACTGAACTAAATAATTTTTTCCCAAATAAAAAGCCTCAGTTTTAACTTAAACTGAGGCTTTTTACATTTAAATTTTATCTGATTATTCCGTACCTAAAAGTGTAGCAATTTTTGCTTCCAATGCTGCTCCTCGAAGGTTTTTGTCAATAATGATTCCATTTTCATCCAAAAGAAAAGTTGCGGGTATAGACCTAACGCTATACTGCTGTGCAATAGGATCCTGCCAAAACTGAAGGTTGGAAACGTGGTACCAATCCATTTTATCATCTTGTATGGCTTGTAACCATTTGTCTTTTTGTCCTGCTTTATCTAAAGAAACACTTATGATATTTAAACCTTTATCGTGATATTGATTGTAGACCTTTACCACATTTGGGTTTTCAATTCTACAGGGGCGGCACCAAGATGCCCAGAAGTCGATAATGGTATATTTGCCAAGGGCATCTTTTAATGACAGCATTTCACCGCTAGGAGTAGGAGCGCTGAAATTGGGAGCAGCGTTGCCTATTTCTGCTTTTTTCATTGCCTCAAGGTTAGTTTTTAGATCTTTCACAATTTCTGTTGAAGCTATTTTGGCATCCATCTTTTCAAGGTATGCAGAGGCTTCGGCTGGAGTAAGTTCTTGCCTGCCAACCATTTCAGAAATAAGCATAGCTGCAAATAATGTGTTGTTGTTATTGTCTAAAAACTCTTTTTTGTATTCAGTCTCTTCTGCCAGTATGTTTAGGTTTTGGCTTTGAATCTGTGCAATTGCCTCAGTATCATTTGCCTGCTTTGCGGCACGAAAACGCTCCATGCTCTCTTGTTTTCTTTTATTGAAAGCAGTCATTCTATTTACAAACTCAGTATAAGCTTCATTCTGTTTACCGCCCGATACACGTGAAGCTTGGATACTATCTTTGTAAATGGTTGCTTTCATATCTACATTTTCAGGAAAGAATAGAACTGAGCCTTGTACTTCGTTAACCCTTAGGAAGTTAAGGCTTGAATTTTCTTTTTTGGGATAGGTTGCAGAAAATTTTCCTTGATTGATTGTAATGGTATCCAGTAACTTTGGTTGTTTGTTTTCCAAGGTATAAAGATACATTTCAGTACCATCCGCAAAACCAACCGCATCGCCTTCAAGCTTATATGAATTGGTATCTTTATTGCAGGAGATTAATGAAATTGTTAAAAGTAAAGCTAAAATCAGTCTCATAAATTTGTCTTTTTTTAAGATTGTGGCAAAAATAGCTGTTTATTCTCTTAATGTGCGAAATGAGCTATTTTTTTATTATTTATTAACATATAATGGCGCTATTAACCTTTACTTTTATCCATTAAATAACTTCTCATGAAGAAATTGAAAAGGGACTTTCCATTAAAATTAAAAATAGGTTTCAAAAAAGTCTTTGATGCCTATAAGGATAATACGCCCGAAACCGAAGCAGAGAGAAATCTTGCTGCCCAAATCCTTTCAGTTGAAGAAAAATTTCCACAGTTATCTGAAGGAATTAGTGATTTTAATAAGCTATCAGAATATAAGGAACAGATAAATACAATTATGAACCCTTTGTTTCCATCGGCATTGGGTAAAAATGAAATCAAGTTTGCAACCATTCCTTTCCAAGACGTAGCTTTTAAAAGTACTCAACGCTATAAAAATATAATTGCGGCAGCTGGATCCGATTTTAAATTGGATATCATAAATTTTGATGAAGATCAATTTTATATCATGGGTTGCAGTATTATTTTAGGGGCTTATTATGGTAAGAAAGTTGACTTTAGGCGTTCCTACTATTACAATATTCCCGATGAGCGGGGAATGGTTAAAAACTATAGGTTGCTTTATAATGCAGACTTTGTAGAAATTCAAAAAACCGATAAGGCCAAAGATATATCTGAAGAAGATATTAATGAACTCTTGGAAAGTTTTGAAGATGTTTCTGTTTGGAAAGAAAAATTTCCGCCCGAAAGTTGGATTTTCAATGGTTTTGTAATTGCCTCTTTAACAGATGTTACCCTAAATGTTTCCATTTCAGATTTTAAATCGAATCTGTTACGTTTGGAAAAAAATGGTGGCTTTGCGAATACCGAGTTTAGCCGCATTTTCCGTTCCATATTCGATTTAAAGGAATTAATGATTGGTTTTACGGATTACAATGAGGAAACCGAATCTTTTGAAAGAACCTTATTTAAGGAAATCCCAAGCTTTATTCTCAATAGTAAAAAATCGCAATTAAGTAAGGATGCGCTTTGCAGTGCTTCCTATTATACCCTTTTTAAGCAGAAGGAGTTTTATTGCGTAACGGATGCCGGACGGTATCATGAAATGTACCCAGAAAACCTGCTCTATAAAAAAATGCTGGATCAGGGAATGAGGAGCGCCATTTTTGCTTCTATTGTACACGATGATAAAATTTTAGGAGTTTTGGAACTGGTTTCGGCCAATGCAAATGACTTAAATACAATTAATGCCAATAAGCTGCGCGATATTATGCCTTTTCTGGTTGACTCTGTTGTGCGCTCCAAAGAAAACCTTGAAAATGAACTTGAACTTATAATCCAAGAGGAATGTACTGCCATACACAGCAGCGTACACTGGAAATTCCGCCAAGAGGCAAAACGATATCTCAACACCATTAACGACGGGAATCCTACATTTTTTAGGGAAATAGTTTTTGAGGATATTTATCCATTATATGGACAAACCGATATTAAGGGCTCTTCTGAGGCCAGGAATGAAGCCACAAAGCAAGACCTTATTCTTCAGCTAAATTACATTGATAGTCTTTTAAATAAACTTTCCAACCAAACATCGCTCCCCATATTTGAGCAGATGAAGTTTAGCATAGCAAGTTTTTCAAAAGAGATTCAGGAAAATCTGCAGGTTGATACCGAGCGGAAGATTATGAATTTCATCTCTTCCGAAATCATCCCATTGCTAAAACATATAAGGCAGAAAAACGATACTTACAGGGAGTGGGTGGATGAGTATTACAAACTCATAGATATAAATACTGGTTTTGTCTATAAATTCCGAAAGGATTACGACGAGACAGTTATGCAAATTAACAAAAGACTTGCAGCTATTTTAGACCGAAAGCAGCAAGATGCACAAAAGATGTACCCACATTACTATGAGCGCTTTAAAACAGATGGGGTAGAACATAATCTTTATATTGGTGAAGCTATAACGAAAGAGCGTTCCTTTAATAAGATATATTTAAAAAACCTACGTTTATGGCAGTTGCAGGTAATGTGCGAGATGGAAAACAGTTTTTACCGTTTTAAAGATTCGCTTCCCATGGGGCTCAATGTAGCTTCAATGCTTTTAGTGTTTAATGGCTCATTATCACTTCGTTTTAGAATGGATGAAAAACGCTTTGACGTTGACGGAACATATAATGCACGCTATGAGGTTGTGAAAAAACGAGTGGACAAAGCGAACATAAAGGGCACAGACCAACGTATTACAGAGCCCGGAAAAATAGCCATTATCTATTCCCAAAAAGAAGACGAGGAAGAATATTTAAAATATTTGTCTTTTCTGCAACATCAAAAAATGATAGATACAGAAATCGAAATACTCGAACTTGAGGATCTGCAAGGGGTTACTGGCCTAAAAGCTTTACGTGTGAAGGTGCTTTACAGTAAAAGCAACGACAAGGTTAAGGAATACTACACTTACGAAGATCTAATCTCGCAAATCGAGCATTAATTATACTTCCAAATAAAAGAAAACTGCAAAGGATATCAACGATATAATAGTTCCGGCTACAAAAATTGTGTAAGTAAGTCTTAAAATCCGATATTTTCTATCCAGCACTTTTCCTAAGAAATACAAATCCTTTGTTAGGGATTTGTATACATAATTTCTATCCTTAAGAAGTTCCTCGATGGCCCATTCGTATTGCTCCAGTTCCATTTTGTGGAAGTTTCCAAAGAAAGTAAGGTTTACGGTTCTATTGGCCACATCTTCCTTCGTAAACTCACCACGTGTAACATTTGGACGAGTGGCGATTACAGCCAGTATCATTGTTATGGCACTAAATATTACAAATATGGCAGTAGGAATTATCAAGTAATTGTTGTTATCCAATTTTGAGATAAGATTGGAAAGCACCAACGAAATGATAATTGCATTTACAGAAAGCATGATATTCGCTTTTGTATCAGCAATATCGCTCAACTTCATATGGTTTCTTAAGGCCGTTCTATAAAAGGTTTGTATGCCGCGTTCGGGGCTGTCATTTTTATATTGTGCCTTTAGCTTTGCCTTTACACGTTCTTTCTGGATTTTTTCCTTTCTTTTTTTTCGTTTGCTCAACAGATCAGCAAGATTTTCCTCTTTTACGGGCTGCCATTCCTTTAAAGCGTATTCGGTATAGAATTGATGGTTTTCTACCAATACTTTTATATTCTCATCCAACCATTCCCTGGAAGTATAATTATGGACATTTTGGAATAGATACTCCTGTCTTAAAAATTCACTAGCTTCCTCAAAATAATCCTTACCAAAGTGAGATGAATCTGCATCACGAATTGCCTTTTCAAGTTCAGATTGTGGAGTGGTATCCTTAAATTTTGTGGCAAGAATACATTTTTCTACACCCTTTATAATATCATCTTCTACCTTATGTTCCTTTAAAAATTTATTGGCAATTTTTACACTTTCCTCCTCGTGATTTTCCCGTCCAATTATGTATCCGGTATCATGAAGCAGAGCCGCCAATCGCAGTATTGTAGCATCTTTAACATCAATTTGGGAGTTTTCAATAATTTCATTTATACTTTTATAAACACGTTTTGAATGGGTATAATTGTGATATACGAAAGTGCTTGGAAGTTTATCCTTAAACAGTTGAAAGATGAAATTATCTGCAGCCTCAACAATATTGCTCATACATTTTTTTTAAGTATCCAAAGTAGTAAAAAATCAACGCACATAAATATATATGAATAAAATTAACATCTTTATAACTTTTGTTGTCACCGCGCTTTTATCAGCTTGTGCAACCTACAATCCACAATATAAAAACCCCAATTCAGAAATTTCACAACCACTTTCCAAGAATACTATTGATAAGACTTTTTATCTTATTGGCAATGTCGGAAAATCAGATGAAAATTCTTCAAAATCACTTCAATCCTTAAAGAAATATATAGCAGAAAATAATTCTGAAGACAGCTATGTGTTGTTTTTGGGAAATAGCTTTTATCCTTCGGGCATGCCACCAAAGGATGAAGTTGCAAAAGCAAAGGCTGCTAAGGGGATGCAAATGCAAATAGACGCCTTGAAAGGATTTAAGGGAAAGGTAGTGGTATTGCCTGGTAACCGCGACTGGATAGGTGGTGTGGACGGCTTAGAACTTGAAGAGGATTTTCTTAAAGCACGATTTAACGATGCCGATGTATTGCAGCCAAATAATGGTTGCCCACTTGAAAGTATCGATATTAATGATAATGTACATCTGATTGCCTTAGATACCCAATGGTTCTTGGAAGACTGGGACAGCAACGCTAAAATGAACGATAAGTGCGATATAAAAACACGTGAAAAATTGTTTATAGAAATAGAGGGAGAATTGAAGAAGAATGCTACAAAAACAATTGTTTTCGCAATGTACCACCCCTTGATTACGTATGGTGAGCACGGTGGAAAATATCCAGCAATACACAAAGATTTTTTTAGCACTCTTATCAAACAGGTAAAAATTCAGGGAGCAATCTCTAAACAAGACCGCTATAATGAACGTTATAATGCCTTAATGAGCCGTCTTAAAGTGCTCACCAAAGATTTGGAACGCCTTGTATTTGTTTCTGGTCATGATGAGTCACTACAGTACAATGATGACGGCACGGTAAAACAAATTGTATCTGGTGCCGGCTCTGGCGCTACTGCTGCCGCACTTGGACAATATGGTCAATTTGTATATGGCCACGAAGGATTTGCAAAGCTTGATGTAGGTAAAAATGGTGCTTCGCAGGTGGAGTTCTTTAAATCTGGCAATGATGGGAATTACCAACTAATTTTTCAAAAGGAAATATTTCCTGCTATTGAAACTTACGATTTTTCAACCCTACATGAAAAATTTCCCGAAACTGTAAAATCGCAAGTATACACAGACGAAATGGTTGATAAATCTGGTTTTTATAAGTTTTTATGGGGCGACCACTACCGTCAATTATACGGAACGGAAGTTACCGCAAAAACAGTATTGCTCGATACCCTTTACGGCGGATTGAAGGTAATCCGTGCTGGTGGAGGGCACCAGACGCGTTCTTTGCGGTTGGAAGATAAAGATGGCAGAACCTATAATATGAGGGCTTTGAAAAAGAGTGCCGTACAATTTCTGCAAACCGTTATTATAAAAGATAAGGAAATAGAAAATGATTTCCTGAATACCATCCCCGAAGACTTAATTCTCGACTTCTATACGGCTGCACATCCTTACGGAGCCTTTACAATACCTAAATTGGCTGAAGCAGCAGATATATTGCACACCAAACCAAAGCTCTATTATGTTCCGAAACAAAAAGCCTTGGGAAATTTCAATGCTGATTACGGTGATGCGCTCTATATGATAGTAGAAAGACCTGATGAAACCTTTACCGGGCCTATTTTTGATTATCCGGATGATATGGAAAGTACCGACGATTTATTGGCAAAACTACGCGAGGACGAAAAATACAAGCTAAACGAAAAGGCTTACATACGTGCACGGGTTTTTGACATGCTTGTGGGTGATTGGGATCGCCACAATGATCAATGGCGGTTTACCCAACACGACAATGATGACGGGACGGTAACTTTTGAACCCATTCCACGCGATCGCGATCAGGTTTATTCATATTTTGACGGTGGGCTATTTAATTTGGCACGGGCTGTTTTTAATACCTCCCGCCAATTTCAAGTTTACGACGAGCAATTGAAACACACCAAATGGTTTAATGCTGCGGGAATAAAACTGGACCACGCCTTAATTCAGAATAATGGAAGGCAAGCGTGGCTGGAAGAAGCAGAAATTATACAGCAAAGTATTACTGATGAGGTAATTGAGGATGCATTTAAAGACCTTCCCACAGAAGTGCAGGATGAAACTGCTGCCGAAATAATAAAAAAACTGAAGGGAAGACGTAACAATCTTGTTGAAATAGCGGAAGATTATTATGAATATCTCGCAAAACTTCAAACCATTACAGGTACCGATAAGGATGATTACTTTGAAATAACTCGTTTGCCAGAAGGAAAAACCAATATAAAAACGTACCGTATCAAAGATGGAAAAAAGGGCGATTTAATGGTTGATAGAACTTTTGATGCAAATGAAACTAATTCAATTTGGGTATATGGTTTGGATGATGATGACGTTTTTGAAGTAAAAGGAAAAGGTGATCACCCTATATTTTTAAGAATTATTGGAGGGCAAAATAATGACACCTATAAAATTTCCAATGGTCGAAAAGTGAAAATTTACGACCAAAAAAGCAAGAAAAATACTATAGAGGAAAAAGGTGGTGCAACTTTTAAGTTTACGGATAATTATGATTATAATACCTATGACTACAAAAAGCAAAAGCAAAGCATTAGCCTTTTTCTACCAACGATTGGTTATAATCCTGATGATGGTGTTAAGATTGGGCCATCGTATGTGCTAACCTTTAATGGTTTTCAAAGAAATCCATTTTCGCAACAGCACAGGATAAGTGCAGGTTATTATTTTGCGACCAATAGTTTTGACATCAATTATGAAGGCGAATTTGCAAATATATTCGGAAGTTGGAATTTCCTTTTGGGAGGATATTTTAAGAACCCTAATTTTTCTGAAAATTATTTCGGTTTTGGGAATGAGACCCTTAACCCGCAATATGAATTTGATTTTGATATGGACTACAATCGCGTTCGTATTGGCGGTTATGGAGGCTCAGTGGGAGTGATAAAAGACTCTCCTTATGGAAGTAAATTTCAGTTTAAGGCTATATTTGAAGGAATTGAAGTGGAAGGTACAAATGACAGGTATATAACCGAAGTTGTTCCCGCTCCCACCGAGCTTGACGAAACAAAATATTTTGTTTCCGCAGAAGGAACGTATCAATACGAAAGTTATGATAACAGGGTAAACCCCACACGCGGCATGAATTTTTCCCTTAAGGCTGGGGGAACCCAAAATGTAGATGACAGTGAAAGGATATTTGGTTATATAAAGCCGCAAATAGTTTTTTATAATGCTTTGACCCAAAACAGAAAACTAGTTTTAAAAACTGACGTTCGCGGGCAATTCAACATCGGTAATAATTTTGAATTTTACCAAGGTGCCCAATTGGGAAGCGATACGGGGCTTAGAGCCTATCGGGATGAACGCTTTACGGGGCGTAGTGCTGCGGTAGCGAGTGCTGATCTGCGCTATAGTTTCAATAAGTTCAAGACTGCGCTTTTACCCATACAGCTGGGTATTTTTGGAGGTTATGATGTGGGAAGGGTATGGGTTCCAAATGATACTTCCGATGTGTTTCACAATTCTTATGGAGGCGGATTTTGGGTAAATACTGCAGATTTGTTAAGCGGAACGTTTAATGTTTTTACTGGGGAAGAAGGAGTACGCTTTACCTTTGGCGTTGCTTTTTCAATGTAAGAATTTATGATTTTTAAAAAGTTTTATTTTTTATTTTTTGCAACATTCTTTATTTCGTCCTGTGCTACTTATGCGCCACAGTTTAAGGATAAGGATGCGTCACCATTGTATCCGTCGCAAAAAAAAATAGAAAAAACTTTTTACTTGGTTGGCGATGCAGGACTTTCACCAATGGGCGGGATGAGTGATGCGCTGGCGACCTTCAATAATTATCTTAAAAACGAAAAGACAAAAGGTAATTATACGATTTATCTGGGTGATAATATCTACCCATCCGGATTGGACCCCGAGGGTCACCCGCGAAGAAAGGAGTCTGAAAATATGATTGATGCCCAATACAGGGCGGTTAAGGATTATGAAGGCCAAACAATCTTTATTCCCGGTAACCACGAATGGTATAACAATGGTGTAATAGGCGTTGCCCGTGAAGAAAATTATGTGGAAGCACTATTCCCAGAACAGGATGCCTTTAGACCCAGCAATGGGTGTCCACTGGAAAGTGTAGCGGTATCTAAAAATATACAGCTCATTATCATCGATACGCAATGGTATCTAGAAGATTGGAACGCAAACCCAACAATTAATGAAAATTGCGATATAAAAACCCGCGAAAAGTTTTTTATTGAACTCGCGTTGGAATTGGAGAAAAACCAAAATAAGACCATCGTCTTCGCTATGCACCACCCGATGTTTACCAACGGAAACCATGGTGGTTATTTTGCACTCGAAAAGCATTTATATCCTTTTCAAAAAAAAATACCTATGCCACTTTTATCCTCCTTGGTAGTTCAGGTACGCTCTCAGGGTGGGGTTTCCGTTCAGGATAGGTATAATGAGCTATATAATAATTTAATGAACAGACTACAGGAGCTGGTAAAAAATAATCAGCGATTGGTTTTTGTATCGGGCCATGACCATAATTTACAGTATATAGAAAAAGATGGTCTAAAACAAATAGTTTCTGGTGGTGGCGCTAAAGAATCGTATGCTGCACTAGGAAAGGATGGTTTTTTTAGTACTGGCATGCAGGGTTTTGCGGTGCTGGATGTGTTTGAAGATGGTTCCTCTTGGGTGCGTTATTACGTGAAAGGTGAAAATTTTCAACCTAAAATGCTCTTTCAAAAAGAAGTTGTTCCCGCACCGGTAAAAAAAGATATATCTGAGTTACCTGAAATTTTTCCACAGCAATATACAGTACCCATCTTTAAACAGGATAGTATAAATGAGGCATTATTTTTTAAGACAGTATGGGGTGCAAAATACAAAGAAGCATACTCTACACCAGTTACCGCACAGGTTGCTTCGTTGGATACTTTATATGGAGGTTTAAAAGTAATTCAGGAAAATAAGGGGTTAGATTACAATTCACTTTTATTGGCAGACAATAATGGTAACCAATATCGTATGCGCGCAATGGGTAAAAACGCTTTGGAGATTTCAAGGAAGCTCATTTTTGAAGATACCGACGACAAACCTACAGATACCGAAAAGGCTGATGTTCCTTCCGTAAAAGGACAAAACACGAATTTTTATACCGCTTCACATCCCTATGCAATCCTGGCGATTCCAGATATGGCCAAGGCAATAAACATCTTTTATACCACGCCTCAATTATATTATGTTCCCAAACAGAAAAGTTTGGAGGGCTACAATGATAGCTTCGGAAATGATTTGTATTTGATTTCTATAGAACCCTCCGAGAAGAGCGAAGGGGAAGGTCTTTTCAAATACCCTGATGATGTAGAAACAACGGATGATATTTTAATCAAACTTCGGAAGACAGGGAATGTTCAAGTTGATGAGGAAAATTATATAAAATCCAGATTGTTTGATATGCTAATTGGCGATTGGGACCGTGAGCCAAACCATTGGCAATGGGCAGAATTCTACAACCGATATAAAAAAAATGTTTACGTTCCCATACCTAACAACCGCGACAACGCATTTTCCAGTTTTGAAGGAAATATTTTTGATTATACCCGCTCTGTTTTTAGTGGCTCTTTGCAAACCCACGTGTATGGAGAGAACTTGAACGATCTAGAATGGTTCAATAAAGAAGGAGTAATTCTGGACCGGGCATTATTAAAAAACTCGGGTCGCGAACAATGGAAATATTTGGCAAAATCAATTCAAGATAGTATTTCCGATGCTATTATAGAGAAAGCATTTAATAATATTCCACCAGAGGTGCGGGATGAATCCTTGGAAGATATAAAGCAAAAATTAAAGGAGCGAAAAAGAAATCTAGTTACCATTGCCGATGAATACTACACCTATCTTTCCACATTACAGACGATCGTTGGGACCGATTATGACGATTTATTTGAAATAACAAGACTTGCTGACGGCAAAACAAATGTGAGAGGTTATACTACTATTAATGGTATAAAATCTGATACTTTAATTAATAGAACATTTTCTAAAAACGATACTAAGGAAATATGGATATACGGCCTTAGTGGTAATGATAAGTTTATAGTAAATGGAGAAGAGGATGATTTAATTTTCTTGAGAATAATTGGCGGAAGGGATGAAGACAGTTTTAGTTTAAAGCAAGGTAAAAGGTTAAAGGTTTACGATTATGAAAGTATGCCAAGTGTAATTGAAGAAAAAAAAGGGGGCAGTTTACGTTTTACGGATATTTATAATTTAAACACCTATGATTATCGAAAGCAAATAGACCGTTCACAAGGATTGGTTTCGGCAATTGGGTATAATCCCGATGACGGTTTTCGTGCGGCACTGCAATATGCCTATAGGGTAGATAATTTTCAACGAAATCCATTTTCCCAAAAACACATAGTAAATTTAGCCTATTTCACTGATATCAATAGTTTTGAACTTTCATATTCCGGCGAGTTTGCAAATATAAAAGACGATTTAAACCTCAGTTTTGGCGCGCGGCTTACAAGTCCAAATTACAAGATTAATTTTTTTGGTTTTGGAAATGAAACCCAAAATCTGCAGGATGAAAATGGTTATGATTATAATAGGGTAGATGTACAGCATATTTCGGGTAATATTGGATTGCTTCGCAATAGTAATTTTGGTAGCTTTTTTAAGTTGCAAACTACCTTTGACGCTTATGAAGTAGGGAACTCACCAACCAATTTTATTTCTCAAGCAGATGTTGAAAATAAAGGAGAAACAAGCTCCTTCGTAACCTTGGAAGGAATTTACAATTACAGAAGTTTTGATGATCCCCAAAACCCGACGATAGGAATGTTGTTTGATCTTAACGCCGGGATCACGGATAATCTGGAGGATATGGATGATTTATTTGGCTTTTTAAAAACACGACTTGGGTTTTATAATACTTTAGTTAAAAACAGAACCTTAGTACTAAAAACCAATATTAACTACCAATTGAATTTAGGTCAGAAATACCAGTTTTATCAAGCTGCAAACCTGGGAGGTGACAATGGCTTAAGAGGTTATAGAGAACAACGTTTTACGGGCAAGTCATTTTTGGTGGGTAGTGCAGATTTGCGCTATAGTTTTCCAGAGTTTAAGATAGGATTATTGCCATTCCAAATCGGGATTTACGGAGGGGGAGACTTAGGAAGGGTTTGGTTGCGTGACGATAATTCAGACAAATGGCACAATTCCCGTGGCGGTGGTTTTTGGATAAATGGGGCAGGGGGCGTGAATGCTAACCTCAGCCTATTTAATTCTAGCGAAGGTACACGGCTTACATTTGGATTGGGATTTGATTTTTAATAAAAAAAACTTGCCAAATACTTTAAATATCTAGC
This sequence comes from Aequorivita sp., assembly GCA_002715485.1. Lineage (GTDB taxonomy): Bacteria > Bacteroidota > Bacteroidia > Flavobacteriales > Flavobacteriaceae > Aequorivita. Next base: position 20,687 of record PAZL01000029.1, on the reverse strand, counting down.
AAGTTTTAAATTTTTAAATCGGAAAGTTTAAGCTTCTGGGTGGCCCTCTCCAGTTTTCATTGTCCAAGCATCTAGCATCCAACTCACCTTTTCTATATGTCCAATAAAGCCACCAATCATATCTATAGTACCTTCATCGCCAGCAGCATCTGCTTTTTCAACTACGGTACGCATTTGCTTCAGTAATTTACCGTGATCTTCCAGTAAAATTTCAACCATCTTTAAATCTTTAGTTTCAGATGGGGATTCCTTAATATTGCTCATCTTCAAATAATCGGTAAAATTACTGGTAGGTTGAAAACGAAGTGTCAAAATACGTTCAGCAATTTCATCAATTTTCAATTTTGCGTCGTCGTACATTTCTTCAAACTTGATGTGAAGATCAAAGAAATTATGACCAATTACGTTCCAGTGAAAATTTCTTAATTTTTGATAGTACAAATGGTAATCTGCTAGAAGTACATTTAGTTCTTTTGCTGTTGCAGAAGTTTTCTTTTTATCGAGGTTTAAATAGCTCATTATGTAGTTTTTTAAGGTTTCAATCAAAGATAATTAACCTTAGAATAGCAATCAATTTTAAGAAATAGTTTAGTCTTTTTTTAACTATGAAACACCTAGAATCAGTACCTGAAATTGCTCAAAAAATAGAATAAATTTTTTGTAGGAAAAATGGACGATTTTCTTACAATTCAAGGACTTTGATAGGGCTTTGATAGGGCTTTGCTATGGAGTATCCACGGGTGGGGTATTATTTTGCTATTTTATTTTTTAGAATCTTTATCATTCGCCCGGTTTGGGGGTTTTGGCAAGTTGGTGTCTTTTTCAATTTCGTCCTTATCCTTTTTAACCTCGCCATATTGGTTGTGGTCGCGTTTTTTTCCGAATCCGTCAACAGTATCTCCCATAATTGCTTTTTCTTTAAAATTACAAAGATTTTTTTAGGGAGCCAATATTTGCTTTGTATTTCAATAGTTTCAAACCTTCTCTTTAAATTCAAAATTGTAACTTTCCAAACTCAATAAAACCTAACAATGAATACTCTTTTAAGTGTAGCAATAAAAGCTGCTTTAGCCGCCGGAACAGAAATCCTAATGGTTTATGACACAAACTTTGATGTGGAACAAAAAAAGGATGATTCACCCCTTACACAGGCCGATAAAAATGCCAACGAGGTAATAAATGAGTATTTAAAATCTACTGTAATCCCTATTATAAGTGAAGAAAACAGGCAATTGGATTATGCTGAGAGAAAAGACTGGAGCCGGTGTTGGATTGTTGACCCGTTGGATGGCACCAAAGAATTTATAAAACGAAATGGTGAATTTACTGTAAACATTGCTTTGGTTGAAAATGGTAATCCCGTACTTGGGGTAATTTACGTTCCTGTTTCAAAAGAATTGTATTTTACATCTGCAGACGGTAAGACTTCAAAGAAAATAATTATTTCTTCGGAAAATGATCCGGTTGAGGAAATTTTAAAAAATGCTAAAGAAATAAAGCCAAGTAAGGCTTCTGTAGTAAAAATTGTAGGCAGCCGTTCGCATTTGAATGAAGAAACCAAAAATTTTATTGCAGAAATAGCAAAACAAAATGAAGTAGAAATTGTTTCAAAAGGGAGTTCATTAAAATTCTGTTTAGTAGCCGAAGGACTTGCACAACTGTATCCGCGTTTTGCCCCAACCATGGAATGGGACACGGCCGCAGGACACGCAATCTGTAATGCTGTAGGGGTTTCGGTAATTGATCAGACCACGGAAAAAAATATGCAATACAACAAGCCCAATTTACTTAACAATTACTTCTTGGTAAAAGTGTAAGATGAAGGACCAATCCCGAAAAAGACATATAGCCAAAACCATTACTTGGCGGATTGTTGGTACACTAGACACCATATTGTTGTCTTGGCTCATTACAGGAAATCCGTTGACTGGGCTTAAAATTGGATTTGCGGAGGTAATAACCAAAATGATACTATACTATCTTCACGAAAGGGTTTGGTTTAACATTAATCTTTCGGAAAAAGGCATTATTCGTGAAAGTCGAAAACGGCATGTATTTAAAACCCTTACCTGGCGTGGTGTAGGAACGCTAGATACTATGTTACTTTCTTGGCTCATTACCGGAAACCCTTTAACAGGATTAAAGATTGGCCTTTCGGAACTTTTGACAAAAATGATTTTATACTATCTTCACGAACGCGTTTGGTATCGCACAAATTACGGACTGCCAAATAGAAATTAATTTACAATTTTATGGAAGAAAATGTAATTCCACATAACTTCAGTATTACACAGCGGCAAAGGAGTGATTTAAAAAAGCACGAGCCGTTGTTAATTTGGTTTACGGGGCTTTCGGGCTCTGGGAAATCTACCATTGCAAATGCGTTGGAAAAGGCTCTCTTTGTTAAAGGAATCCATACCTACCTATTGGACGGAGATAATGTGCGCAAGGGCTTAAACAATAATCTTTCCTTTACGCCAGAAGACAGATCTGAAAATATTAGAAGAATTGCAGAAGTAGCCAATTTGATGATTGATGCAGGTTTGGTAGTTTTGGCATCGTTCGTTTCACCCTATAGGGAAGACCGCGAAAACGCAAAACGAATTGTGGGTTATGAAAACTTTGTTGAGGTTTTTGTAAACACACCTATTGAAGAGTGCGAACGACGTGATGTAAAAGGTTTGTATGAAAAGGCTCGAGCCGGTGAAATTCAAAATTTCACGGGTGTAAATGCCCCTTACGAAGCACCCATGGCTCCCGATGTGGAAATAAATACAACTGTGATTTCTGTGGAAGAAGCGGTGACGTTGATTATGAGATTTATTGGTTCAAAGCTTTAGGCTTTATGCTGTAAGCTTTATGATTTATATTTGAAGATGATTATGAAAACGATTTATCATAAACGATTAAGATTATATATCCAATTAACGAATCGCAAACTAACGAAACCCGAATTAAACATAATTAACGCATAGCAAATGAGTAAGTACTATTTAAATTATTTGGATGAACTTGAATCTGAGGCTATATACATTCTCCGGGAGGTTTGGGCACAGTTCCAGAATCCGGTTATATTATTTTCAGGCGGAAAAGACTCTATTCTGGTAACACATTTGGCAAGAAAAGCATTTTATCCATCCAAGATTCCATTTCCGTTGCTTCACGTGGATACAGGCCATAATTTTCCAGAGACTATTCAGTTTCGCGATGAATTGATTGAAGCGTTAGGCGTTCAATTGATTGTCGGCTCCGTTCAGGAATCTATTGACACGGGAAGAGTTGCTGAAGAAAAAGGAAAAAACGCAACACGTAATGCACTTCAAATAACAACATTACTTGATGCTATTGAAAGCAACAAAATAGATTGTGCAATAGGTGGTGGTAGGCGTGATGAGGAAAAGGCCCGTGCCAAGGAACGCTTTTTTTCACACCGTGACGATTTTGGGCAATGGGACCCAAAGAACCAACGGCCGGAGCTTTGGAATTTATTAAATGGGAAACATTTTGAAGGCGAGCATTTTCGTGCTTTCCCTATAAGCAATTGGACCGAAATGGACGTTTGGAATTATATAAAGCGTGAGGATATAAAGATTCCTTCCCTGTATTTGGCACACCAACGCGAAGTGGTTTGGAGAAACGATTCTTGGATTCCCGTTTCCGAGTTTTTAAAGTTGGATGAAAACGAAAAAATTGAAAGCAAAAAAATCCGATTTAGGACTTTGGGAGACATCACCATTACTGGCGGCATAGAAAGCGATGCCGACACTTTGGAGAAAATTGTAGTTGAAGTTGCAGCAATGAAACAGACTGAACGCGGCAACCGAAGCGATGATAAACGCAGCGAAACAGCTATGGAGGATAGGAAGCGGCAGGGGTACTTTTAGCTGTAGGCTGTAGGCTGTAAGCCATAAGCTATATTCGATTTATAAAGTGAAAAATTAAGAATGTTTAAAAGAAGTAAATAATATAAAGTTAGGGTGCAAAGACGTAAACTTAATAAAATAGATAACAAGCAAAGGACACAAAGCATAAAGCCTAAAACATACAGCCTAAAGCATTAATTTATGAGGGATTTTAGGAAATATGATGTTTGGGTTTTAAGTCACGAACTTGTTTTGGAAGTTTATAAAATTACTTCTGGGTTTCCTGATTCGGAAAAGTTTCAATTGACCACGCAAATGCGAAGGGCTGCATATTCTATTACTTCTAATTTTTGTGAAGGCTGCGGAAGGGATTCAGACAAGGATTTTAATAGATTTGTACAGATATCATTAGGATCTGCCCATGAACTGGAGTATTTTTTCATTCTGGCAAAAGACTTATCCATTATTTCTACTGAATCTGAAGATAAACTTTCAAAGTCAATAAATGATATTAAGGGAAAACTTTATAATTTAAGTAAAAAGTTAAAAGAGTAAAATAGCCTAAAGCCTATAGCTTACGGCCTAAAGCATTATAATGGAAATAGACAAAAACCAACTACTAAGATTTACTACTGCTGGAAGTGTGGACGATGGGAAGAGCACGTTGATAGGGAGGTTGCTTTACGATAGCAAGGCGATTTTTGAAGACCAACTGGAAGCTATAGAAAATACCAGTCGTAAAAAAGGTCACGAGGGTGTTGACCTTGCTTTGTTTACAGATGGGCTTCGCGATGAGCGGGAGCAGGGTATAACTATTGATGTGGCATATAGGTATTTTACCACTCCCAAGCGTAAATTCATAATTGCGGATACTCCGGGTCACATACAATATACCCGAAATATGGTTACGGGAGCTTCCACCGCTAATGCTGCCTTAATTTTAATTGATGCCCGTCACGGAGTAATTGAACAAACAAAAAGACATGCTTTTATAGCTTCTCTTTTGCAGATTCCGCATATTATTGTTTGTATCAATAAAATGGATTTGGTAGATTATTCAGAAGAGGTTTATGAAAAAATCATTAATCAATTTGAAGAATTTTCTTCAAAATTATATGTAAAGGACATTCAGTTTCTTCCCATTAGTGCTTTGGATGGCGATAATGTGGTAAATCGGTCCAAAAACATGGACTGGTACAAGGGCGCTCCTTTATTATATACTTTGGAAACGATGCACATCAGTAGCGATATCAATAAAATAGATGCCCGCTTTCCAGTACAAACAGTTTTACGCCCACAACGGGAGGGTTTTATAGATTACCGAGGATATGCAGGCCGTGTTGCCAGTGGAATCTTTAGGCCTGGTGACGATGTAGTTGTATTGCCTTCCGGTTTTACTTCCAAAATTAAAGGCATTGACACTATGGACGGTTCTTTGGAAGAGGTATTCGCGCCGATGTCCGTTGCCATTAGCTTGGAAGATGATATAGACATCAGCCGTGGCGATATGATTGTTAAGGAAAATAATCAACCAAAAGCATTACAGGAATTTGACGCTATGTTGTGTTGGTTTAACAATTCACCAGCAAGACCTAGAGCTAAATATACGATAGTGCACACTTCTAACGAGCAAAAAGCGATGATAAAAGAGGTTGTGTATAAAATTGACATTAACACTTACGCTCGCGAAGAAGAGGACAAGGAATTAAAAATGAACGACATTGCCCGAATCAGTATTCGAACTACGCGTCCGTTGATGGTTGACGAATATCGTGACAATAGACTTACCGGCAGTTTTGTGTTGATTGATGATGCAACACATGAGACTGTTGCTGCGGGAATGATTGTATAATATTTAATGAAATTCTCGATAAACAACCAAAAATTCCCTTTAAAATACATTTAGAGGGAATTTTTGTGCAAATTGATAGCTGAATACCAAAACGAGCGTGGTATCTTTGCAGGCTTAATTTTACGACCGATTTTTCGGCTTAAGGGTTCCGGATTGAAGAAATATTTCGACATTTTTAAAGGGAAAGACGCAAAGGTACTGTTGGAAAATTTTGTGTCTTTATCAGCATTACAGCTAGTGGGAATGCTATTGCCCCTAATTACACTGCCTTATTTGTTGCGCGTTTTAGGATTTTCAAATTACGGAATCGTCATTTTGGCTGCATCATTGGTTGCCTATTTTCAATCAATTACCGATTATAGTTTTAAAATTACTGCTACGCGTGATGTAGCGGTCTTTCGAAATAGCCCAGAAAAGCTGAATATAATTTACAGCAAAGTGCTTATTGTGAAGGGAATGTTTTTAATATTTTCCTTTTTTATACTTACTACTATTGTACTTCTTTACCCCCCATTTTATGAAGAGCGGACTGTTTTTTTTCTAACCATGCCCTTGCTTTTAGGGTATGGCCTGTTTCCAGAATGGTTTTTTCAGGGAATTGAAAAGATGAAGTATATCTCTCTTTTGAATATTGGCATCAAGCTTTTCTTTACCATTTGTGTTTTTATTTTTATCACAGAAAAAGAAGATTATTGGATTTACCCACTCCTTCAAAGTGCTGGCTTTATTGGTGCAGGTTTGGTTGGGCAATATATTCTTATAAAAAAATATAAAATTAAGTTTCGATGGCTACATTTTAAAATGGTACGTAACACAATCAAGGACAATTTTCCTATTTTCATAAATCAGTTTTTGCCCAACCTTTATAACAACACAAATACGTTGCTCCTTGGTATTTTCACGACCACTTATTTAGTAGGAATTTATGATGCCCTGAAAAAAATTATAGACCTTTGCGTCGTATTGCTCAATGTGGTTTCAAGAGTATTCTTTCCATTCCTCAACAGAAGAAAGGATGCCTTTCCAAAGTACAGAAATTTAATGTTGGGTTTAGGATTGCTACTGGCCGCCTTACCCATATTGGGTTATCCGTTGGTTTTTTGGTATTTGGATATGGAATATAAAAATGCACTGTTAATTTTAATCTTGTTATCGTTAAGTATTATAGGTTACACGGCCTATGATATTTTTGGATTGAATTATTTTATCATCCGAAGAAAGGATAAACTGGTGATGAAAAATACGATCCTTTCATCGCTTATTGGGTTTGTTTTGGCTTTTCCGTTGATATATTTTTTTAATATTATTGGGGCTGCTGCAAATTTGTTAATTGCTCGCTTTTTAATGGGCGGACATCTTTGGTTTAAATGGAAATATGATGAAGCGAATTAAAGGATTATTTAACCAATTATTTTACAAATGTGTTACCTATTGGGTCTATACTTTTGAAGATTTACACTTGGGGAAAAAAGTTGTTTTTAAATTAATGCCCCAAATTTTAAAACATAATGATGCAAAAATCAGCATAGGAAATGGTTCTACTATAAATTCTTCAAATTTTGGATATCATATAAATATGTTTTCAAAATGTAAATTATTTGCAGATCGTCCCAATGCTGTTATCGAAATAGGTGAAAATACGCGTGTCCACGGCACTTGTATACATGCATTCAATAAAATTCAAATTGGTAATAATTGCTTAATAGCAGCTAACACTAATATTATTGACGGGAATGGTCATGAGCTATGTATGGAAAACCCAGAAAATAGAATTAATACCAAAGATCATGGTAACCCTATTATTATAGCAGACAATGTTTGGATAGCGGCAAATTGTATCATTTTAGGAGGAACAAAAATAGGTGAAGGTGCTATTATTACAGCCGGAAGTATTGTAAAAGGTAATGTGCCAGCAAAATCTATTTTTGGCGGTAATCCTGCAATTCTTATTAAACAATACTAATGAAAATAGCCATACATAACAGAGAAGGAGGTTTTACGGAACGGTGGGTTACATACTGCCAGCAAAATGGCATTGAATATCTATTGGTAAATTGTTTTGAAAATAATATTCTGGAGCTTTTCAAAAAAGAAAGTATTACCCATTTAATGTGGCATCTAAACCACGCTTCATCCCAAGATTTAATGGTTTATCCCTATGTAATGAACGCTGCAGATAATATGGATATTAAAACCTTTCCCAACTTCAACACGAGATGGCATTTTGACGATAAGGTGGCACAGAAATATTTGTTTGAGAGTATTTGTGCTCCATTGGTTAAAAGCACGGTTTTCTATGAAAAGGAAGATGCCATAAAATTTTTAAACACTTCCGAATTGCCTTTAGTTGCAAAACTTAAAAGAGGCGCTGGCTCCACAAATGTAAAATTGATTAATTCAAAAACTGAAGGCGAGGAGTATATAAGAAAACTGTTTTCCGAAGGTATAGTATCTACAGCCACAGCGCTTGGCAACTTTGACCAAAAACTGCGTATTGCAAAGCAGATAAAAGATCCCATAAAATTGGCGAAGAAAACCATAGGATTTTTCAAAAAGAATAAAAGGGAGCGTTCATTGGCAAATGCCGAAAAAGGATATGTCTATTTTCAAGAGTTTATGCCAAATAATGCTTTTGATACACGTATTATTGTTGTAGGTGAGATCGCTTTTGGGATAAGACGTTTTAACAAAGAAAATGACTTTCGTGCCTCTGGCAGCGGTAAGCTGGATTTTGACGTTTCAAAAATTGACCTGGAAACGGTAAAAATAGCTTTTAATGTGACAGAAAAAATTGGCGGCCAATGTTTGGCTTTTGATTTTGTTTATGATAAAAACAAAGTTCCTAAGATAGTAGAGGTATGTTTTGGGTTTTCGATGAAAGCCTACGATGCTTGTCCAGGCTATTGGAAAAAAGATTTGAGCTTCGTAGCGGGCACATTTAACCCACAAGCTATAATGATGGAAAACTTTTTAAAGGAATAATGGAAATTTCCCGCGAAATATTGACCCGGGTCACCATTTTGGATATTTCCGTGATATTGATGTATATCATTGGAATAGTGGCATTGGCGCAAAAGTTTCGAGATGTTTCGGTGAAGTTTGTACGTTTGTTTGCCTTGGTAGGCATCACACATCTATTTTTTACTTTTGTATATTACTTCTATACGTTAAATAATGTTGCTGACTCAATCGGTTATTACCGTCGCGTACTTTTTTTGTTTGATAATTGGGGAGAAACTTTTGGTCAGGGAACAACCTTTATTTACTTCACATTATATCCGTTGGTAAAGTTTTTGGGACTAACATATTTTGGGTCCTTTTTCGTTTATTCCTTTTTCGGGCTTTTGGGCTACTATTATTTATTAAAAATATTAATAGGAATTTCAAATGTTAAATTTACAAAATGGTTTTACCTGCTCTTACTGCCAAACATACATTTTTGGTCAGTAGCTATCGGTAAAGATTCATTGATTTTCTTTGGAATAAGCTTTCTTGCGTATTTATATTTCTTTAGGAAAAAATGGTTTTTATATATTTTTCCAATTCTTCTTGTGGCATTTATTAGATTACATGTACTGTTTTTTATTTTACTAGCTTTTGGTTTTACACAATTATTTTTAAACAAAAGGCTTAAGCTTTTTTATAAAATAGCCGCTTCCTTTTTTTTGTTAATTGCCTTATATTTTTTGTTCCCCTTCTTGATGGCCCGAGTAGGTTTTACAGAAACCGAATCGTTGATTGCGCAATTTGAAGCATTGGAAACCACAAAAGTGGAAGGTGGAACATCTATAGATATGTCCAATCAAAACCTTTTGGTGAAATGGTTGAGTTATATGTTTAGGCCTTTGTTTTTTGATGCAAATAGTCCACTGCTGCTTATTTCCTCTGTTGAAAATTCACTTTGGGTACTTATTTTTCTTAATATCTTTAGAAGAATCAGAACCAAGATAAATTACCTGTACAAATCATTTTTTTGGTTCTCTTTTTTATCAATTTTTACATTGAGCATTCCGTCGGCATATATTCTCATCAATTTGGGAATTGCGGTTCGCCAGAAAACGATGGTTTTTCCTTTTATTATAATAGTATTTTTTATTTTAATGAATTCATATAAAAGCAACCTTGCTAATGCTAAAATCAAATAATCATAGCATTTTTTTATTTTCCATTTCACTAGCAAAAGGTGGTGCAGAAAACCAATTGGTAAAACTCGCATTGTTTTTGGCAAAAAAAATTATGATGTAAAAATTATTTATGGGCTTGCGCATAACGATTTTCATGAAGAATTAACAAAAGCAGGAATCGGGGTTCAATTCATAAACTATAAATCTTTAGTTGGACTTTTCAAATTACTGCGTTTTGTCAAAAAAGAAAAACCAGATTTAATGATTTCATTTATGTTCGGTATGAATTTGATTTGCAGAATGCTCAAATTTTTTTCGGGTATTCCATTAATAACTTCAGTTCGAAACAATGAGATTTCTAATCTGTATTTTTGGCTTTATCGAATAAGCTATAACATTGACACGTTGTCTACATTTAACTCTGAATATGCATTAAAAAAGTTTATTGCCCAGAAGTTAACAAACCCCAAGAAATCTGTTTTGCAAAATAATGCTATTAAAATTTCAGAATCGCATAGCAACAGCAATAAAACCAAGGTCTTTACTATTATTAGCCTAGCACATTTTCGTCCACAAAAAGATTATATTACACTATTTGTCGCAATCAAGATTTTAAAGGATAAAAACATTCCCGTAAAACTATTTGTCTTGGGTCATACGTTTGATCAAAAATGGCCATTTGATAAATTAAAGAGTATGGAAATAGAAGAATTGGTCTCGATAGTTGGGTTTGTTCAAAATACAGGTGAGTACTTACAAGCAGCTGATGCACTGGTGCTTTCATCTTTATGGGAGGGAACACCAAATGCAATTTTGGAGGCAATGGCTCATAAACTTCCCGTAATATCCTCAAGAATTCCAGGTTGTGAAAGTCTTGTTCTCAATTCAGAATGTGGCTTCTTATTTGAAAAGCAAAACCCAGAGCAATTAGCGGAAAGAATTGTTGGAATGATGCAAATTTCAGAAAAGGAAAGACAAGATTTTGGGCAGAATGGTTACCAATATGTTTATGATAATTATAGGGAAGAAGTAGTTTATAAACAATGGTTGACCCTAATAAAGAGAGCAATAAAGTCAGCTGCATAAAAAAATGAAATTGAATTGAAAAAGCTTGTCCGCATAACAACAGTGCCCATTTCCCTTGAAAAGTTGCTCGAAGGCCAGTTGGGATTTATGAAAGCATATTTTGAGGTGGTGGCAATTTCTGCTGAAAAGGAAAAACTGGAAGCCTATGGAAAGAAGGAAGGAGTGCGAGTGTTTTCATTAGAGCTTACGCGAAAAATCACTCCAATAAAAGACATAGCAGCGGTTTTTAAACTGTATCGCTTCCTTAAAAAAGAAAAGCCGTCAATCGTTCATACCCATACACCAAAGGCTGGTATTGTGGGAATGACAGCCGCCTGGTTTGCTGGGGTTCCAAACCGATTACACACCGTTGCTGGAATGCCGTTAATGGAAGCATCGGGGTTTAAAAGAAAGGTTTTGAATTTCGTTGAAAAACTTACTTACAGATTTGCCACCGAAGTTTACCCAAACTCAAAGGGCCTTTATGATTTCATTATTGCCGAAAATTTCACAAAGGCATCAAAGCTTTCAATAATTGGGAATGGAAGTAGCAATGGAATTGATACTAAATATTTTGACCCAGTGAGCTATTCAGAAAATGATAAAATCTCACTGCGCGATAAATTGAAAATTCCGCAGGGGCATTTCCTTTATATTTTTGTGGGCCGTTTGGTAAAGGATAAAGGTATAAATGAATTGATTACTGCTTTTTCAAAACTTTCCGATTCAAATAATACTATTTCACTCTTATTGGTAGGCCCTTTTGAAAATGACCTGGATCCCTTATTACCAGAAACCTTGAGCACTATTGAAAAGCACCCAAATATTTACACCGTAGGTTATCAAAGCGATGTACGTCCGTATTTCTCAATTGCTGATGCATTGGTATTTCCAAGCTATCGTGAAGGTTTTCCAAATGTGGTAATGCAGGCAGGAGCTATGGGGTTACCATCTATAGTGACAGATATAAATGGCTGTAACGAAATTATTGCACACGGGAAAAATGGATTAATAATTCCCTCAAAAGATACGCAAGCACTTTACAATTCAATAAAACAATTAAGTACAAAGCCTTCGCTATTTGCCAATTTAAAAGCAAATAGTAGGGAAAGGGTTACATTACATTATGAACGGCAGCAGGTTTGGGATGCTTTGCTATTTGAGTATCAACGATTGCTTGGAAAAGATAAATAATTGCTCATTTTTAAGCTTAATTACAGTTGATTTTAATTCTATTTTTGTAAAAAAATCATAACCATTGAATTATCAAGATACCATAAAACCCTTTTTAGATTTTATCTGTGCTTTATTAGGTTTAATCCTTTTAAGTCCTATCTTTTTATTGGTCTGGTTGTGTCTAGCTATAGCAAACCATGGTAAACCTTTTTTCTACCAACGAAGACCGGGAAAAGGGGGACGCATATTCACAATAGTGAAGTTTAGGACCATGAACGATAGGCGAGATAAAGAAGGACAATTGTTGCCAGATGCGGAACGACTTACTGTTGTAGGTAGCTTTGTGCGTAAAACCTCTTTGGATGAATTACCACAATTACTAAATGTTTTAAAAGGCGATATGAGCTTTGTGGGTCCACGCCCGTTATTGCCCGAATACTTACCTTTATACACTGATCGGCAGCGAATACGGCATAACGTAAAACCAGGGATTACTGGCTGGGCACAGATAAATGGCCGCAATGCCATCGGTTGGGAACAAAAGTTTGAATATGATGTTTGGTATGTAGCCCACCAAAGCTTTGCATTAGATTTGAAAATACTGTTCTTAACTTTAAAAAAAGTAGTGGTATCAGAAGGGATTTCATCCGATGGCCAAGCTACGGCTGAAGCGTTTAAAGGAGATTAATTATGAAAAATATTGTAATAATAGGAGCAGGAGGTTTTGGGAGGGAAGTAAAAGTATTGGTGGACGATATTAATAAAATTCGCTCAACCTATAATTTTTTAGGATTTTATGATGACGGTATCGAAAAAGGAACGTTGGTTAATGGTTATAAAGTATTGGGGGGTATATCAGATTTGAATAAATTATCATCATCAACTTATGTTGCTATAGCTATAGGTGCACCAGAAACAAAGCAAAAAATAATTGACCAATTAAAAAATGTGAATGTAAAATTCCCTACTCTTATACATCCTTCTGTAATTTGTAGTGATGATTTTGTTTCAATTGGGAAAGGATGTATAATTTGCGCAGGGACTGTTCTTACATGCAATATAGAAATTCAAGATTTTGTTATATTAAACTTAATGTGTACTGTGGGCCATGATACAATAATTAAACATTACTCTTCGGCCATGCCTTCCGTTAATATTTCTGGGGAAGTGATTATTCATCAGGGTGTATATATTGGCACTGGAGCGAAAATTATCAACCAATTGGAAATTGGTAGAAATGCTGTTGTAGGGGCGGGGGCGGTTGTATCTAAGTCCTTACCTTCAAACTGTACAGCCGTGGGTATTCCTGCTAAGATTATCAAGCAAAACTAATTTATTATTGATTTCATATTATTATACAAGAAGAGACAGCTCCCCACCGCCTACTGAACACTAGACCTAAACCTAGAAATCAAACCCAAAATACGCACTTTTATCAAAAGAACATTTGACATATCCCTTGCTATCACAATCTTGCTAATTTTCGGTTGGTTAATCCTTATATTAATTTTTTTTGCTTTTATAGATACAGGCAAAGGCCTTTTTCTTCAAACACGGGTAGGGCAGTATGGTAAACTGTTCACTATTTATAAAATCCGAAGTATGCATAATAAAAAGGGAAATATTTCAAATTATGGTAAATTTCTGCGACGTTCCAAGTTGGATGAGTTGCCACAACTTTTAAATATCATTCTGGGGCAAATGAGTTTTGTAGGGCCACGGCCCGATATACCCGGCTATTATGACCAATTGCAGGGAGATTCCCGGAAGCTTCTAAAATTAAAACCTGGGTTTTGCAGTAGGGCTGCACTGAAATATTTTAACGAGGAGACACTCTTGGCTGCACAGCAGGATCCTCTGTACTATAACGACACGGTTATATTTCCTGATAAAGTGCAAATGAACCTTGAATACTATTACAATCAATCTTTTTTAGAAGATTTAAGGATTTTATGGAAGTGTTTATTGCGTAAAACGGGAGGGATTTGAATTAAGGATACAAATTACGAGTCAAGATGGTGGAAATTGAGACAAGCAATAATTATTTATATTTTGATAGTAAGCAGTAACCGTAAACTATTGTGGAATTGGTTGGTAACTTTATAGCGATAAAGTGCGGGCATACTTCTAAAACTGCTTACTTTTGCAAAAAAATTGTAGACAGTTATGTCAGAATCAAAAATATACCTTTCTTCTCCCCATATGGGCGGTACAGAGCAATCTTTTGTTAAAGAAGCTTTCGATACTAATTGGATTGCACCTCTGGGCCCAAATGTAATAGGTTTTGAAAAAGATTTGGAAAGCTATCTTGGGAATGGAAACCACGTTGCAGCTTTGAGTTCGGGAACCGCAGCATTGCATTTAGCCTTAATTTTATTGGGAGTGGGTAAAGGTGATGAGGTAATCTGCCAAAGTATGACATTTTCTGCCTCTGCAAACCCCATAGTCTATCAAGGGGCAACTCCAATTTTTGTTGATAGCGAACCCGAAACTTGGAACATTTGTCCGAACCATTTGGAGGAAGCTATAAAAGACCGTATTGCAAAGGGTAAAAAACCCAAAGCAATCATAGCCGTTCATCTTTACGGAATGCCCTACAGAGCTGAAGAAATAAAGAAAATTTCAGAAAAATATGAAATCCCGATAGTTGAGGATAGTGCCGAAGCATTGGGAAGCAGTTATAAGGGACAAAAATGTGGCACCTTTGGAGATATATCCATCCTATCTTTCAATGGAAACAAAATCATTACAACTTCGGGAGGAGGTGCTTTGGTATCCCGAAATTTGAAACACAAGGAAAAAGCTATTTTCTTGGCAACTCAAGCAAGGGATGCGGCACCACATTACCAACATTCTGAAATAGGTTATAATTATAGGTTGAGCAATATTTCAGCAGGCATAGGTCGCGGACAAATGGAGATATTAGACAAACACGTTGCTTTGCGAAGAAAAATGAACGACTTTTACAAAGATATCTTTAAGAATACAGATGGAGTTAAATTATTCACAGAACCTAACAAAAATTATTTTTCAAACCATTGGCTTTCCTGTGTTCTTGTAGATAAAAATGTTTGTGGTTTTTCAAGTGAAGAAATTAGGTTGGCAATGGCAGAAAATAATATTGAGTGCAGACCGTTATGGAAGCCGATGCATTTACAGCCTGTATTTAAGAATGCTCCATATTTTGGCGGGAAAGTTTCAGAGAATCTATTCGATATCGGCCTTTGTTTACCCTCTGGTTCGAATTTGACAATTAAAGAAAAAGTTAAGATTAACGATGTTTTAGTGCGTTTCATCGATAATTGAGGTATATTTGTAGCCCCAAATCGAATGAATCGTGTTTCATAATATTACTCTTTTTTCAAAAATTATAATGCGAACAAAAAAATTGACCTTTTTAGATCAAAAATATCTTCCGCGTTGGGCTGTGTTTTTATTGGACATTTTTATATGTATCATTTCTTTCGCCCTAATGTTTTTGATATTGGATGGCACGCCTTTAAATTTTCATTCCACCTGGCCTACTCCTTTTAGGGCGGTCTTTCTTTTATCCATTAATATTTTCTTTTTCTATGCTTTAAGAACTTATGCAGGGATTGTTCGCCACTCCACATTTACAGATGTCTTTAAAGTAGCGTCTTCTTCTTTTTTAACAGCTATAACAGCTGTTATTTTCAACTATATTTACTTTGCCTTCGCAGGGAACAAAATATTCCTTACTACAGGAATTTTACTTTACATGTTTTTTTCCTTCACCTTTATGCTTTTCTTCAGAATTGCTGTAAAAGAAGCATATCAATATCTAAAGGCTAGTGCGACTGGAAAGCTAAAGAAAAGAGTAGTGATACTGGGCACGGATGATCAAACAATCTCCTTGGGTAAAGCCCTAACTACAGAATCAAACCTTCCATACAAATTGGTGGGCTTTATTACTGAAAACCAAATAAATAAGAGTTTGAAAATTCTGAACAAGCCAGTTTTTTCAGTGCCCATAACTACGGAATCCAATGAGTTTACTGAACTTTTGGCTCAGCATAACCTAGATGGAGTTTTAATAGTTAGCGAATCTCTTAACATTAAAGAAAAAAATCAAATTGTTGAAGCTTGTTTGGCAAATAAGGTTGAAATCTTTAATGTGCCTCTTGTGGAACACTGGAATAGAAAAGAGGATATTCAAACACAGATAAAACCTATTCAGATTGAAGATCTGCTAGAGCGCTCTCAAATAGCCATGGATGTGGAACTCATAAAAAACGACCTGCGGGGCAAAACTATCTTAGTTACTGGGGGTGCGGGTTCTATTGGAAGTGAAATTGTAAAACAATTGGCGGCTTTTAAGCCAATGAAAATTGTCATTTTGGATAACGCTGAGTCTGCCCTCCATGATATGGAACTTTACATGAATCAGCATCACGAAGGTTTGAGTTTTTCAATCCTATTAGCAGATATAAGAAACCGCGAAAGGATGGAAATGCTTTTTGCAAAATACAAGTTTGACTTGGTTTATCATGCCGCGGCATATAAGCATGTACCTTTAATTGAAAAGAATCCGCACGAAGCAATTTATGTGAATATTGGCGGGACTATCAATTTAGCAAATCTCTCAGTAAAGCACAATGTTGATAAATTTGTAATGATTTCTACGGACAAAGCTGTCAACCCAACAAATGTAATGGGAGCTTCAAAGCGTGCTGCGGAAATGTATGTACAATCACTTCAAAATCACGTTAACAACAATACACGCTTTATCACAACCCGTTTTGGAAATGTATTGGGTTCCAACGGATCTGTTATTCCTTATTTCAGAAAGCAAATTGCAGCTGGCGGGCCATTAACCGTAACCCATAAAGATATTATTAGATATTTTATGACCATAAGTGAAGCCTGCCAATTGGTGCTACAGGCTGGAACTATGGGTAATGGAGGCGAAATTTACGTTTTCGATATGGGCAAACCCATAAAAATTCTTGACATGGCGAAACGAATGATTCGTCTTTCGGGATTAAAACCATATGAGGATATTGATATTGAAATCACAGGGCTAAGACCCGGTGAGAAGTTATACGAAGAATTGTTGAACGACAGTAGTACCTCATTGCCTACCTATCACCCCAAAATTATGGTTTCTAAAGTTCCCGTTGTGGAATATGAGCTAATAGCTGCCAAGATGCAAGAAATTATTTCTATTTCTGAAAACGGAAAAAGTAAAGAAATAGTAAAAAAGTTAAAAGAATTGATTCCAGAGTTTTTGAGCAAAAATTCAGAATTTGAAGTTTTGGATGTTCAGAAACACACATAATCTCGAATTTTCATCCCCAGAGATACTAAATAAACACCTGCTATAATATATGAAGGCCTTATATTTGCGCCTTAAAAAATAACTTTAATGAATAAAATTGCAATACTGCTTTTAATCTGTTCAAGTCTTTTTTCTTGTGCTACAAAAAAGGAAATCTTGTATTTTCAAGATGCTGAAAATCTAAACTTGAAAGAAATTGAAACCTCTTTTGAGCCTATCATTGAGCCCAATGATATTCTTTATATAACCGTATCTTCCATAGACGAGGAAGTAGTAAGGCCATTCAAACGCACTATTGGTTCAGAAGGAGCTCCCGTAACAAACAACATACAGTTACAGGGGTATTTAGTGGATGCTGATGGAGATATTCGTTTTCCAGTTTTGGGTACCCTTTCAGTGATGGGAAAAACAAGAGGTATAGTAGAAGAGGAATTAAAAGCCAAGCTTTCAGAATATATAACGGATGTGGTAGTGGATGTACGTATCATCAATTTCAAAATAACGGTAATTGGAGAAGTGAGAAATCCCGGTGTCTTCCGAATTCAGGACGAACGGGTCACCTTGCCAGAGGCAATTGCCTTGGCAGGAGATTTGACCATAGACGGAAAGCGTACGGAGGTTACGGTTATACGTGAAGAAAATGGTGTGCGTAAAGTAGCCAGGATTGACTATACCAGTTCAGACCTTTTTACATCACCTTATTATTTTTTAAAGCAGAACGACATAGTTTACGTTGAGCCTTCGTTAAAAGGAGTCCGCAAATCAGGGTTTATTCCAGATGTTCCCGCGCTTCTTTCACTCGTAACGGTTGTACTAAGCACCGTTATTCTTTTAACCCGATAATATACCCCCAATTGTTATGGAGGAAAACCGATATAAGCCAGAGACCAAGGAAACATCAATCCGCGAAATAATTGAACAATATACACGCTATTGGTATCTTTTTGTCTTAGGCGCCGTAGTTGCTTTGGTACTTGCATTTATTTATTTAAGATATACCACCGCACTCTACCAAACCCGCGCAACCATAATCATCAAAGACGAAAAAAGCGCCAGTAGCCCAATGGAGATGGCTGCTTTTTCACAATTTGGTAGTTTTCTGTCAAGATTCAATACTAGCAAGATTGATAATGAATTGGCTATTTTTAATTCCAAACGTATCATATCAAAAACAATAAAGGAACTTGGGCTAAACATAAAATACGAATCGGTAGGCGCAATAAAAACTTCTGAAATTTATTCCTACATTCCTTTTAATGTACAATATCAATCTTTTAAGGAGATAGGGAACAAAATAAGTGTTCCAAAATTGTACATTGAAGTGCTATCTGCCACCGAATTTATATTGGAAGATGAGGCAAAAACTTTTGAGGGAACTTATAAATTTGGGGAACAACTTTCTTTGCCATTTGGCGAAATAACCATTCTTCCAAATCTTGAGAATAAAGAAAATTTTGAATCCTTTTTAGATAGGACCGTGGTTGTAACATATCGCCCTATTGAGAACGTGGCACTGGATTACCAAGGTAAAGTTGTTATAGAAAACGAAATTAAATCCAGCAATGTGCTCGAGCTGAGTATGCTAACTCCAGTAACCGAAAAGGCTGAGGATTTTCTCGACGAGCTTGTATCACAATACAATCAAGATGCAATTGCTGATAGAAATGAAATTGCAAGAAATACATCTGCATTTATAGACTCAAGACTTGAGATTATTACTCGTGAGCTAGATTCTGTGGAGCGTAATAAGCAGATTTTCAAAAGCGATAACAGGCTGACCGATATTCAGGCCGAGGCACAGATAATACTTGAAAATGCTAGTGAGTTTAATAAAAAGCAATTAGATGTAGGAACACAGTTGGAACTCTCTAAAACAATGATCGATTATATGGAAAATAGCTCTAATAATGAGCTTTTACCATCTAATATCGGTATTGAAAGTGAAGAAGTGGCAGGGGCAGTTAATAATTATAACCAGTTAATTCTATATCGCAATAAATTATTACAGAGTTCAACTGAAAAGAACCCTGTTGTTCAAAATGTAGACACGCAAATTGAGCAGATGCGTTCCAGTATTCTGAGCAGTTTAAAAAATTCGAGCAATGCTTTAAAAATTGCAATGAAAGATATTAATTATCAGGAATCTACATTGAATTCGCGTATAGCACAAGTACCAGCAAAGGAAAAGATTTTTAGAGGTATTGAAAGACAGCAGACTATCAAAGAGCAGCTATATCTTTTCTTGCTTCAGCAAAGGGAAGAAGCATCAATTACATTGGCGGCAACATCGCCCAAGGCTAAAGTTGTGGATAATGCATACAGTACAAAAAAGCCTGTTTCCCCCAAAAAACCTTTAATATACTTGGGGGCACTTTTAGCAGGACTTTTGATTCCTTTTATGGGAATTTATGGAGTTAATCTTTTAAATACAAAAGTAGCCTCCCGAAGAGATGTGGAACGCCATCTTCCAGCTACGCCAATTATTGGAGAAATCCCGAGAATAAAACGCAACGAAGCAGATTTAATACAGCATAACGACCGTAGTATTATGGCCGAAGCCTATAGAATATTGCGGACCAATCTACAGTATCTATTTATCAATAAACTCGAAGAAAACGAGAAAGGGAAAACACTCATTGTAACATCAACTATAAAGGGCGAAGGAAAAACTTTCGTGGCTTTCAATTTAGCATTGACCTTATCCCTTACAGGGAAAAAGGTAGTGCTTGTGGGCGCTGATATTCGTAATCCACAATTGCAACGGTATTTGCCAGAGCATTTAAAAAATAGCAAAGGACTTACAGAATATATTGTATATGACGATATTGAGGTAGAAGATGTTGTGTCGCAAAGTGATTACAATGAAAATTTGAGTATTGTTCTCTCTGGTGCCATTCCACCTAACCCTGCTGAATTGTTAATGCAGAAGCGGACCACAACCTTTGTGGAAGAACTTAAAAAAGAGTTTGATTATATCATTATGGATACTGCGCCATCGATGTTGGTTACAGATACTATTTTGATTAACAAGTTGGCGGATATTACGCTGTACGTAGTGCGTGCTGGTTATACAGATAAACGTTTGCTCGATTTTCCACAAGATGCAATCGATGATGGCCGATTGGCAAATGTGGCTATTGTTTTGAACAATGTAAATCTGAACAATTTTGGCTACGGAAATAAATATGGCTATGCCTATGCGAGGGAAGAACGGTCGTTGCTGAAACGAATTTTGAATAAGCAATAAGCTGCTACTTACTATGAAAGGTTTCCTGGTCTTAGTTTTTTTATTTCCTATGTTTCTCTTT